>LUPB01000069.1:4890-7620 GCA_001627235.1 Nitrosopelagicus sp. REDSEA-S31_B2 | reverse complement strand
AAAGCATCTACTTGATCTGCACCATCTCGAATGTTTTTTGATAGTTTGTCACGATTACCTTCGAGAATTTTTTGATACCACATTACCAACTCTTCTTCAATGTCAGCAAAGTCAGATACTGGATCACCTGAACCCGGCTCAGTAATTTTTCCTGTTGAATCTATACTGCCAGAACAATCAACAACATGAAGTAATGCATCAGATTGAGCAGCAATTGAGAGGAACTGATTTCCTAATCCTTTTCCTTTCCATGCATCTTTGATTAATCCAGGTAAATCAATTAGTTCAATTGGAATGTAACGCCATCCATCAATACATTTGGACCCATTGGGTTCACATTGTACGTTGAATTCCATGTGTACACATAAAGTGATTGCTTGCGCAGTTCCATTTTGTGGTTTTTTAGTTGTAAATGGGTAAGTGGAAATTTCAGTAGAGGCTAATGTAGCAGAATTAAAAAATGTAGTTTTACCTGTATTGGTTTTTCCTATAATTCCAATCTTAATTGCCATGGATTGTTTTTGTTATTGATTGTATTTATCTGATTATTTTTTGAGTTTATTTTCTATATTTGAGATAGTGTTTTGAATCTCCTTTAGATTCCATTTCATTTCTTCTAGTTGTTCAGAAGTCACTTCATCCTTCCATTTATCAAGAATTGTTTTTGTTATTTCAGTACAATTGTATAATACAGCCCAGTATGGATGGTGTTCTGCAGTTGTATATGCTAATTCAGCAGCATCTTCAACTCCTAGCTTTGCACGAGTTACAGAATCCATTTTTTCTCCAAAAATTTTTACAGAATCAAAATCAAGATCTGATTCAACTTTTATCTGCATTTGACGTTTCTCAAATTTTTCTACTAGAAGTTTTAATTCTTCATAAAATGATTGAAATGAGTTATCAGACATTATGCTAACCTTCTATGTTCTGCTAGCATACATCTATTGTATACAACCTCGATTCCTGCATCTTTGGCAAGCTTTTCTGCCTCTTCATTGTGTATTCCTTCTTGAAGCCAGATTACTTTGGGTTTTTTCTTTATTGCCTCTTTAATTATTGGTAAGACTTGGTCAGAGGGTCTAAACACATCTACAATATCAACATCATCAGGTACATCAGTAATTTCATCATAGCATTGTTTTTTCAGTATAACATCTGCGTTTGGATTAACAGGAGTTATCTCGTATCCATTTTCATGCAAATATTTTGGTACATAATGTGCAGCCTTGTCCGGATTTTTTGACATGCCCACAACTGCAACTTTTTTCATCTTTAAAATTTCTAAAATTTCTTCATCAGAATGAGGATCGTCTTCCATGAAAAAAATTATTTTTTTGAACTAATATGTTAATCGTCGTGTTCATGTTCTGATAGATGACAATCACAGTCACATAATTCAGTGGTATGATTATTTTGGCAATCAATACACTCAAAGTGTTTATGATTTTCACAGCTAGAGCAGATCATGAATAACTATACAACTACATCTTATTTATTATATTTCTCAAAAACTTTGGTTATTATTACGATAGATACGTCTCAAGATTGTGGATATTTCTGTAGGACACACACCAGATTCTGATGATGCATTCATGTTTTATGCAATGTTTACTGAAAAGGTGAAATCTGACGATTTTTCTGTCACACATGTCATTGAAGATATTGAAAATTTGAATAAAAAAGCAAAAAACCCCGAGCTAGATGTTACTGCAGTTTCAGTACATGCTTGTGCATACATTCCAAATTATGTTATGTTAAGAAGTGGAGGAAGTTTTGGCATTAATTATGGTCCAATTGTCACAGCAACAAAACCAATGACCATAGATGAGATAAAAAAATCAAAGATTGCAATTCCAGGAGAAATGACATCTGCATATTTACTCTTACAATTAATGATTGGAAAATTTGATTATGTTGAAATGAACTTTAGTGACATACCAGAAGCAGTCAGGAGTGGAAAAGTTGACGTGGGATTAGTCATTCATGAAACACAACTATCATTTGGAGAAGAAGGAATACAAAAAATTCTTGATGTCGGGGAATGGTGGCATGAAATATCAGGAGGATTGCCTGTACCATTAGGAGTAAATGTGATGAGTGAAAAGTTAGGCGAAGATCTGATTCATAAATTTGATTTGTATTTACAAGAGTCGATTAAATTTGCAAGAGATAACATACCAGATGCACTTGATTATGCAATGAAGTATAGTAGAGGTAAATCAAGAGAATTAATTGAGAAATTTGTACTCATGTATGTCAATGAGGTAACGGTCGACATGGGAGAAGCAGGAGAAAAGGCCGTTAAATTGATGTTTGATATGGCAAAAGAGAAAGGATTGGTTCCTGAATTTGAATTAAAAATTTCAAAGCCGTTATGATTGTATTTTTTTTCTAAATAATGAAAGACCAAGAAACATACCACCTGCTAAAAGAATAGTTATTCCTATAGAGAGTTCAATTTGCAGTCTTTTATGGATCTCTTTTGTTTCAGAATCTAATGATGCATACAGTTGAGAATCCATGTTATCAAAATATTGAATTTGTGGGTAGTCAAATACGGTAACAAATGTTCCAAGAATTAACAAAATGATTCCAATAAAAAACCAAGTGGAGTTTATGATGTTAAACATAATGTTCATCTCATATACTAATTATAAAATCAAAAGATCAATCATGATACAAGTGATATTAAGATTGGAATTGTTGACTTGGCACTAGGTAAAGAAA
>LUPB01000069.1:0-4883 GCA_001627235.1 Nitrosopelagicus sp. REDSEA-S31_B2 | reverse complement strand
ATTCCAGAATCACTAAAGCATCTTTTCACATGTAACGAAACTATATCCCTTAACGATATGGTGAGAGTAGGTACAAGTTCAAATATTTCAAATGAAATTTTAATCTCAGGAAAAGTAAATTTTGAGGATGGTAAAGCTGTAAACTTGGGGATTCAAAGAGGGTACCCAGTTATAATGTGGATTTACAATGTTAGTCCATTTCTATCAGATTACAGACTAGTTATGTCAGATGGAGCAATCATGTCTGAAGATGATTCATTTGTTTTCTTAATTCCAGAAGAAAAACTTGGAGAAGGTAAATTCACGGCATACATCTTTTATGGAATACCAAAAGAAAGTATGCAAAATTCAATGATGACAGGAAAGGTAGAATTTTTCAATAAAATAAGTGAAGAAGAATTTGAGGAATTGGAACAAAAGCGTATGAAAGAGATTGTAGGAGTAGATGATATTAAGAGATTACAACTTGAAAAGCAAAGAATCTCAGATTCAATCAGTCTACAAAAAATGTGCTTTGATTAAGCGTTAGTCAAGTTAGAAATTTTATGAGAAAATGAATCAAGACTGATCTCTGAATTTGGAAAGTATGATGCCAGTACAGCCAAAGAGCCGGTAAGTAGTAAACCTCCAATGGCTATCAGTAAGATACCACTGGCTCTTTCAATCCAACCAATCCAGCGTTTAATTTTATTAAAGAATGAGATGAAACGGTCAATTGCTAAGGCAGATATTATGAATGGTATTGCCAATCCTGCAGAATATGCTATGAGTAGTGATGTTCCTGCACCCCAACTTGAACTGGTAGCAGCCATAGTCAAGATTGCTGCCAATATCGGACCAATACATGGAGTCCAACCAGCACCAAAGGCCATTCCTACAAATAAGGAACCAATATTTTTTGTTGAACGATTTTGGAAGTTGATAGATTTTTGCATGTTTAGTTTGTTAAGTTTTAAAATTCCAATTAGATGTAAACCAAATGCAATTAGAACTATACCGCCAATTCTTTCAATCCACAGTGTTGCTTCATCAAACATAGTACCTGCATATGAAACAGCAGAGCCAAGAATTACAAAAATTATTGAGAAGCCTAAAACAAACAACAATCCTTTGGTCAAAACCATAGTCTGAATCTTAAGTTTTGAACCTGTTGAACCTACCAGTTCTTCATGACCATCAGCAGATTCAGTAATTTTTTCATTAGATGATGTAGTACTGTTACCAGAATTTTGTATATTTGACAAGTCCTTTAGACTCATTCCAGTTATGAAAGTAGCATATGCAGGAATTAATGGTAAAACACACGGAGACAAAAAGCTTAGCAAACCTGCAGCAAATGCAATGCCAATGTTAATTTGATCCATTTGTGATAACTCAAATTCTTCTATCTGTTGTTGTGATTCTTCTACAGAAGTCATTCCAAGTGCACTTTCTATACGCATCTCGACATCTGTTCCTTCAAAGATTGGCCCTTTCCATTCATGAACCAATTCGCCCTTCTCATTTAGAATTAAGGTGATTGGCGGACCCATCATTCTAAATTCACGTGATGCATTATTCTGAGGATCATACCAGATTTCAGTGGTCATTTCCATGTCATCTGCAAATGATTTTACATAATCCGGAGAGTGTGTATCAATACTAAGACTGATTGTTTTAAGACCCATTGGAGAATACTCTTTGTTTAATTCATTAAGATAAGGCATTTCTTCAAGACATTCAAGACACCACGTTGCCCAGACATTAATCAGTACAACCTGACCTCCAAGATCAGAGATTCGCATTACATCACCATTTTCAGAAAATGCGTAGAAATTTGGATATGTTTTTGGAGAGTCTTGTGCATAAACAGTACTTACGCTAGACGTGAATAATATAATAGAAAAAGTGAGAAAAAGGATTTTCCTAGAGACGGTCATCCCAGATTCTAACAAAGATTTCACCTTCAGTTTGTTTGTCCTTTATGTTTCCGCCAGTATAATCACCGTCTTTCCATTCTTCATAGACTCCATCCTCGTCTAGGTTATCAGTGTCCCACCAGACGCTAGAGCTATTCCATGTCATTGCGGTGATTCCGCCAACAGAGCTAATCCATGCATTATCACCAGTACCAACTTTTTGCATTCCTTGGAGTGCATTGGTCTTTGGATCAATTGCTGCAGTGTAAACCTCTCCTCCAGTTACAGTTCTGTCAGACCATGCGAGTCTTGGGACATCATCTGAGCCAACAGTGATTTTGATGTGTGCTGGTGGGAAGAATGTTTCACCGAATACTTTGGTTGGATAGGACCATGTTTCAGCATCATCTTTGCTTACTGCATAGTAAAGACCTGGACCTTCAGCGTTTGAACGACCACCTGTGTACCATGTGGCATGTAAGTATCCATTGCTGTCAAGTGCCATTGAGGAGACTGTGTGAGCACAGCCATTTGTCTCATAACCATCATCACCTACAAGGGTTGGTGGCTGCCAGATCATTCCATGATCATCTGACTTTGAGACTACAATATCACGATAGTTTGGTTCACCATAGTTTCCAATTACATTTCTGTATTGGACAAAGGTTTCACCAGTGGTTTTTGAGCATATGTCAGTTGAACAGCATGGGCAAACTTTGTTCTTTACAATAACAGATTTTGAGAAAAGTTCTCCGCCATTGTCAGAGTATGCCATACGTACCTGACCTGTTGTATACGCACCATTTTGTTTTCCTTTAGAGTCTAGCCATGCGACATAAACTCTTCCGTCTTCACGAACAGAAATACTTTCAAAAGTTTTTGAATGTAGCATTCCGTTTGCTGCATCATGATAGTGTGTGTTTGGATCACCAATGATTGTATGTACAGGCCATGTTTGACCTCCATCATCAGAACGTGCAAGGATTGTGTAGGTATAACCATGTCCAAATCCTTCATCCATTACTTTTTTGTCTTTGATGGAGTGACCATACAATGCATAAATTTCACCATTAGGTCCTACTTGCAAAATTGCACCGCCGGCCATGTGAGGTCGGCTTGCAATACCAGGTTCATTAACTATCGTCGGAGTAGTCCAGGAATCGCCATTATCATATGTAGATGTAAACAAAATGTCGGTTACACCATTTACAGTGTCAGCATAAGTAACATGTACTGCACTGCGTTCCTCGTCAATTACCACACTAGGATATGCCATTCCGTCACCAGATTGTTTTGCAAACTCGTATTTGTCTTCGTCATAGAAATCCATTTCAACAGAATCAAAGTTTGTTCCCTCAGGGGACTTTGCTAATGTGAATGTCTCACCATTTCGAGTAGAAGGCATTGTCTCTTTTAGTGCATCGACTTGAACTGAGATAATGTTTTTAGCAACTAGAAACTCTACTGCTTTCAAAAATTCAGCATCAGATATTGCATCAGTTGCCCACCATGTTGCGGTGTTCTTAATCCAGTCCGGAACAGACTCTGATCTTTCACCAGAAACCTGTTGTGGAGGAACTGAAATAATTCCTGCATTTACCAAGTATTCAATTCCTTGAATAAACGATTGTTGATCAATTTTTCCTTCTGCCCACCATGCTGCATTAGTTTTAATCCAGTTTGGTATAGATTCTGCATTAGCAAGACCTGAGCTAGGAACAGAAAGAAGAACTGCTGCGAATAAACCGATTATTGCATACTTTCGTATTTGCATGCAAAAAGTCCTTCAGTCTAATATTATAAGCGACCACATAATTTAGTCAATGTATTAGTACAATTTTAGAAGAACTACCCTGATTTTTCCCAATTAATTACTGCATTACATTCGTAAAATGGCTCATCTAATGCCACATATCCATCAAATTTTCTAATCTCATATGGTTGGACGTTCAATATTTCAGAGTCACCTTGAGCTAGTTTTGTACCATCATATGATTTTAGAATTATACTGAACACTACTCGTTCATAGAATTTGTTATCATTTGAAAATTCCCCATAGATTTCAACAAACCCAAAATCATCTTTTATACAAGAAAAATTTTGTATTCCAACTTTTGCGCCAGATAGTTCAGGATCTATTTGTTCAGGAGGTTTGCTTTGTGAAGATTGTTGTTCTGAAATACTATCTTGTGATTCAGAGATTGTTTCAAAGAAATTTTGTTCTAATATTTCTTTTAATTTCGGTACAGGTTCATCATGAATTTTTTCAAAAAAAGAGTCAGCAACATCAAATACTAAAGACGAGTCAACAACTGTATAATCTTCATATGCTGTAATAAGTAATGCAAGATTATCATAAATACAAATTATCATGTGTATTTCATCTTGACCTGAAATAGCCAAATTCTTTTCATAGTTGTACATGCAATCTCCTGTTTCATCAGAAGTTCCGCTCATGTCAGATTGTTCAAAAAATTCATTATAGATGCGGGGGTATTTATCAACAAATGAACGTGCATCTTCATTTGAATTGTATTGATATAATTCCATCAAGATGTATGGAACTTGATTTTGATTATAGATTGGATCATATGGACGAGAAACATCGTATAAAATTTTTCCAACAGATGTTTCAATTAGCATGGAATCTGCAGCTCTGTATTGAAAGATACCTCTAGCATGACTGTCAAAATATTTCCAAGTGTTTGGTTCAAATTCTTTTGATTCTACTTCAGTTGGGAAATAACTTAGAAGAATTTGTTTATCAGTTGGAGGAGGTACAAATTCAGGAGTTATATGATCAGATGGTTCTATATCAATGAATTTTTCTTTTAGTAAAAAATGTAAAACATCTTTGAATTGTTCAGAAGTGATTTGATCACTAGACCAATTTTTAGCATCTTGTTTAACCCAGAAGGGTATTTTTGGAGCAATGTTATCAGTTAGAAGTAATGATGGTGCTTTGAATTTCTCATTTGCATAAAT
>LUPB01000068.1:10836-15734 GCA_001627235.1 Nitrosopelagicus sp. REDSEA-S31_B2 | reverse complement strand
GTAAATCATGAAAATGGAATATTAGTTACAAATGGATTGGTTCATCAAATAGCATTAGATGCCGTATCTAGATTAGATTCTTAGATTTCAAAAATTCTAAAACTTCTGCAGCACTCTCATCAAGAGACTTGTTCTCAGTATCTAAGACTAAATCAGCATTGTCTGGTGCCTCATATGGGTCGTCGATTCCAGTAAATCCCTTAATCTCTCCAGAGCGTGCTTTTGCATACATTCCTTTGACATCACGTTCTTCACATTGTGCTAGTGATGCATTGACATAAACTTCAAAGAATTTTGTATCATCACCAATAATCTCTCTTGCATTTGCACGGTTTTCCTTGTATGGGCTGATTAGTGAAACGCCCATTGGAACGTTGTGTTTTAGGAGCAATTTTGACAAATGAGCAACTCTTCTGTTGTGTTCATCTCTTGCTGCTTTTGAGAAATCTTTTGGTGAGAACCATTCTCTTAGTTCATCGCCATCTAGTATAGCCAAGTTTGGTATGGTTTCAGCAAGTTTTCTTACAATAGTGGTCTTACCTGAACAAGGTAATCCAGTCATCCATAAACAAAAGGCCATTGAAAATGATGAAAGAATTACCGCTTAAGAATGTTATTTTGCCCAATCTTGTTCTTCTAGATAATCAATATCTTCTAGAAGAGAAGTTACCTTTTCTGCGATCGCAGAAATTGATTGGAACTGTTCTAACATCTCTTGTTCTTCTTCTTTTGAAAGAATCTCTTTTTCTGCTTTTTCAAAGAATTGTTCTTCTTTTTTCATATGATCTATTAGGAAAATAGAATATGTTCTGAGAAATCGGGCAACTGGCTCTCTCTTGTTCAGACCCTTTTTCCATTGCTTGAGGTTTTCTGAAATTTGTTTTGCAATATTTCGGCTAAACTCATGTTCAATTAGTAAAGCACGAATCTCTTGATTTAGATGATCATATGATGCAACACATGGAAAGTAAGAGCCTTCTTCTCTTGTAAAATGAATAGAATCCAAAAACTCTGCAATTAGAAAATTAATTTTATCAATATGAGAAAATGGAACATCTTTACCATCATAAAGTGATTTTGAACATTTTGTAACTAGTTTTTCAAGACGCATAATTTCTTCATGTTCTTTGCGCAGAAATTCACTAGCACTCATAATTCTACTTCTTTGATCTTGAAAATATGGATTTTATTTTTTCTTTGTAAGTGTCTAGTTCCATCTTGAGGTTTTGAAGTGCCTCTTCAGACTTATCGCCCATGAAAATATTAGAAATTTCAGATTTTTAAATAGATCTATACGCCTAGTGCTTCAGCCTTTGAGATATCGAGGTTTACCTTATCGCCAACAGATAATCCTAATTGTTTGTACTCGTGCATGTCTAATTTAATAGAAGTTGTTCCTGGAGCGCCACCGCCCATCATACCCATTCCTCCACCTGCAATCATTTTGTTGAGATTTTTCATCATGTCATCCATATTTGAAAATCCCATAATGTTTGGTGCAGATGGATTTGAAGGTTGATTTCCTTCTGACATGTCTTTTGCTAAAGATAAAGTAACCAAAACATATGGAGCGCCGTCTGGTGCTGCATCTATTCTCATTACAACAAATTCTTTTCGCATATTATATCACAATAAAATCCATATTTTAACTTGTCATAGTTTTCATCTTTTGCTCTTTGATTTGGTCTAGTTCATCTTCAAAGAAGAATTTGTCCTCAAAGGCAGGTTTAAGATCATCGAGCCAAATTGCATTTTCATCATATTTTGCAAAGAATGGACGATTAACCCACTCTGGATTTCTTCCTTGTAGCATTCTGAAAACCATTACTTTAGTTCCATTTACTTCAGCAACTCCATCAATCTGTACCTTGCCAGGTGTTGCAGACATTGATGGTCCTCTAACAGTTCTTCCAAGTCCACTGACTTTTTGAATTGCCTTTTGGAAGATTTGATGTGCTTTGACTAAAGGTACACCAAAGTAGTGTTGTGCTCCAGTATCTCTAACAACAAACATGTAGTATGGTATACATCCAAGTTCTACCTGCTTTTGCCACATTTGGGCCCACATGTCAGCATCATCATTAATGTTAGTAAGTAATGGAGATTGGGTTCTGATTTGCGTTCCAGTTTCACGAACCTTTTTGATAGCAAGTTTTACTGCGTCAGTTTTTAGTTCTGCAAGATGGTTAAAGTGACCCATTAAAGCAACATGAATTCCTTTTGCGTTGATTCGTCTAAATGTCTCAAGGGTTTCTTCAGAATCGCCATCAGAAGTAAATTTGTATGGCCAGTATGATAATGCCTTTGTTCCAATTCTAATTGTTTTGAGATTTGGTAAATCTGCATCTAACAGTTTATCGATGTATGTGGCAAACAAACTTGCTTTCATAATCATTGGGTCACCACCGGTAAACAGTATATCTGAGATTTCTGGATGTTCTTTGACATATTGAGCCAAATCGTCACCTTCTTTCATTGCAAATTTCATTTCATCCATTCCAACAAATTGTGGCCATCTGAAACAGAAACTACAGTATGCATGACAGGTTTGACCTTGACTAGGGAAGAATAGACAGGTTTCTTTGTACTTGTGCTGCATTCCATAAAGCTTGGTTCCATCTTTTAGAACTGGAACGTTTAGTTCCATTTGACCTGCAGGATGTGGGTTTAATTGTAATCTAATTTTATTTGCTGTTTCTTGAATTTCTTTTCTATCTGAGCCATTTTTCAAAACAGAGGCCATCATATCATAATGTTCTGGCTTTAGCATACCTTTTTGAGGAAATGTCAAATTAAACATTGAATCTCCTGGAACATTATCCCAGTCAATTAATTGCTCAACAACGTAGTTGTTTGCCTTGAATGGTAGAACGTTTCCAACTACCTCCATTTCAAATATCTGCTCTTCAGAAAAATTTTCTAATTGTGGTAGTTTTCTGAGATTGGCAAGAGTATAGGATTGGATCGCAGGGGATGAATCTACCTTCCAAACAGATTGTTGTTGATTGGCTTGTGCCATTAGTATAGTATGGCAAAACCTCTGTTAAACTTTAGGATCCAGCACGAATGAATGAATGCTGTATTTATAAAAAAATTGACACTTTTTTGTAAACTCTAAGACAAATTCATAACTTAAGTTCAGGATCATTGAGAAAAATAGTAGATGGCAGATGAAATTACTGAAATTTCGGTTGGTCAGTTTGATACAGTTTCACAGCTGATCGCATCATCAGTATCTCTACAATTAGCAGTTATTGGATTAGTTATCGGAATTATTGGAATTAGTCTTGTTTATAGAAAATTTTCTTTCTGGGTAAAGACCCAGAAATTTAATCATGTTAGACCACATGTTGCAAGATTTGCAAGAAAGATAATTTTGCCATTTTTGGCAATTGCATTAATTTCATCAGTTAACATGTACATTCAGGTCTTTGAATTATTTGATGAAGAGTCAATGATTCCACAAGTAGAAGGCGAGCTTGCACCAAGTGAAGTTTTTGCAAAGATGCTCAATACATTAAACATTCTAGTCATTGGATATACGATTTCACAGTTAGTTCCTATTGCACTTACAAAACGAGATAGTTCTGTTTTAGAACGTGAAGATTTTGATGCATGGAGAGAGATGAGAGGATTTCCTGATGATGAAGGAGATTTGTTTCATAAATTATACAAATGGATTCCGCCACAACAAAAACCAGATGATTTGACTGATGAGGAGTTTGCAACATACATGCAATCAGAAGAAGGGTTACAGTACCTTGAAAGCTTTCGTACATCACAAGGAAATCCAGTTGGAAGTTACGAAAAAAATGTCAAAGACCCATTTGAAGAATGGAAAAAATCTGAACGTAAGAAATATGAAAAATATTTCAATTATTGTATAAGCGGTAATAATGTATCTGGAAGAAAATTATTCCCAGGAGTAATCCCCGAAGAGATTTACCCAATAGATATCTGGAGAGAACAAAAAAGAAATTCTGGTTTTGATCCAATCATATCTGGAAATAAACCACCAGGTCATTCAAGAAAACAAAAAGAAGGAGTACCAAAATCAGCAAAACAAGTTTTACCAATTCTTATCTTTGTAGGAGTTATTATTGGATTAAAAGAACCGCTAGAGAATTATTTCTCATATATTCTAATTAGAAAAGATAAGGTTGTAAAAGAAGGAGACCGTGTGCAGCTAGAAAGTGGATACAACGGATATGTTCACAAAATCACTCCAAGAGTGACATACATTCGTCATGGACTAAATGAATCAGTTGCTATCATTCCCACTAGACAGTTAGTTAGTGCAGAAATCATAAACTATACAAAAGAAATCAAACTTGTTCCTGCTGTTGTAAAAGTTGGTGTTTCATATTTGAATAACCCTAGACAGGTTACATCAATTTTAGTAAAGATTGGAAAACGTGCAATGGTTGAAGCAATAGATGCTAAAGGAAGACATCTAGTAAGACAGAACAGATGTCCATATCTAGAAGATAACAAACCTAGTTGTGGTTGTGATAAAGACATCCACGTAGATGTAACACAACCAGTTGTAAGATTTGATAAATTCAATGATTCAGCTTTGGACTTTTCAATGTGGGTTTATGTTCGAGATTATGGTGCACAGTTCAAAACAAAAAGCGATATGCGTCTTATAATGTACGAAGAGTTCAAGAAATATGACATTAGAATTCCATGGCCAATTAGAACCGTTTACCAAGGTGATGAAAAACGTGAAGAACAAGAGATTAACCAACTAGATTCCAAGCGTAAAGAAGTAATGGATGAGTACGGAATGGGTGATCTAGGTCGTGGTGAATCTGCAGATGAATAGTAATCATTAATTTATTCAGAAATTTTGTTCACGATATGAAAGATGTTCTAAAGTTTATTTTAAAAAATTC
>LUPB01000068.1:0-10826 GCA_001627235.1 Nitrosopelagicus sp. REDSEA-S31_B2 | reverse complement strand
GCAATAATTGGATTGGGAACACTAAGTATTCGTTACATCATAATTGGCGGTAGTTTTGCTATTTTCTTAGACTCGGATCATTTGTTACAATTTTTAGATATAGAATTAGTATCAAGAATGAGTCATTCACTTCCATTTGGAGTAATAGCTGCAATAGTATTTTTTGTCATAACACGAGGAAAGGATATTCGAATTTGTGTAGTTGCGTTTGGAGCAGTTTTATCACACATTGCATTTGATATTTTCTTAGCAGATGTTGCATTTAGCTCAGATACAAATTTTCCATTATTTTCTCCATTTACATTTGAAACAGTATCATTACAAGGATTAGATTGGCTTGGAATTCAGATTGTAGGCGTAAGTTTAGTGGCAATAACAAGTTATTTCTTCAAAAGAAAAGAGATGAAACTAAAAAACAATCTTACGAAAACTTAAGAATCCGTTTTGATTCGTTGATTTAATGGTAAAGTTTACAGTAGTTTCAGGAAATGCATCAACAGATTTAGCAAAAAGGATTGCAAGAAAGCTCAAATCACCATATATCAAAACTGAAAAGAAAGTTTTCCCTGATGGAGAAAGCAAAATAACAATTAATCAGATTCCAAAGAAAAGCATAGTTGTGGTTGTTCAATCAACCTACCCACCTGTTGATTCAAATCTTTTAGAATTATTGAGTATTGTTTCTAAAGTTCAAAAATTTTCTTCAAAAGTTTATGCAGTCATACCTTACATGGGATATGCAAGACAAGACAGAGAGTTTCTTGGAGGAGAAATAGTTACCATTGGAGTAGTTGGAAAATTACTCAAAGCAGCAGGAGTAAAAAAAGTTCTAACTGTAGACATACATAGTAAGATTGTTTCAGCTATGGATGTTTTGGTAAAACATTTCAAGAAATTAAAAATGAAAGAACCATTGGTTGTATCTCCAGATATGGGTGGTCAAGAAAGAGCAAAGAAATTTGCAAATCTTTTGAAAACTGATTTTATTGCATTAAAAAAGCATCGAGATAGAAAAACGGGTAAAGTGAATATACTTTCAGATAGGGTTAATGTGAAAAATAGAGATTTGGTTTTGGTTGATGATATGATTAGTACAGGGGGTAGTATCGTAAAAGCCACTCAATTCTTAAAGAAACAAAAGTGCAGACGTGTTTTTGTTGCATGTACTCACGCATTGTTAGTTAATGATGCTGCAAAAAAGATCAAGAAAGCAGGAGTTTCCCAAATTGTCAGCACAAATACACTCCCAGGCGAATCAGCAAAGGTTGACGTATCAAGAGTTATTGCTGATGCATTAAAATGAAAATAATATTATGAAATTAGTTTATCTTGGCACTTCTGCTGCTGCTCCAACACCAGAACGTTCCTTAACTTGTATTTGTCTAGTACGTGAAAATGAAGTGCTTATGTTTGATGCAGGTGAAGGTGCACAAGTTGCATATTTGAAGGCAGGATTACCATGGAATAAAAAAATGAAAATATTTGTCACACATCTTCATGGAGATCATTGTTTAGGAATTTTAGGATTATTACAAACAATGTCAATGCAAAAAAGAACAGAAAGTTTAGAAATTTATGGTCCAGCAGGAATTGAAGAATTCATTACAGCAAATATCAAAGTTTTGAACTTTGGACTACCATTCCCAGTTTTCATAACAATTGTTGAACAAGGAGATGTTGTAAATGAAAAAAAATATCGAATAAGTTGTTGTGAAGCACAACATGGCATTCCTGCATTTTCTTATTGTTTTGAAGAAAATGAAAGGTCAGGAGTATTTTATCCTGAAAAAGCAAAGGAATTGGGAATACCAGAAGGAAAGATGTGGCAAGAGTTGCAAAATGGAAATTCTGTGGAAGTTAATGGTGTAAAGATTGATTCATCACAGGTAACTGGAGATAAAAGACCAGGTAAAAAGATCGGAATATCAGGAGATACACGACCTACTGAAAAATTACAAAATTTCTTTACAAATAGTGATTATCTTAGTTTTGATTGTACATTTTCATTTGATTTGAAAGATAGAGCAATAGAGACAAACCATGGTACTGCAAAAGAGGCAGCTGAGCTTGCTAAAAATGCAAATGTCAAAAATCTAATCTTAACTCATTTTTCAGCAAGATATAGTGACGAATCTGTGTTATTAGATGAGGCAAAACAGATTCATGAATCAGTTATTGCTGCAAAAGATCTGCTTGAAATTGAGATTTAGTTTATTCTTCTAGTTTTAAGAAGTCAATTTCAGGGATTTCTGTTTCATCGATGGTGTTTTCAACTTGTCCTGCAACATCAACTACTGTATCACCAGCTTTTAGTCCTACATCATACAAGGTCTCACCAACTTGATTTGTGTGTGAGTTGTATTCTTTGATGCTAGTAACATCTGCAACTAGTGCATCAGCGATAGCTGTACCAGCAGGAAATTGATTCATTGTTTCAGGTAAGAATAGGATTCCTCCTGCAACTAATACTGCACCAATTATTGCTAATTGTACTTTCATGTAAAATCCTGTAAAAATTGATTTTTCATAACTGAGCTAAAAAAAAGCTCTCAAAATGGCTTGAAATAGCTAGTTTGTGATAGATTCTATAACTTGTTCAATATCATTTGAGCGTAAAACTACCTTAATTGGGCCCAATGATGATTCATTTGCTTCACTGCATAGCGCTACACTGTTTACAAAGGCTGCTTGTTTATTGAGATAAAACCAGGTTGAATCACCATCATTGTTGTTTTTTAGAATACGTTGGTATGTGTTTTTGATATTTTTTTCATGAATTGATTTTGAAATTGGTGATAAAACTGAGAAATTATTTGTTTTACCTACAATTTGTGTATCAGATACTTCTAATTCCATTTCAGGAAAGATGTTATTTACTGCGAGTTTGACTTTCTCAGGATCCTCAGAAGGATTAATTTGACAAAATATTTGGATGGTTGTTTTTTGATTCATTATTCAATCCATTTTTGAAAAATTTTGATTGCAGAAGAAACCATTTCATCAATTGTTACATTATTGTTTTCAATTGATTCATCTGCAAGACCAATAATTTCTTCTAATCCAACACCAATTTCTCTATTATCACGCTCTTCAAATTTTTCTCTTGTTAATGGATCATCAGATCTTTTACGTTCACTTAAAAAATTAAATCTAGTATCAGGTGTTGCATGTACTGCTAAGAGTTTTACATTACCAGTTTGTTTTAAAACATTAATTTCATGTATAGAACGTATACCATCAATAATTGTAATTTCATGAGTAGAGTTTTGGATTGAATCTTTGATTAATTCTGCAACTGCACCTGGTCCATTTTTCTCACGAAGTTCAAGCATTAATCGTCCTAAATTTTCACCAGTTGGTTCTAAATTTTGTCTTTTAGCTTCTGCTCTTACACCATCACCAAGACTAAAAGTTTCATATCCTTGATCTTTTAATTTTGAAACAATTGTTGATTTCCCAGCACCTGGCATTCCAGTTAGACATACAACTAATTTTGACACAGATTGTTTTTAATTGACTAGTCTATGAAGGTAGCGATAAATAATTACTAATCATTAATTTTGTATGAGAGTATTCATAGCAGTTGAAATTTCAAATGAAAAAATATTAGAAAAAATTCAAACATTTCAAAAAAATGTAAAGATTAATGCAAAACCTACAAGAGTTGATCAGATTCATTTTACTCTACAATTCTTAGGAGAAATTGATGATGAAAAATGTCAACAGGTTCAAAATGTGTTAAATGAAATATCTTTTTCACAGTTTGATATATCATTGAGGAGTGTGGGAGGATTTCCAAATTTGAAAAATCCAAGAGTAATTTGGGTGGGGTTGGAAAAAGATGGAGCAAGAAAATTAACTAATTTAGCAAATGAGATAGGAACAAAATTGACCAAACTTGGTTTTGAAAAAGATAAAAAATTCAAACCACACTTGACAGTTTTTAGAGTAAAAAAGAGAATTGAGAGTGTTTCATCAATTATGAAAGATTTTGAGGCTATGGAGTTTGGTACCGAAACAGTATCAAAAATTAAGTTAAAAAAAAGCGTTTTAAGTCCAAAGGGACCAGAGTATTCAGATTTACTGGAGGTTAATGCAAAATGAAAAATGATGTAATAAAAAAATCAAAACAAATAGCAATTCCAAACAACACACAAAGAAAAAAGGTTGATAAAATTGCAAATCAGGTTTTTAGTTTAGTAAACAAAGAAGCTGAAAAACAAAAATCAGTTGTATCAGTACATTTTGGTGGTTCATATGCAAAAGAAACATGGACCCCAGAAAAAATTGACATTGACATATTTGTTAAATTTAAAAAATCAACATCAGAAAAAAACTTTGAAGCGATAGGTAAGAAAATTGGTTTTGATTCATTAAAAAAATTCAAACCATATGTGAGATATTCTGAGCATCCATTTGTTGAAGCCGATATTGATGGTGTTGGAGTAAACGTTGTCCCATGTTATGATATTAAAAAAGGTGAATGGAAAAGTGCTGCAGATAGATCAACATTTCATACAGAGTTTATGAGTCAAAGATTAACAGGTTCAATGAAAGATGACATTAGAATTCTCAAGTGTTTTCTAAAAATTAATGGAATGTATGGAGCAGAAATTGCTAAACAAGGATTTAGTGGTTATGTTTGTGAAGTTTTAGTTTACTATTTGGGAAGTTTTGAAAACGTATTGAAAAGAATCTCAAAATTGAAAAATAATGAAATGATTGGAGAATCACCAAGAAATTTTGATTCTCCTTTGGTCATAATAGACCCAATAGATAGGAATAGAAATTTGGGAGCTGCAATTTCAATTCAAAATGTTACAAATTTCATTTTAATTGCTAGAAATTTCTTAAAGAAAAGTTCAATCTCATACTTTAAAGAAAAATCAAAAAATAAGATCCCAGTAGAATTAGCTAAAAATACATTGGTTGTAAGTTTCAAGTACAAAAAAAGAAGCGACGATATTATCTATGGACAGATTAAACGAGCTGCAAGTTCTCTTGAATCTCAGATGAACAAAGAAGGATTTAACGTTCTAAGAAGCGATGCAGTAGCATATGATGAAACAAATGCAAGTTTGTTATTCTTATTAGAATCACTTTCAATTTCAAAAAATGAAATTAGAACTGGTCCTGATGTGTTTTCTGCTGATTTTTCAACAAAATTCATTCATACTAATTCAAAAAAATCAAAGCTCATGTGGACAGATAAGGAAGGAAAATTGCAATCATTACAAACAAGAAGATATGAAAATGCTAAATCATATCTTAATGATTTGATAAAAAATCACATTGGTGACTCTGGAATTCCAAAAGGATTAAGACCTGATTTCAAAACTGGATTTAAAATTAAAAGTGGAAAAGACAAACAAAGCACATCTGTTAAAAAGAGCATTTCAAAACTGATAACAACAGATGAAACAGCATTTTCAACCAATTAGTGCTTTCAAAAAAGAACCTTACAAAAAAATCCTATGCTTTCCAAAAGTAAAAGAAACTGAAGTAGAAAAACGATTAAAAGAATTGAAGAAACTGGGCATAACTCATGTTTCATTTTCAGGTCCATTACAAATTGAAAAATGTCGTATACTTGGAAAAGGATACGTCGGCATGGTTGTTCTTGCAAAAAACAGTTCTAGTGTTTGTGCATTAAAAATTCGGCGTACTGATTCACCAAGAAAAAATATGACAAATGAAGCTAAATTACTAAAAGCTGCAAATAAGCTAGACATTGGTCCGAAATTTGTTAAAAATTCAAAAAATTTTTTGATAATGGAGTACATTGAAGGTGAAAAAATTATTGATTGGGCACAAAAACCTGAAACAAAATCTCAGGAAATTCGTTCTGTCTTAAACAATGTGTTAAGAGAATGTTATCTTTTAGACGATGCTGGGTTAGATCATGGAGAGCTAAGCACAATAGACAAACATGTTATTGTTAGTAAAAATAGAAACACGATTATTGATTTTGAAAGTTCAAGTTTAGATAGAAAACCATCAAATGTAACAGGTGCATCACAAGCTATTCTGATTGGAACAGGATTAGCAAAAATTATTCAAAAAAAGATAAAACTTCCTCCAAAGAAAACAATAATTGATCTAATTCGTAAATATAAGAAAAATCCAACACTAGAAAATTTTGAGAAAATTACTATAGATTTGAAATTACAGAATCCAGGCAGATTTGAAGAACAGGTTTCATTATTACGTTCAGATAAAAAATTACAGCCGCTGATAAGAAGAATTGGTCCCTGTAGTATGCGTATAACGAAGAATCCATTTCAAACACTAGTTGAGGCAATAATTTATCAGCAATTATCAGAAGCATCAGCTTCTGCAATTACCAAAAGATTTCTAAAACTGTATGGAAAGTTTCCTACCCCAAAACAGGTTTTCAATACAACTGATAAAAAATTAAAAGATATTGGAATTTCAGGCACCAAAATCAATTACATTAAGGGATTAGCAAAACTTGTAGTCAAAAAAGAAATTGATTTTAGAAAAATTTCCAAGTTAAGTGATGAACAAGTTATCGAAGAGTTAACCAAAATCAAAGGGATTGGAAACTGGACTGCACAAATTTATCTCATGTTTTGTCTACAAAGAACAGATATCCTTCCTGTTGGAGATTTAGGAATTCAAAAAGGAATTAGAGATATGTTTTCATTAAAAGAATTACCGAATCCAAAAACTTTGGAAAAGTATGCTGCAAGGTGGAAACCAAATCGCAGTATTGCGTGTTGGTACATTTGGAAGAGTCAAAGAATTAATTCAATAGGATGATGGGAACGGGAGGATTCGAACCTCCGACCTCTAGCCCCCCAGACTAGCATCATAGCCAAACTAGACGACGTTCCCTCAAGCATCAAACAGAATGTGAAATAATTAAATCGTGGCGTCATTAGATTAAAGCATGGGAACATGTTCTATTTGTAAAAGAATTTCGGCAACAGATAGTGATCATTTACACTGTATTGAAAAAAGACGAATTGAGTTGGAAAATTTACAACTAAAAGATACTATAACTGAGAAGTTAGATTTGGAAAAAGATCCAAACAACATGGGAAAAGAGATCAAAGCTTTGTTAGGACATATGAATAGAGATAAAGAAACTAGTTCTGAATAATTATACTTCTTGAGAAGTTGGTCTGATTAGAATTTCATTGACGTTCATGCGATTTGGAGCTTCTAATGCAAAAATTATTGCATTTGAGATATCTTCTGCTTGTAAACCTTCCATCTCTTTGTGTTTTTCAACAAATGCTTCTAAGGATTTTTCAGTAATAGTATTTGTTAGTTCAGTCTGTACAACTCCAGGCTCTATACTTGTAACTCGAATATTTTTTCGTACAGAAAGTTCTTGTCTCAATCCTTCTGTAAATGCAGCTACGGCAAATTTTGTTGCACAATATACACTTCCAGCAGGGAAAACAACTCTTCCTGCTACAGATGAAATGTTGATGATATGACCTGATTTTTTCTCAATCAAGGTAGGTACTGCTGCCGCAGTACAATACAATACACCTTTGATGTTTACGTCTACCATTCTATCCCATTCGTCAATTTTTAGTGATTTTACAAAACTAAGAGGCATCAGTCCTGCATTGTTTATCAAAACATCAACTGTTCCAAATTTATCAAGTGCTTGTTTTACCAAATTATCACAATCAGTTTTTTTGGTAACATCAGTTTCACAAATGACGATTTCTCCACCATCATCTGTAATTTCTTTTTGTAATGTTTCTAATCTGTCTAATCTACGTGCTCCTGCAACTATTTTTGCACCTTTTTTTGCAAGTGCTTTAGCAGTTGAGTATCCAATACCGCTAGATGCTCCGGTAATTACAACAACTTTGTCTTGTATCAAAACTGAATTTATTCAATTTTGTTGTGGGTAAAAACGTTACGAGATTTAGATGAAAAAGAAGATTTAGCAGTCGTGTCCGCCACAACCACATCCACTGTGAGTCTCAGTACCTTGAGATACACTTGGTCTACATTTGGAACATTTGTCTCCTCCATCTACTGAAAAGAAACCTATTCCACATGTTACACATTTCATGCTTGGCATAGTAATTACACATCTAGTGAGTATTTTATGTTATTCCTTCCATTCCTTGGGCAGTTTCAATCATCCACATCTCAACTATTCCACCAACTAATAGAAGTCCAATAACAATTCCAATTTCAGCTGCTATAATGTTCCTTTCATTTTTGATGTGAATCCAATTTTTTTGAATTACGTTCTTTGCTAGTAATGCACTTCGTGACATGGCAATTGAATATGCTGCAACCTCCATCAGGCCAAAAGGAGTTAAGAGTACAGCTAGCGGATTTATTTGAGCTACTTCTGGATTTGCGGTGGCAATTGCAGAAAATGCAAAGCCAGTTGAATATGCAGAGAACAATCCCCATACAACACCAAAACCTGGAATGAACATTGGAATTGCAATTGTCGTATTGTGTGCAAAGATTCCTATTCCGTCTATTGTGTCTACTATAGAATCAAAAAAATCCATTATTTCTTGAACCTCTGCTTCAGTCGGTTCGCTTAGCATAGCTGATGAACCATATACGGCTGCAAAAATTGCTGTAAAAATTAAGAATATGATTATACGGCTTACAGTTAACATGTTGCCCGTTTCATCGATCTATATTTGAGGTTTTGTCGTAAAACAGATTTAATTAAAACACAAATCAATATCTGCAATGGACAAAGAAATTTCTTCAGCAGTTAGTTATGCACTGAATAAAGGATTTCAGATTCATCCTGATGCATTAGAGATTTTACATAAAATAGACGTTAATGAATTGGCTCAGATTATCAAAGATGTCGTAAGAGAAAAGACAAAGCAGAAGGTGTTTTTGATAAATGAAGAAGATTTTGAGATTTATCTAGGAATTAAAGACGATGAGGAACATCAAGTAGAATTTGAGATTTTATCAGACCCAACAAACAAGATTACTTCAGCAGAAGGTGTTGAAGGATATGGCGCACTATTTGCAAGTAGATTTGCCAAGTTAAAGCAAATAATGTCTGATAGGCCCGAGTCAAAAAAGGTCAGAGATATAGAATCAGTCAAATCAATTACAAAAACCAATGATGAACTGTATGTATGGGGTTTAGTTTCTGATAGAAAATCAGATAGAAACATCACAAAAATCACTTTAGAGGATCCTACCAGTTCGATGGAAATAGTGGTGTTTGAAGGAGATTTGAAAGATGCTGCAGATACTTTGTTGATGGACCAATTTGCAATGTTTAGGATAGTTCCTGCCAAAAATGGGGGCTTTTTTGCAAAAGATATCTATCTTCCAGATATACCGGAACACACCACAAATCGCTCAAAAACTGAAACGTATGCGGTATTTCTATCAGATTTGCATGTTGGAAGCAAATTCTTCATGGAAGAAGAGTTATCAGAATTTATCAATTGGATTTCAAGTGCAGACCCAATAGCTAGAAAAATCAGATTTGTCGTAATTGGAGGAGACTTGATTGATGGAGTGGGGGTCTTTCCAGGTCAGGATAAGACACTAAATCAACTAACCACAGAAGACCAACTTCAAAAAACATTTGAGGTTTTAGATAAAATTCCAAAACACATCAAGGTGTTTTTAATTTCTGGAAACCACGATGCTGGAAGAAAGGCTTTGCCACAACCAGCAATTCCTAAGGAGTATAATTCTGAATTGTGGGATAGGGAGAACTTTTTCATGTTGGGTAACCCATCTTTGGTCTCACTAAATGGGGTCAAAGTTCTGATGTATCATGGTCAATCAATTGACGATGTAGTTAGGACTACACCTGGAGTAAGTTATGACAAGCCGGCTGCTGTAATGAGGCATTTTCTCAAGGCACGACATTTGAGCCCAATTTATGGAAGCAGAACTCCAATTGCACCTGAAACTGAAGATATGATGGTTATTGATGATGTTCCAGATATTTTCCACTCAGGCCATGTTCATTTTGTAGGACTTGATATGTACAAAGGTGTGCTAATAGTCAATTCTGGTGCTTGGCAAAGACAGACTGATTTCCAAGAAAGTGTAGGTATTACCCCTACTCCGGGAATGGCCATTATAGTAAATCTTCAAACAATGAAGGTTTTCCAAAAAGACTTTCGTGTTCAAGAATCCGACTTTGTTGAGCCAAAACATGCCGAGCCTCAGAAGTTGAGTTAATCGTATTTTCCACTGCCTAGTCGTTTCTTTACTTTTTGTGGTTTTGAATGTGCTTTGACCATATGTCTCATTGTTCTTTCAGGATCAGAGAATTTCAAATGACAAATTTTGCATTCCAAATCTACGTCATCTTTGGATTTCCTGTTGAATAAGCCCATGAATAATGGTGGAATTGGTGTGTATTTAATTTGTGATTAGAGAATATCTTCTAAAATCATCTCGTCTTTGAAGGTAGATTTGACCATATCTGGTGATACTGTGATTCTGAATTTTTTTGTATTTCCGTGAGTTCCTTGGTGGACTATACGGCCAGAGATAATTCCGGACATTTCTATTTCACTGAGCATTTGAGTAACTCTTCTTTGAGTGAGCTCTTTTTGGCGTATGTCTTTACAGAGGTTTTTGTAGGTTGAATAGACCTCACCGGTGGATATCTCTGATGATTTCATAATTGCTAAGATTAGTAATTTTTCATGTAGTGGGTATGAGCGAAGGGCTACTACTTCTTTATTTTCCTCAATCTTTTCAGATGCCATTCTGATGTGCTCTTCTGTGACTGTTGGAACTTGGCTTCTTTCAGCGATTTCTGCTGCTACGCGTAGGAGGTCTAGTGCACGTCTTGCATCTCCTGATTCTCTTCC
>LUPB01000067.1 GCA_001627235.1 Nitrosopelagicus sp. REDSEA-S31_B2 | reverse complement strand
TATTGAATATTAAGGAGATGATAAATAATTGCCATATACCGGAATTGTCAAGTATCACGTTAAACTGTCATTCGAAGTTGATGGGCTTGTCGAACGAGCAGATATAATCGGAGCTATATTCGGACAAACTGAAGGTCTTTTGGGACCTGAAATGAATCTGAATGAGCTTCAGAGAGTATCAAAGGTCGGTCGAATTGAGGTAAATACTTTCAGTACTGAAAATACAACCAAAGGTGATGCATTATTGCCTATGAGCACTGATATTGACACTTGTTCTTTAATCTCTGCTGCAATTGAAAGCATTGACAAGGTTGGTCCATTTGACAGTAAATTCAGATTAGATGCAATCGATGATGTTAGAGCAACAAAAAAACAAGATATCTTACAACGTGCTAAAGAAATTAAACAAAAATGGTCCACAAACTCTGTTAGTGAAGGACAAGAAATGCTTGAACAAGTCCATGAAAATAATTCTGATAAAATCACAACCTATGGACCAAAAAAACTACATTGCAGTACAGGCATATTTGATTCTAAATGGATAATTCTTGTAGAAGGTAGGGCCGATATCATTAATCTCTTGAGAGCAGGATATGATAATGCACTAGCATTTGAAGGTGGAAGAATTGACGAATCGATTAAACAAATATGTGATGAAAAAGAAAAAGTTGTAGCATTTACAGATGGTGACAGAGCTGGTGGATTTATCTTAAAAGAATTAAAATCTGTTGTACACGTTGATCTTGAATTACGTGCTGATAGTGGAATTGAAGTTGAAGAATTAACTCCAAAAAGAGTTGATGAACTCTTAAGTCCAGTCAAAAAACAAATGGAAGAAGAATTATCTGCGCCTGAAATAAAAAATGTAGATGACGGTCCACTAGCTGAACTGTGTAAAAACAAATTCTCAGAATTAAATGAATCATTAGAGGCTATTGCACTTGACTCAAATGAATCTGAAGTCTTTAGAGTTGCAATTCCTGAACTAGTTGGAAAAATTAGCGGTCAGTCAGGAATAAAATATCTCATTCTAGATGGAATCATCACTCAAAGACTTGTTGATGCTGCAAAAACTGCCGGCGTTGAAAATATAATTGGCCATAGAACTGCCAAACTATCTGATTCTGATGGTGTTTCATTAAAAACATTTAGAGAACTTGGTATAGCATCTAATTAATGACTGATCTTAAAACACAACACCTTCTTACCTTAGCTCACATATTATCAAAAGGTGGAAAACACAATTTTGTTAATATCACAACAACATCTCTTGGAAAAGAAATAGGCAAGTCTCAACAGTCTGCATCTTTACATCTAAAAGAACTGGAATTAGGTGGATTTATTGAAAGGATACAAACTGGCAGACAACAATCAATCAAAATCACAAATAAGGGATTTACTGAGTTATCCACTCTTCACAATCTACTATCAAAACTAATTTCAAAATCCCCAAATTCATTAACAATTACTGGAACAATTACTTCTGGCATGGGTGAAGGCGCGTATTACATGTCTATGAAAGGCTACACAAAGCAATTCAAATCCAAATTAGGTTACGTACCATACCCTGGAACATTAAATGTTCAATTAAAAGAAAAAAAATTCTCTGAAGCAATCTCTCAATTGTCAAATTACGAGGGTGTAAAGATTAATCCTTTTTCTGATGGTAAACGAACATTTGGTTGGGTTAAATGCTTTAAATCAAAAATTAATAACAAAATTGACTGTGAATTAATTCTATTAGAAAGAACACATCATGATACTACGATTGTTGAATTTATTTCAAAAAGTAATATTCGAAAAGCCCTGAAAATTGGAAATAAATCAAACGTGAAAGTTAAGATCTCTATTCTAGGAAATTTCTCTTAAAGTCCATGGATTTCTTTTCCATATTCTTTTTGAATTTTTGAACTAGATGTTTCAGGTCTTGGAGATTCTAATCTGGCAACTGTAACATCTAGGTCGATTTTTTTACAACCTTCTGTAATGAACTTCTCTTGATGAGTTTGGTCATACCCTAATGCAATAATTTGTGGTTTAACTAAATCTACAGTTTTGAAAATGTCTTCTTCATCTCCAATTATACATAAATCCACCATGGACAACGATGAAACTAACTCGCGTCTTAATTCTGCACTATGTAGGGGCTCACGTTTTTTCATTTTAATAGCGGTCTTATCGGTAGCAACCACCACAACCAAAACATCGCCCAACTTCTTTGCATCATTTAATGTATGAATATGACCTGGGTGTATAATATCAAAAACTCCTCCTGCCAAAACAATCTTTGAATTTGAATCTTGTATTTCCTGTAATGTTTTCATGATATTTTTAGTTATGATATGTCCAATTTCAACTCATCGTTATCACATTTTTGGATCAAAGCCCTTTGCAATACGTAATGCATCAACAAGGCCGTCTGCATATCCGATACTTAATACTGCATACTCTTTTTTGCCTTCTTTAAGAAAATTCTCTGCATCATCTATGTACAATTTTGCATTTATCAATACATCTTCATATTCTTTGAGATTTTCATAATGAGGCCTGATTTCTTCCAATGCTTCCCTAACCATTGGAACATATTTTTCAATCATTTGTTCAGAAATACTCTTAACATCTGCTGAATTATCAATTGGCTCGTCTAAACATTCTGTTATTGCTTTAATGGCATCTGATTCAGTAAAATGCAATTTTCCAGTAATGATTATGCTGTGAGGCGAATCTCCAAATTCATTTTTAATTAAATTTTCAATTTTACCCGATATGATTTTCTGATTTTCTTTTCCAATTCTAGATGCGACTATGGCAAATGTCTGCTCTGAAATGACCTTTCTTTTTTGGGTTTTTTCTGTGTCTAAAAGTAAAGTTAATGCATCCTGTGGTTGAAGAAAAAATGATTTATCTTCATTGTATTCTAGTAAAATCACTGAGTGTGTCTTATTCAGTAAATTATCAAAAATTGTATTGTATGGTGTAAGCATTGATTTTGGATCATTCATGATTGTCAAAACTTTTCCCACCTTGTAGTAATGTAAGCCAACTTCCCCAATCAATGACGAAACAATTGAAGATGAATGAACTGTTTTTGTCTCTATTTTGTCATTTGTTGCCCTTGTCTTTAATTCAAGATGAGTTGTTGCAATGTATGGATCTCCATATGAAAGTAAAACTATCTCTTTGTCTTTTGCATTATCTAAAATTTCATTTCCATCCTCAACCATCCAGCGTTTTGCAATCTTAAATTCTCCATTACAGATATTTTCTAATTGCTCTTTTTCGTTGGATGAAATTGGGCTGGTAAATGATTCTAAATATACAATTTCTGCATTTTTGATTATATTTCGTGTGTCTTCAGATAATTCTGAAATTCCTGAAATACCTAATCCAATAAACCAGAGCATTATTTCGTTCTGTCATGCAGTCTTTTTAAATGATGTAGTGATTTTTTTAGAATCTCTATGCCTTTGACAAATTCATCAATTGAGACTTTCTCGTCAATTGTATGTGCTTCATGAGGGTCTCCTGGACCATATGTTACTACTGGAATTTTCAGTTGGTTTCCTATAACATTCATGTCTCCCGTGCCTGTTTTTCTAATTAACATTGGTCTTTTCTTTTCAACGTCTAGTACGGATAATGTTATTGCTCTTACCAATGGTGAGTTATGTGCTGCTTCAAAAGGCTCTGTTTCATCTATCACTGAATACAAAACCTCGATTTCCCTCTTAGATGATATTTCATTAACCACTTTTGAGATTTTTTCTTCAACATCATTACAATTCATGTCAACTGGGATTCGTATATCTAATGTTGCAACACACTCTTTTGGCGTAACATTATGGCTTGTCCCACCACGAATTTCTGTAAGGGTAGCAGTAAGCATCATTCCTTTGTTCCTATCCTCTTGGCCACTTTCTAATTCATTTTTTAATTCTGTAATGACTGATGATGTTTCTTCAATGGAATTCTTTGCCAGCCATGGGGCACTTGCATGAGCACTATCCTTTACGTTTACTCTGAGATTTATTGCTAAACGTCCTTTGTATGCAATCGTAACTTTCTGAATACTGCTTGGTTCGCCAAAAACTGCATAATCGACATCAGGTTTGTTTTTTACAAGATTCTTTATTCCTGTAGCATTGCCCTCTTCATCCACAGCTCCAACAAATGTAACGGTTCCTTGATTTTCTTGTATACTTGCTGCAGCAAATAACATTGCAATTAGTGGTGCTTTTGCATCTGATGCACCTCTTCCATACAGCATATCTCCTTCTCTTCTAACTTTGACCTTGCCTGGAACCACATCCATATGTCCACAGAGCATTATTCTTGGTTCTCCAGAACCTTTTGTTGCTATCAAATTCCCAACTTCATCTTGATGAATATCTCTGAATCCTAAATCGTCACATCTATCTGCAAGAAAATCTGCTAGCGCTTTCTCACTTAATGATGGTGTGTAAATTCGTAATGCTTTTTCCAGAGTCTTGATTGCGTATCTAGAAGTTTCTAAATGTTCGTCCATCTATGCCAACTCCTTTACATGTTCTAACATCAATTTTGGAATGTCTACTCCTGTAACTCTAACAACATTTCTAAATTCTGTTGTATTGTTTATCTCGTGAACAACCATTCCTTTTTCATTACTCTCCATAAGATCAATACCTACTATGTCGCCAAATACTGCATTTTTAGCTTTGATACAAATATCTTCTAATTCATTAGTAATTTCACAAGTTTCCGCAGATCCACCTAGGTGTGTATTGGTTTTCCAATTTCCATCACCAGAATTTCTGTATATTCCCGCTGCAACATTATCGCCTATGACGATAACACGAATATCTCTAGGTGGACGTTGTACAAACTCTTCTAGGAAATGAATATGATGTATAGGGTACATTGCTTCTCTACCTTCTATAATTCCCTCTGCTGCATCCATGTCATTTAGTTTTGAAACCATTCTTCCCCAACTACCGACAGTTGGTTTGATAATCTTTGGGAATCCATGTTTTTTTAGTGCATCTAGAGCTGCATCTTTTGAAAATGCTACTGTTGCATCTGGAGTTGGAACTCCAGCTTTTTGTAACAACATATGTGTGAACAATTTATTTCCTGCAAAGATTCCTGTATTTAGACAGTTTACTACCTTCACTCCTTGACCTTCAAGTGCTGCTGTTGAATGTAAATTTCTGTAATAACTAACACATCTCTGTAACACTGGTCCATCAAAACAATTTTTCTCATTCAAATCCAAAAACAGTTTCTTACAATCCACCATGTCTATTGAAATATCATTTTTTTTTGCAGATTCGATTAATAATTTTTCTTCAAGACGGATTGTATCGTAGAGGACTGAAATTTTGCCGGTCACTGTCCCCAATCCTCTCCGACTGTTTGAGCTGGTTTTAACTCAAAACCATCGGATGTTTTGCTAAGTTCAAAACTTGCTCCACATTCTGGACAGGTGACAATTTCGCCTTCAACTGCGTCATCTGGAATACTTATTCCTGCATCACATTCTGGACAATTTACCATTTTTACCTATTTTCCCTCTTTTTTTTCATCCTTAATTATTTTCCGTTCAAGACGATCTTCTAGTGGTATTTCTAAAACATCTCCCATTCTGAGATTCTTTAAACCTGCTGCAACATTTTTAGCAATCTCTGCATCCTTCTCAATTCCCAATAGTGACATAAGATATCCTGCACCTGTCTTACCTGCCAATTCCCCAAACACAATTTTTCTTCTATTTCCTACTATTCTTGGTGGAATTGGTTCGTATGCTGCAGGATTGTTCAAAATTGCTGCCAAATGTGTACCTGCTTTGTGCTTATAGGCTGAGGATCCAACAATTGGTTTTGAATCATAAGGTGCAATTGTAGTGTACTGTTCAATTAATCTGGATAGATCTGCTAACATGTCCAATCTGAAATCATTTGGAGATTTGAAAAGATACGTTAATGCAACAGCAACTTCTGCTAATGATGGAATTCCTGTCCTTTCTCCTATTCCATCAATTGTAGTGTGTATCTGATCTACTCCTGCATCACATGCTGAAAATGCATTTGCTAATGCAAATCCAATATCATTATGTACGTGTACGTCTAGAGGGGTCTCTATTTCTGAACGTACCTTTTTTACAAAATTATACATGCCAATTGGTCTCATTATTCCAACCGTATCTGGTAAACTAATCCTATCAACTCCTGCTTCTTCAATTGATTTACATAACTTTAGCAAAAATTCTGGTTCTGCTCTACTTCCATCTTCAACTGTAAATCTAATCTTTAATCCATGATCTTTTGCATATGTAACGGTTTCAACTGCTCTATCTAATGCCTCTTCTCTTGAAATTCTTAATTTATCTTTGAGATGTATGTCTGAAACACCAAGATATGCTGCAACCCATTTTGCATCACATGATAATGATACGTCGATATCTTGTTTTAATGCTCTACCGTGAGATACAATGTCTGCTCTTAATCCTTGTTCAATGATTGTTTTGGTAGCTTCTTTATGATCTGGTGAGACTACTGGCGAAATCTCTATCTGATCAACACCAAAATAATCTAACATCCATGCAATCTGTATTCTTTGTTTATTTGTAAAAGAAACTCCTGGATGTTGTTCTCCTTCTCTAAGTGTGGAGTCTAACACTCTAATTTTTTTTGGAGTCTTTTCATATGCATTATACATATCTGCATAGTGATTCGGATCGTTCATTACTAATTTCGTTGCTTAAAATCATTAATATAAGTATAATCGTACTATGTTCGCAGGTATTCAGTTAGTTCTTATCTAATTTAGTACGAATATGAAGAATTATCTCGATTTTCGTTTATCGGATGGTTCTTAGAATGATTACTGTGTTTGTATCAATTACACCAGGTATTTTTCGTAGTTCATCTATTGCAGCATTGATTTCTGTAATACTTGGTGCTCTGATGATAACACTGATGTCATACTGACCTGTAATTTCATAAACTGTCTTTACAGCATTTAATTTCGTTAATCTAGATGATACTTTTGAGGTATCTGTTGTTGAATCTACAGATATGAGAACAATTGCACTTGTAGAATTCATTTCTCCCATCTCAATTGTAAATCTCTCGATAACTTTACTATCCACTAAGTTTTTGACACGTCTCCGTACCGCTGATTCTGATAATTTTAGTTTCTTTCCTATTTCAACAAATGACTCTCTAGAATCGTTTTTCAGATATTCTAAAATTTCCTCATCAATCTTATCCTTGAGCATTTCTTCTGTTCTCCTCATTTGTGAATAATACATCAAGTATTTCTAAAGATTTTGTTACATCTTCTTCAGTTATGACTAGTGGAGGTAGTAATCTTAGGATATTTCTTCCAGAATATAGTAAAAGTAGTCCTTTTTCAATTCCTTCCATTAGGATATCTCTAACCTCAAATTTCAACTCCACTCCAATCATCAATCCTTTTCCTCTAATCTCTCTAATCACTGAATGCTTTTCTTTTAATTGCTCTAAACCTTGTCTGAATAATTTTCCCATATTTGCAGAATTCTCCACAAGTTTGTCTTGTGTTAAAGCCTGCATTGTAGCAGCTCCTGCTGCGCAAGATAGTGGATTTCCTCCAAATGTTGATGAATGTTCTCCTTTTGAAATACATGCTAAAATATCTGGTCTGACTAATGTAGCGCCCATTGGTACCCCACCTGCAATCCCTTTTGCTAAACAAAGTATGTCTGGTTCTGTTTCCCAATGTTGATGAGCCCACATCTTTCCTGTACGTCCTAATCCTGCTTGAATTTCATCAAAAATTAGTAAAATTCCTTTTTCATCACATAATTTCCTAACATCTTGTAAAAATCCATCAGGTGCAACATGAATTCCACTTTCTCCTTGAATTGGTTCTAAAATTACAAATGCAGTTTGATCAGTTACTGTTTCTCTTAATTTTTCAATATCACCAAAAGGTGAAAATGATACCTTTTCTACAAGTGGCTTGAATGATTTTCTATATTTTGGATTAAATGTAATTGATAATGCACCTAGTGATTTTCCATGATATGATCCATTCATTGCAACCATTTCTGGTTTTCCTGTAAACTTGCGTGCAAATTTCATTGCAGCCTCAATTGCTTCTGCACCGCTATTGTTCAAATGAACTTGGGACAGATTTTTTGGCGCAACCTTGAACAAATTCTCCAAAAAGTCTTCACGTGTTTTATTGTATAATGAACTATGAACCGTGATTATTTTCTCTAATTGTGTTTTTAATGCATCTGTAACTCTTTTATTTTGATGTCCTAGTAATGCAACTCCGTATCCTCCCATGCAATCGATGTATTCTTTGCCTTCTGTATCCCAAACATGTGCGCCTAGACCTTTTTCAACTGTCACTGGAAATCTCTGATACAGATTTCCAAGAAATTTATCTTCGCTCATTTTGTTATCACCGTACAATTATCGTGTTTGATTGCTGCAGAGATTGGATTTTCTTTTTGTCCATTGGCAATTAATGCCTCTGTTACGCCCATCTCGAGTGCTTCTGTTGCAGCAAGAATCTTCTTTTCCATACCAAATCCTATTTTTGGCATTATCTCTTTTGCCTCTTCTAAAGATAATTTTTCAACCACTTTGTCTTCCATAAGCAATCCGTCTACATTCGTAATAAATAACACCTTGTCTGATTTCACATATCCTGCAACATTTGCTGCAGCCCTGTCTCCATCCACATTAAGAAATTCTGATTCTTCACTTATTGCAATTGGGGATATGACTGGTGTGTATCCTTTATCCATTATTGTCTTAATCAAATCTGAATTAACATTGGAGATTTTACCTGTATATCCTCCATCAATCATCTGTTTTCTTCCTTTTTCATTCATAATCATCAATTTCTTTTTTCGGTTTGCTTCTATTGTTTTTCCATCCATTCCAGATAGACCAATTGCATTAATTCCATTTTTTTGTAACATCTGAACAATTGCTTTGTTTATTCTACCTGACATGACCATTGTAAAAATCTCTGAAGTTTCTTTGTCTGTATATCTACTCTTAATTCCACTTGGTGATACAACAAATTTTGGTTCTTTACCCAATTGCTCTGTAACTTTTGTGACTTCTTTGCCTCCGCCATGTACTAATATCACCCCCTCTTCTTCTGCAACTTTTTTAATATCTGATATTGTGGATGGATGTAAATTATCTACAACGCTTCCGCCAATTTTTATTGTAATCATCTATTATACAGGTGTTAGAGGGGAATACATAATTCCTTCGAACTCATCGAATCCTGACATTACATTCATGTTTTGAATGGCAGAACCTGCTGCACCTTTCATTAGGTTGTCTGATGCTGATAGTGCAATCAATCTGTTATTTTCTTTGTCTAAATCAAATCCAATATCACAGAAATTTGAACCAACCAAAAATTTAGGATCAGGGAATTTATGTAATCCTTCTTTATCTCTAATTAGTCTAACAAAACGTTCTTCACTGTATTCAGCTCTGTATATCTTCCAGAGTTCTTTTTCATCAACATCTTTCTTAAGGAATGTATGGTTTGTACATAAAATTCCTCTAACGACATCTACTGCGTGAGGACTCATCGCAACCTTGATTTTTCTACCTGCGGTTTGACTTAATTCCTGTTCAATTTCTCCAGTGTGTCTATGCTTTGCTGGTTTGTATGGTCTGATAACTCCTGCACGCATTGCATGTGATGTACCTGCACCTGCACCTGCACCTGATGATCCAATTTTTGAATCAACAACAATATGATCAGTATCAATCAAATCATTTTTGATTAATGGATTTAATGCAAGCATTGAAGTTACTGCCATACATCCTGGGCATGAAACAAGTTGTGATTTTTTAATCTCTTCTCTATGTAATTCTGGAACTCCAAACACTGACTTTGCTAAATAGTCTGGATGTGGATGTTCCCATCCGTACCATTTACCATAATCTTCTGGATTATGTAGACGATAATCTGCGCTTAAATCAATAATCTTCATTCCTCTGTCATACAATGATTTCACAATTTCAGTTGCGGTACCATGTGGCACTGCTGTAAAAACTAAGTCACATGAATCACTCATCTTTTCGTAATCTAATTCTGAAAATTTTAAGTCAGTGAAACCTCTAAGACTAGGTTGTGCTCTATGTAGAAATTTTCCTGCATGTTGTCTTGAAGTAACCATTGAGACTTCTACCTTTGGATGACTTAACAGTAGTCTGAGTACTTCTCCTCCTACATAACCTGATGCACCTACAATTCCTACTTTCATGATGTATTCCTAAAAAAGGATAATTTAACAGTAATTGCTGTTATCGCTTGATATTACTGATTGCAAAGTCGATCATCTCTTGTGGAATGTTTTTCTTAGAGACTTTTACTAATCCTTTAAACTCTACTGTATTGTTAACCTCGTGCACTACCAATCCCTTCTCTTTATCCTCCATCAAGTCAATTCCTAATATTCCTCCACCAACTGCTTTTGATGTCTTCTCACAAAGATCTTCAATTTCTTTTGTAATCTCACAAAGTTCTGGGTCTGCCCCTAATGCAATATTTGTTTTAAAACCGCCTGATGATTTTCTATACATTGCAGAAACAGCTTGATCTCCTACTGTTATGACACGAATGTCTCTTGGTGGACGGTCAATCATTTCTTGAAGATAATAAATTCTATCTTGTGGTCCATCTGTAACTTGTCTATTCTCAATTACAGCCTCTGCAGTATCTTTATCTTTGATAGGCATTACGCTTCTTCCCCAACTTCCAATTATTGGTTTAATCACTAATGGATATCCAATCTTTTCAAAATTTTCTAATGCTGCTTCTGCTGTAAATGAAAAGTATGTTTTTGGAGTTGGAATATTATTTTTCTTTAACAACATGGATGTGATCATTTTATTTCCACAGGTGTTGGCAACATCAAATTTGTTAATCACTGGGATATCCATAAACTCTAAACATGCTGTAAAATGCAATCCTCGATAATAACTCACACAACGTTCTAGAACTACATCCCCAAATTCATAATCTTCTGCTTTACTATCTGTATCAAAACGTGTAATCTTTGCATCAATCATAGATGTCTCATAGCCAAGTTCTTCTGCTTTTTTCTGCAGTAATTTTTCCTCAGTTCTTAATCTGTCAAATACTATGCAAATTTTCTGCAATTACTCTCCCCAATCTTCGCCTACTGTTTCTGCTTCTTTTAACTCAATATCAGAACCTTCTTTCTTTGCGATTTCATAGTCTGCACCACAATCACTACAAGAAACAATTTCGCCTACAGCAGCATCTTCTGGGATACTCATATTTGCGTCACATTCTGGACAATTCATATTTTTTTTTGCACCTTTCTCTAGAATTTATTAGCTTCTGTTGACTGCATTCCCCATAATTCTACAAATCCCTTTGCCAATTTCTGATCAAATGTAGAATCTTTGCCATATGTGGCAATGTCATGACTGTACAGTGAATATTTTGATTCTCTTCCAACTACTCTGACATTTCCTTTGTAAAGTTTTAGCTTAACAGTACCTGTTACACGTTTCTGGGCTTGTTCAATAAATTGATCCAATTCTTCTCTTAATGGGTCATCCCATAATCCAGAATATACCATCCATGCCCATTCGTCATCCACCAAAGTCTTGAATTTAGTTTCGTGTTTTGTGTGTACCATTTTTTCAAGATCTGAGTGTGCTTCAATCAAACATAATGCAGCTGGTGTTTCGTACACTTCACGTGACTTTATACCAACTACTCGGTCTTCTATATGATCAACTATTCCTACTCCGTGGGAACCTGCCTTCTTATTGATATACTCGATTAATTTTACAGGTGGTAATTTTTTACCATCAACTTCAGTTGGAACTCCTTTAGTAAACTTAATTTTCAAATAGGCAGGTTTTTCAGGCAAATTCTTTGTCTTAATCCAAATAAATGCGTCGTCTGGTGGCTCATTAAATGGATTTTCTAAAACGCCTCCTTCAATTGCTCTTCCCCACAAATTCTGATCAATACTAAATTTTTTTGCAACAGTATCAATCTCAATTCCATGTTTATTTGCAAATTTTAACTCTGTTTCACGATCCAAATTCATATCACGAATTGGTGCAATGATTGGTAAATCTGAACCTGCCCTTAGTGTATTATCAAAGCGAACTTGATCATTTCCTTTTCCTGAACAACCATGTGCTAATGATGAAACCTTTTCTTTTTTTGCAATCTCTAGTACTTTATGTGCAATTAATGGTCTTGCAAGTGCTGTAGCAAGGCAATATTTCTTTTGATATAGTGCATTAGCTTTGATTGCTGGAAAAATGTAATCTGTAACAAACTCTTTTTTTGCATCAATGTTGTAGTGCTTTTTTACGCCAAGCTTCTTTGCTTTTCTTGCGATTTTATTACTGTCATCTCCTTGACCTACATCGACTGTTACTGTGACTACATCCATGTCATGCATGTCTTGCATATACTTTACAACTACTGATGTATCAAGTCCACCAGAAAATGCAAGGATAGATTTTTGTTTCATAATGCAACTGTTTGAGCGTATGTGGGCATTTATCTTTTATGATAAAGAATTTTTAGGCTCATTATCTCAATTCAAAAACGAATAGCTACAGCTAAAATTCGATGGCTATTTAACTTTCAGACATAACGCTGTTTTATGAAAATTCCATATGTGGTTGGTATTGCAATTGTGGGTATTGCCATTGTTACAGCCATAGGCTTTACCCAGTCATCTGTTGATGACTCTGAAAATAAAATCAGGGTTGCATTTTTTCCAAGTATTGTTCATGCAGTACCAATTGTAGGAATAGAAAATCAAACATTTGCTGAAAATCTTGATGAAAATCTCAGTATCGAAATAAAAGTTTTTGATAGTGGTCCACAAGTCATTGAATCAATTTTTTCAAATTCTGTTGATGTTGCATATGTAGGACCTGGTCCTGTAATCAATGGTTTCTTAAAATCTGATGGAAAAGATTTGAAAATTCTTGGAAGTGCGGCAAACGGCGGTGCAAGTTTCATCATACAGAAAAACTCTGGTTTAGAATCAATTGAAAACTATTCTGGAAAAAGAGTTGCTGCTCCACAAATTAGTAATACGCAAGATGTTTCACTCCGCCATTATCTATATGAAAATGGCCTAAAACCTGCCGAAAAAGGCGGTGATGTTTTTGTTTTGAACATATCAAATCCTGACATCTACACTCTTTTTGCTAAAGGTGATATCGATGGTGCATGGGTTCCAGAGCCTTGGGCAACTATGTTAGTTGAAGAACTTGATGGGGTGCGTCTATTTGATGAAAATGAAATATGGCCAGACAACAAATTCTCATCAGTTTTATTGATTGGACGTTCTGATTATATTGAAAAACACCCTGAAATCATTAGTAACTGGATTGATGCAAATGAGAAAACTGTCCAATGGATAAATAACAATCCTGATGAATCTAAAAAACTTTACAATCAATTCATGAAAGGACATATGGGAAAAACACTACCTGATAAAATTGTTCAAGAATCATTTTCTAAAATTGTAATTACTTCTACTCCTGTGGAAAACTCTGTCTATACTTTTGCCGAACGAGCTGATTCACTTGGATATTTAGGACGTGATGGTTATTCACTTGATGGAATTTTTCATCATGAAAATATATC
>LUPB01000066.1 GCA_001627235.1 Nitrosopelagicus sp. REDSEA-S31_B2 | reverse complement strand
GTTAATCATGCTGAAGTTATCACTTATCCAAAAACTGGAGATGCAGTACTGGATGAAGAGGCATTTAGAAAATGGCAATTCATTAGACTACCAGAAAAATTTGGTGGCGATAAAAATGATGATTCTTCATTTAGAGCTTATAGTATGATTTGTCTTCATCTTTGGTGTGTATGGAAATACTGGCCACAAGAAGGACGTATGAGAGGAGAATGTCCATGTCATGGAAGTATGTATGATCCAGTTACTGGTACTGCATTTGCAGGACCTGCATCATTACAAGCGCCACCTTCTGACACTTTACCTGAATTAAACTTTGAAGCTGATGCTGATGGAAATTTATTTGTCACCCCACCGACTTGGGGACCAAACAAAAATGGAGTAGTAGGATATGGCCGTTTCCCTAAGTAGACGTAATGGCACTCTTGCCTTTATTTATTGGATTTGGGATGGCTTAGATAGAACTATCTTTACTGCAATAAAGTTCTCATTCCCTGCAAGATTTGTCAGTCCATTCGGATTTTTGGGAATGCTTACTTTCATCACTTTCATCATACTTGGTGTATCTGGCGCATTACTCATGTTCTATTATGAACCGATTCTGGATAGGGCGTGGGATAGTGTAGAGTTTATCAATAACGAAGTTCCATTTGGATTCCACATACGTAACATACACTATCATGGTTCTAATGCAATGGTAATGCTTGCATTACTTCACATGTATTATCAATACTTTAGTGGACGTTACAAAATTCGCAATACTTTAGTGGACGTTACAAAATACGAAATGAAATTTTATGGGTTACTGGTGTTATACTAGGAACAGTAACAATTCTTGAAGCATTTACAGGTTATGATATAATCTTTAGTGAACGCGCAGAGCTAGCAATCAGTATTGCAGCATCTCTTACAAATGCAATACCGATAGCAGGGCCGACGATTCGAGATGCGGCGTTTGGAAGTGGATTTTCTGACTTTGTTCTGAGATTTTACACTCAACACGTGTTTGTCTTACCCATAGTCATGCTAGGATTGATGGCAGTTCACTTCCCTCGATTCTTAGTATTTGATGTTCCAATGGTTATGGCTATTGCAGGAGCAATTCTAATCACTGGTGGTGTATTCCCTGTTGATTTAGGATTCAAGTTCCAACCTACTGTACCGCCTGGCATTACTGTGCCTGAATGGTACCTTACTGGATTATACGCGTTCCTGCGGACTCAATATGATAAATTTGTCACTGGTGTGTTATGGCCCGGTATATTCATAGCGATGATTGCACTTGTACCATTCTTAGATAGATACAAGAAATTCTCATGGAAAGATAGACCTTGGGTAACCGCATTCGGTATTGTAGGACTTGCCCAAATCATAGTTACAACATACTGGGGATTCTATATTCCAATAGATTCTACTTTGCCATTGGTAGAGAGACTTGTAATTGATCCTATCAACCTGTACATAGTCATGATATTGTTAATTCCGATGGGAATTGGATTTAGCTACATGATGATCCATTTGGCAAAAGAAGCCGAAAGAAAGGCAAAACTGGCTAAAGATAAGGGACCAAAGAAGGTTGCTCAGATAGAATTCTCTGAAAAATGGATAAACTGGATAATTGTGGCACTAATTGCTTTCCAAGTCTTCTTAAACTTGGCAGCATACAATGCAGCATTAAGTGGTATGAACAACATGTCGTTGTTCTTTGCAGGATTAATTCTAATAGTATTTGCAGGTATGTTCCATGTCTATAGATATGGTCTATAGGTATGCTATGGGTCAAGCAAAAACAACTCCGCCTCCACCAGGTGCAAAACGAAAAGGTACCAAATCTATGATTGGTACCACAAAAGCATTATCTGATGATGGCAGTGAATCCTCTTCAGATGGTGATTCATCAAACATAGAGGCTAAAGAAGAATTAGTGGGAGAAATTGAACAAAAAATCAAAACAACCGAAAACCCAGATGCTTCTCTAAAACCCGATGCTCCTGAGATAAAAGCCAACAATGCAGACTTGGGTCTGAACAAAGATACAGATCTAGGAATGTCAGATCTCAAAAAACCATAATTTAGTAAATAAGCTTTATAAGACTTCCAGAAACCAAGCTAGCTATTGAGTACAACTGAAACTAAATCAAGTCATGCATACGGAATTGGAATTCTGGTCATGATTGTTGCACTTGGTGTAACTATTACTTGGTATACTAGTTATTGGCTTCCTGAAGAAAATCAGAAAGTTTTCGTTGATGAACATATTCTAAATCCTGATGGTGAAACAATTGTGAATATAATTATGGGTTCAGCAACTCCTGAGCAAAAAGACAATTACATGCCAAAAACGATTCAAGTTCAGCTTACAATTGATAATCGTGTAATATGGAAAAACGTTGATGAAGTTCCACATACTGTTACTCCTGACAGTTATGATCCTGATGAGATTACAGATCCATATAGTGGAGAGTTTGGTTCAATTGGTGTTTTAATGCCTGGTGATGAATACGAATTCTTATTCACAAGCGCTCCTCCAAATGGTGCATGGGTTATCACATACCATTGTCACCCACATCCTTGGATGACAGGTACTATTGAAGTCACAAAGTCAAGATTCTAGGCTGAATAATTAGCAAATAACTGAGCATTTTCTACTTCTTTATGTTGCTGAATTATTGATGCACGGAATTTAACATCATGTTCTTCAGTTGGTTCAAACTCTATTGTTGCTACAAAATCTACTTTGTTGTCTGGAATGAAATCTTTGTTAACAAATAATCTTGAAACATTTTGGGTAATTTTTTTCCCATTATACTCTCTCCATACTACCAATTCATTCGAACCAAGAATTTGTGTATTGATGACAACCCCGTCATATAATCCAGAATAGTTTACGGTGATATGACCTGTTATTTCTTCATGTGGTTTGATTTTCATATTATCTAGTTTTATCTCAATGTCTGCCATCAATTGTTGGACAAATCATTGAAAATAAAAACTTTAGAGCGCGCGGGGAGGGCTTCGATCCCTCGACCATCGGATTAGAAGTCCGACACTCTATCCATGCTGAGCTACCCGCACAAACTCCTGCCGATAGATTGCAATATTAATCGTTATCCCAACCACTTCTTTTCAGAACTCTCTCTCTCATTTTTGAATAAAAATTGCTGAGCATATCCTGCATATTCTCCAAAATAATCAACTGTTTTTTCATGTAATTCGTCGTATGTTTTTTCTGTAATTGATTTTGTTTTTATCTCAAATTCTCTTGAATAATATTTCTGTAAAATACGTAGTACCCATCTATCTAAAGGAACTGCTTCTAGTTTATCTAATGAAAATAATAGTATACAATCTGCAACTTTCTTTCCTATTCCAAATACTTGGCACAAACTATCCCTTGCATCATAATATCTCTGTTTTTTCAATTTTGTGAAATTGATTGTTCCGTCATTTACTGCAATTGCAGCTTTTTTGACATATTTTGATCTATATCCCAAACCACATTTTGCAATATCACTGATTGATACATTAGCCAATCTTTCTGGTTCGGGAAACAAGAAAAATACTTGGCCGTTTTTAATCCTTTTTTTGTTTGAATTTGATGAAACAATGAATGAGATGTAACATTGGAATGGATCTTGTCTTAAAATTCTCATACCTGGAAATCTTTCAATTGCCTTCCTCAACACCTCATCCTTTGATAATTTTCTCTTAATCTCTTGAAAATCATCCTCAAATCTGAAAAAATCATACTGTTTTTTGTTTTTTGTATCTGGTTTCTCTCTCAAAGTTAGTATACTTTTACCATTTATTCCATACCATTTTGAATTAGTTTTTTTCCATAGAAATACCTGTCCACTGTTTATGGTGTCATCAAGATTTACTTCAAATTTATCTTTCAATTTAGATGGTAATTTTTTCATCTAATTTTGCAGCATGAGCATCAAAACCAAATCTTTCATGTATCTCTTCAGCAAATCTTGTACATGATTCATCATCTCCATGAACCGTCATGATCTTTGGATTTCCTTTCAGATTTTTGATCATATCAAAAAGACTATCTCTATCTGCATGACCTGAAAATTGAAATTGTTTTACTTCTGCAGAAACATTGATGTCTTTTCCACGAGTTTCAACTTTTCCTGTATCTAATAATTTCTTTCCAGGAGTTCCTTCTCCTTGATAGGATACTAGAGCAATTCCATTTTTATCATCAAATGCTAATTGTTGTAAATAGTATACTGCATTACCTCCTACCAACATACCAGCTGGTGATATGACCACACATGGTTCTGTTAGTGCACGTTTTCTTTCTTTATGATCATTTACCGCAACAACCCTGTCCATAACATCTTTGAAAATATCTGGATTTCTTAGATATTCTGGATATCTCAATAAGACTTCATTTACCTTCAAAGCCATTCCATCCATGATTATTTTATGCTTAAATCCTGAACTAATCAGAACACTTGCCACTTCTTGTGAACGTTCAACTGAAAATGATGGAATGAATAGTGTACCCTTTCTATCCATCACTTCGTTTGCAAAATC
>LUPB01000065.1:10019-18027 GCA_001627235.1 Nitrosopelagicus sp. REDSEA-S31_B2 | reverse complement strand
TACTCTATTCATCTGATAACAAAAATTTTGATAAGCTCTTTTTAGCCTCTTCTCTTTTCTGTTGATGAATTTTCAAAAATGAATTAATTTTTTCTATTAGAATTGCTTTTAATTCTCCTGTTAACATTTTTCCTGATTTGTAATCATCATAAATCTTCTTTAATTTCTCATCATCTGGCTCAAAGAATATTCTTAGATACTGAAATGATACGTCGATATCTGGATTTCCTCCCAACTCTCTATGTTTTTCAATATCCACCTGTCCACCAGAAAAACCATACTTGTTGATTTTCTTTTTTACTTCTTCAGGAGAATCTGTAGTGTAAATTGTACTTTTTTGGTCTGATGCAGACATCTTTCCACCTGGACCTGTTAAAGATGGAATCATAATATTATGAATTAAAGCTGGTTTTGGTTTGTTTATCTTTGGTGCAACATCGCGTGTTATTCTAAAGTGTGGATCTTGGTCAACACCTAATGGAATTAACACAGGTAAATCCTCAATAAAACAAGGTGCAGATTGTAATGATGTGTAAAAAATCATCCCAACATTTGTATCATTTGTAAATCCAAATACTGCTTTAGTATTAGAAAAATTAATCTTTTTTGCAACCTGTGCTGCAATTGGATATAATTTTTTGATATTTTGTGTATTGATAATAATTTTTGTTTTCTCTGGATTAAAACCAAGTGCAATGAAATCTAATGCATTTTCTAATGCAAAATTATTTGTATCTTCTAAAGTCAAATCTGATTTTGTATAAAATTTCTCATCATCAGTTAACTGAAAGTAGATGTTAACATCAAATTTTTCTTGTAACCATTTTGCAAAAACCCATGGTACTAGATGACCAATGTGTGTGTTACCTGATGGCCCTCTGCCTGTATACAAAAAGAATTTTTCTCCTTTTTCAAAATTGTCTAAAATCAAATTTAGATCCCTATGTGAAAAGAAAATTCCTCGTCTTAACATGAAATGATCTTCTCCTGTAATTTGCTTCATTTTTGATAGAATTTCTGGAGAAATCTTCTGTGTTCCAAACTGTTTGATTAATTTCTCATAATCTATGTCACCTTCAACATTCCATGGAGTAACGACAAATTCATCTGATGACATTCAAGTTTGACTTAGGTTAAGCTTTAAAAAGTCTTTTTGGCACGTTGTACTGTGTCACAAGTTTTTCATGATATCGAAAAAAAAATTCTAGAGACATTACAAAAAACTCCAAATCAAACTCCTGAACAATTATCAAAAAACACCGAATTATCAATTGATCAAATTCGTCGTGGAATTGAATGGTTACGTCTAAAAGATCTTGCTATAGTAAATGAATCAGAACAAGTAAGTATCTCACTTGGTCCTAATGGCCTTGATTCTCTTAAAAATGGATTACCTGAACGAAAACTCATCAATCTAATAAAAAATGAGCCAAAAACTTTTGATCAAATTCGTTCTGTATTGTCTGGTGCTGGATTTAACGCTGCAATTGCTAATGCTAAAAAAAATGGATGGATAAAAATTGAAAAAAATGATTCTGGCTCACTTGTATCACTAAAAGAAAAGCCAATCGAAACGCCTGAAGAAAAACTCCTTGCATTCATAGGAGAAAAAACTGTATCACAAGATGAAATAACTAACTCATTGGCACTTAAAATTCTGTTATCTCGACCAAATTATATTATTCAAACTTCTGAAAAATCAAAAACCATTTCTCTTACCGATACCGCAATGTCACTTGACACAAGCATTTCATCTAGTGGTGCAATAGATGTTGAAGCCGATGTTCCTCCAGTATTTGCTGCTAGAACACACCCTCTACAAGATACAATTGATGAAATTCGAGAAATTTTTGTCAATCTTGGTTTTTCAGAAATTCTAGGCAATATGACACAATCCAGTTTCTGGAACTTTGATGCATTGTTTACTCCACAAGATCATCCTGCTAGAGAACTTCAAGATACATTTTATCTAGAAAAATTGGAATCAAAAAATCCTGCAACCTCATCACAAATTAAGAACGTATCATCATCTCACACTAAAAATTGGAAGTATGATTGGAAGTTATCTGAATCACAAAAAATGGTATTACGAACTCATACAACTTGTGTTACAATAAAGTATCTTGCAGAACAAAAACCAGACAATGCACGAATTTTCTCACTGGGTCGTGTATTTCGTAATGAAAAAGTAAGCTACAAACATCTTGTTGAATTCAATCAGATTGAAGGAATTGTAATAGGCAATAATACGACACTACGTGATTTAATGGGAATACAAAAAGAATTTTACAAAAAACTAGGACTAACTAAAATAAAATTCTGGCCAACATTTTTCCCATACACTGAACCTTCATTACAAACAATGGTGTATAATGAAAAATTAGGAAAGTGGATTGAATTATTTGGCATGGGAATATTTCGACCTGAAGTAACAAAACCTCTTGGTATTGACAAACCTGTCTTAGCTTGGGGTGGAGGAATTGAACGAATTGCAATGCTAAAGTATGAACTAGATGATGTTAGAGAATTTTATAATAACAATCTAAGTTGGTTGAGGAGTGCATAATTGCCAGTTGTTGAATTAAACATAAATCGAATCAGAAAATTAGTTTCTGGAAAAACAACACGTAAACAAATTCTTGATGCATTACCATTTCTTGGATTAGATATTGAATCTGAAGATGGCGATGAAATTAGAATCGAATATAGTCCAAATAGACCCGATTATTCTACTGACTATGGAATTGCAACTGGATTACAAGGTCTCCTAGGAATAAAAAAAGGAATTCAAAAAACTATCATAAAGAAAAAAGGAAAATTTGCAATCAAAGTAGATTCCTCTGTAACTAAAATCAGACCATACGTTACAGGTGTAATTGCCACAAATGGAAAACTAGATGATGTTTCAATTAAACAATTAATGAACATGCAGGAGGATCTTCATTTTGGAATTGGAAGAAAAAGAAAAAAATCATCTATTGGATTACATGATGCAGACAAAATCTCTTTTCCTTTAATCTATTCAACCACATCTCGTGAACACAAATTTGTTCCATTAAATAGTAATACTGAACATACAATTGATGAAATCTTAACAAATACTGAAGTCGGTCAAAATTATGGTTCAGTTTTAGGTGATGTCAAACAGGTACCAATAATCACCGATTCAGAACAAAACACAATTTCATTTCCTCCAATAATTAATTCTGCGTTAACTACTGTTACTCCTAACACAAAAAATATTCTAATTGAAGTTACTGGAATTGATAAAGAATCTGCCGAAGATATGTTGTCTGTGGTGATATCAATTTTACAAACTGCCGGATTTGATTTTAATGAATTAAAAATTTCTGGGAACAAAAATTCTACTCCTCAACTAAAGAATCGAACTATGATCTATGATACTAAATTTACATCTGAAATACTTGGAATTGAAATGAACTCTTCAAACATGGTCACATGTTTGAAAAAATGTAGATTAGATGCATCTGTAAAAGGTAAAAAAATTACATGTACTATTCCAAGATATAGATTTGATATATTTGGTCCCATGGATCTCGTCGAAGAAATTGCATTAGGATATGGAATTGCAAACATTGAACCAAAACTTTCTCCATCAACAACTATTGGTCAAAAAAATGATGTTACAATAAAAACAGGATTGATTAGTAAAACTGCAATTGGTCTTGGATTTCTTGAAGCAATGAACTCTAGTCTTACAAGTAAAAAAACTCTTTATGATATGACCAAAAGAGATTCCTCTAAAATAATATCTGTTCTTGATTCAAAAAGTCAAGAACATACAATACTTCGTGATTCTCTGTTGCCTAGTTTGTTAGAAAATCTTTCAAAAAACATTCATGAATCTTATCCTCAAAAACTCTTTGAAACTGGTGTAGTATTTTCAAAATCTCAACCAATCAATGAATCAATTAATTTTGCAGCAGTAATTGCCTACAAAGATACAAACTATTCTGAAATTAAAGCGATAATGCAATCTATTCTTAAAACTAATTTCAAAATAGAATCACAAACTAAAACTTCTAAAAATCAAGAATTATTTGTTGAAGGAAAACATGCTGACATTCTTGTTGACGAGAAAAAAATTGGTGAAATTGGAGAAATTAATACAGAAATACTAGAAAATTTCCGTATTAGAACTACAGTCACAGGATTTGAGATAAAATTATCTGGATTAATATTTGACTAATTCGAATTAGGTTTGCCCATAGAGCACGCATTCAGACGGATTAGGATGACGAGATCGTATAGGATTACAATGATTTCTAATTCACCCAGGTTTGCGACAAATCGGGCAACCCCGGTTTCAGATCTAAAATGAGGATTTGGCTAAAACCAATGATTTTTTGCGAGTCAGGACCGGGGAACATTTTCTTAAAATTTAAAATGTACATTTCTAAAATCTAATTTGATTAACATGGTAAATTATTGGCTTGCAAAACAAGAACCAAGTGGACCTAGAGGTATCTATTATCATACTGGTACTGAAAGACAAGCTGTTGGATTAATGACAATAACTTCTGATCCATATCCAAATCCAAAAGAAGATAACAAAAGATTCATCGTAGTAGATGTAAAATTTAAAAAATTATTCAAAACCCCTGTAACCCTTGATGAAATGAAACTTCAGAAAAGTTTTAAAAATTGGGAATTATTACGCATAATGCGATTATCTTTCATGCCTGTTCCAGAAAATATTTGGAAAACTATTCTAAAATTATCTGAAAAGTAATAGGATAATTGATATACATGAACGTTGTAGTTTTACTATGGCAACAGCATATGTACTCATTAACTGCGAGCTTGGTTCTGAGGAAGCTATTATCTCTCAGTTAAAAAATCTTGAAGGAGTAATTGAGGTTCACGGTACGTTTGGTGCTTACGACATATTGGCAAAAATTGAATCGTCAACTGTTGAAGCATTACGTGAAACAATTACCTGGAAAATAAGAAAAATTGAAAAGATTAGATCCACTCTAACCCTTATGGGTATAGAAGGTCAAACCTAATCCTCATCCTTTTTGTTAAAATGCTCTTACACTTTATTTTTGTAATCAAGGAAGAGGATCTTGATTCTCGAAAACAAGAGTTTGAATATGTTAAATCAATGGCAAAATTTTTCCAAAAATGGATTAAAGAAAATTTTGAAAAATCATATGAAATACAATGTGATGAAATGATTACAAAACCAAGAAGTATTTTACAAAAATTAGACTCACATACTTTACTAGATGATCATCGACAACGCGGTGAAGATACATATCACTTTTACTTGACGCATTTTAGGCCTCTATGGACTGACTGTACATGTGAAGGATTTCACGCTGAAAATTTCGGTATGGCATTATGGCAAAAACCAAAAAATGGTTTTGATGAATTATTTCTTGCAGAAAAAAATTGTACTACCGTTTGCCATGAAATCTTACATGAAATGCTAAGACAGAAAAAACACAAACGTTACATTGAAGATGTTCATGACTTGCAAGTTCAACATCTATTCAATGATTTACCTTTTATTCAATATGATGAAAATTTTGAAATTACAGAAGATAAGCCTAAATTTTTATCAATGGATATATCAAAAATAAAATATTAACATTTTACAACAGAATAAATTCTGTTTTCAAAATTTGCAGTTTTAAATTCTAATTTATTTTCTGCATCATCTTTTCTAGATTTACTTAGATTCTCTAATTCCACTAATGCATCTCCTTTGAAACCTACTGAAGAACCATAAATTGCATCAATTAACTGTGTTCCATGTTCTCCCCTTTTCACATCGTCCGCAATATCATAAAATTTTGCAACATCTTTTTTGTTTACAGAGTTTCCAGTTGCTTTGTTAAATGCAATTGCCATGTACATTCCGTTACTCTTTATTGCAATAGGGATTTTGTGATCTTTTCCAGATTTTCCAGGAATGCTTTCATTTATCAAAACTTCACATTTATGATACATGCTTGATACATATGCAAAAAATCTATACTGAGCATATTTTCCTTTTTTGTCTTCTTCACATTCAACAAAAATCTTGTTTAGTAATTCTAATGCATTATCATTCATGCTTTGTAGTCTGTCATCAATTCTACCTCTTTCCAAGAGTTCTGAATCAGTATCTTTTGCGACTAATTTCAAAATAAAATCAGGTAAATTGTAATTTTTTAATGCTGTAACATAAGCACCAGCTTGTGACATGCCAAATTTTGGGAAACCCTTGTTAACCATCTATGTCGATCCTCCTAATTGATTGACATTCTAATACTGAAAACACAAAGCAAATAATCTATTTTCTCTTATAACTGTATGTCGAAACTGTGAAACTATTATCACTGACCGTTTATAAACTGAAAATTTCATTATCAAATATTGTCCAAAATTGCAATAGAAACTACACCTGAAATGGTAAAAAAAGTATATGAAAAATTAGATAAAAATATTTCAAAATTTCGTACTACTGTAAACCGACCTCTTACTCTTACAGAAAAAATACTTGCAGGTCATCTTGAAGATGAATTTTTAGATAAAAATTTAGATGAAAAAAAGAATTATGTATTTCTTAGACCTGATCGTGTTGCACTACAAGATGTAACTGGGCAAATGGTAATGTTACAGTTCATGCAAGCAGGTCTAAAATCTGTAGCACTTCCTACAACTGTTCACTGTGATCATCTTATTCAAGCAAGAAAGGAAGGAAAAGAAGATACAAAATTAGCAATGTACGAAAATAATGAAGTTTACAAATTTCTTGAAACTGCATCAAGCAAATATGGTGCAGGATTTTGGAATCCTGGAGCTGGAATAATTCATCAAGTGGTATTGGAAAATTATGCATTTCCTGGTGGATTGATGATTGGTACTGATTCTCATACTCCAAATGCTGGCGGACTAGGAATGGTTGCTGTTGGCGTTGGCGGTGTTGATGCAGCAGAAACTATGGCTGGTATGCCTTGGGAATTACTTTATCCAAAAAGAATTGGTGTTTATCTTAAAGGTGAAATGAATGGTTGGACTGCACCAAAAGATGTAATACTTTACGTTGCAGGAAAATTATCTGTATCTGGCGGCACGAATTCTATAATTGAATATTTTGGACCTGGTGTAGAATCAATTAGTTGTACAGGAAAAGCAACGATAACAAACATGGGTGCTGAAATTGGAGCTACTTGTTCTGTTTTCCCTTATGATAAAAGAATGGAAACCTACCTTAATTCAACAAACAGAGAAGATATTGCATCTCTTGCAAATCAAAATGTAAACTTACTAACAGCTGATCCTGAAGTAGAACAACATCCAGAACAATTCTTTGATAAAGTTATTGAAATTGATTTATCTGCTCTTGAACCACATGTTGTTGGTCCTCACACTCCAGATCTTGCACGACCAATATCTGAATTATCTGATGAAATAGACTCTAAAGAATACATTGATGAATTATCTGTTGCTTTGATTGGAAGTTGTACTAATTCATCTTATGAAGATATGTCTCGTTCTTCTAGTGTTGCAAAACAGGCTGAAACTCATGGAATTAAAGCAAAAATACCTCTGTTAGTAACTCCTGGTTCTGAACAAATTCGCTCAACCATTGAACGTGATGGACAAATTGATAGTCTGAAATCAATTGGTGCAACCGTTCTTGCTAATGCTTGTGGTCCATGTATTGGTCAGTGGCAAAGACCTGAATTAAAAGATGGAGAAAAAAACTCTATTGTCACATCATTTAATCGAAATTTTCCTGGACGTAATGATGGAAAGAGAGATACTATGAACTTTATTGCAAGCCCTGAAATTGTTACAGCATTTGCATTAGGAGGTAGTCTATCATTTAATCCTCTGGAAGATTTACTTGAAACAAAGGATGGTAAAAAAATCAAATTATCTCCTCCTGAACCTGCCCCTGAAGTACCAGAAAATGGTTTTGTACAAGCAGAAGGAGTTTATGTTTCACCCTCTGATAATCCTGAAAATGTAACTGTATTGATAGATCCAA
>LUPB01000065.1:0-10012 GCA_001627235.1 Nitrosopelagicus sp. REDSEA-S31_B2 | reverse complement strand
TACTTTTAGGAGCTGTTAATGCATTCAATGATCAAGTTGGAAAAGCCAAAAACAGTCTCACTGAAAATATTGAAAATTGTTCAAACATCGCAAGAAACTACAAAGAAAAAAATATGCGTTGGATAATAGTAGGTGATAATAATTATGGTGAAGGAAGCAGTCGTGAACATGCTGCTATGACTCCTAGATTCCTGGGATGTGCTGCTGTAATTGCAAAATCTTTTGCAAGAATCCATGAAACAAATCTCAAAAAACAAGGAATTCTTGCATTAACATTTGAAAACTCTGATGACTATGAAAAGATCAAAGAAGATGATAAAATTAGCATATCAGGCCTAACTGATTTTGCTCCTGACAAATCTTTTGAATGTGTACTAAAACATTCTGATGGAAACACTGAAAAAATCATGTTAAAACATTCTTACAATTCTTCACAAATTGAGTGGTTCAAAGCTGGTTCTGCTCTAAATGTCTTAAAAAATAAAACAACGTAAGTGGGCCCGATCGGATTTGAACCGACGATCGACGGTTTTGGAGACCGTCGCCCTACCAGGCTAGGCTACGAACCCACAAGAATTGAAATATTATGCGGGAATTTTAACTATTACCAAGGTTTATTTGCAAATTCAGAATATTTGCAGTAAATTGGTCAAACCTATTCTGATTGTTGGTGGTGCAATTCCGATAATTCTTGCAATAATAATTGTAATTCCTTTAGTCACTGCACCTGAAATTGCAAATACTGCAATAGATCCACTTGATGAATCTGAAATTGAATTCACAGTTCATCAACTTAGAAACATGTCTCCTGGAATAATAGATAGACTTACTGCAGAACAAACTGAAATAATTATAATAAAAAATGATGGAACCGTAAATTATACAATTACAAAAGATGGAACCGTTAGTCCTGAGAAAACTATCAAAATTGATGAATCAAAAAGAATGAAGCTTGTTGCAATGATAAAAGAAACTGGATTTTTATCAATACCATTTGAATCATTTTCAATAAAGGATGATATAGAATCCTACCAAAAATTTGGTTTAAAAATAACTCTAAATGAAAATAGTAATCAATTATACTGGCCTGAACCTGATGCTACTGACCAAATGATTCCACCTATAATCACCATGGTTCAAGAAGAACTTGAATTAATCATGGAGATCATAAGGGAATAAATATCGATAAGGTAAAGATACTCTATGATCCCACTTTCTGGAGATATTCCAAATTCAAAAGGTGCAATATGTGAAAATGTTGATTCTAATTCTATTGTTCGTGGAACCTCTACTCTAAAACGTGGTTTTGCACATATGCTAAAAAATGGTGTTGTAATGGATGTTACAACTGTTGAACAGGCTCAAATTGCAGAAGAGGCTGGAGCAGTTTCTGTAATGGTTTTAGATAAACTTCCTTCTGATGTACGCAAAGCTGGTGGAGTTGCACGAACTGCAAGTATTAGAATTATTGAGGAAATTATGGATCATGTAACAATTCCTGTTATGGCAAAATGTAGAATTGGTCATATGTATGAGGCCAAAGTTCTAGATGAAACTAACGTTGACATGATAGATGAATCTGAAGTTTTGACTCCTGCTGATGAATACCGTCATATTTGGAAATGGGATTATACTACTCCATTTGTAAATGGTGCTCGCTCTTTAGCTGAAGCATTACGAAGAGTTGAAGAAGGTGCCGCAATGATTAGAACAAAAGGAGAACCTGGAACTGGAAATGTAGCTGAAGCAATTTATCATATTAAAAAAGTAAATGAAGAATTACGTGCAATCAAAAGTATCTATGATTCTGATGATAAACAGGATCTTGTTAAGATGGCTAGAGAATTCAAAGTATCTTATGATCTAGTTGAAGAAACTGCAAAAATTGGAAGACTACCTGTTGTGAATTTTGCTGCAGGTGGAATTGCAACTCCTGCAGATGCTGCATATCTTATGTCTCTTGGCTGTGATGGAATATTTGTTGGTTCTGGAATATTCAAAGCTGAAGATGCACAAGAACGTGCTAGAGCAGTAGTTCTTGCAACAACCTTCTGGGAAGAACCCGACAAAGTCAAAGATGCACAAAAAATGATTGATGAAAGACAATCACTTCTTGGTCTAGACATAAAAAACTTGGAATTAAAAATGCAAGATAGAGGTAGTACAGTTTGAGTAAAATCAAGATTGGCGTACTTGCTGTACAAGGAGATGTCACAGAAAACTTTCTGGCAACTATGGCTTCAATGAGTGAATTAGGAATAGATGGTTCTGTCATTCAAGTAAAAACAGTAGAACAAATTTCTTCACTTGATGGATTAATCATTCCTGGAGGAGAAAGTACTGTGATTGGTCAAATGTCTCTTGTTAATGGTGCAATAAAAAAAATTAAAGAAAAAATTGAATCAGGAATGCCAGTATTTGGAATATGTGCTGGAATGGTATTCTTATCTAAAAACTCTCAAGATAGAGTTGTAGGAGATGTTGATCAACCTCTTTTAGATATCTTGGATGTAAAAATTGAAAGAAATTCTTTTGGACGACAAAAAGATTCCTTTGAGGCAAATATATCCATGGACCCTATCGGAATTTCTTCTTTTAACGGTGTCTTTATCCGTGCACCTTCTGTCTCAGAAACCGGTTCTGATGTGGAAATCCTAGCAAAGTTCAATGAGAAAATTGTTGCAGTAAAACAAGGAAATGTAATTGCTACAGCATTTCATCCTGAACTTACAAGAGATATCTCTCTCCACAAATCATTTGTAAAATTAGTTGATAATCAGTCTTAATTTATTTCTAAATTATGCATTGCAACTAGATCTTTTTTAAATTGATTAAGATTTTCTGGAATTTCGATTTTTATAGAATCTTTTAGAGATAGATTATTTTGTTTTTTCTCATTCCATACTCTGGAATTAAATTCTATTATTGGCTGAGTCATGGCAGTCATATTTTCAACATTTTCTATCTCTGGTAATTGTTCCTTGTGTATGCTGTTTTTTGAATAAAGTGTTAGCCAAAGATGTTCTGTAATTAAAGGGGTAATTGGTGCTAAAAGCTTCAAAATTGTTGAAAGTACTTTGTGTAGTGTAAAAATTGCACCATCTCTTTCATCATCGTCAAATCCAATTCCATAAGCTCTTGCTTTTGCCATTTCAATATATTGTGCAGCAAAAATATTCCATGTGAATTCTCTTAATGCTGTAGCAGGAACAAAGAAATTGTATTTCGAATAACCTTCATTACATACAGAAATTAATTTATCAAGTTCAGATAATATCCATTTATCTGAGTCTGTTAGTTTGCCTGATTCGATTATTGGAAAACTAGAAAGAAATCTTGAAACATTCCATAACTTACTCAAGAATTTTTTTGTTGATTCGATTTTTTGTTCTGAACATCTAAAGTCATATCCTTGATTGATTTCACTTGCACTCCAAAACCTAAATGTGTCTGCACCTGATTTTTGAATTACTGGCAATGGATCAATTGCATTTCCTTTACTCTTACTCATTTTCATTCCCTTTTCATCTAAACCATAACCCATAATCCATGCTTCAGACCATGGCTTTTGTTCAGTTAATTTTTCACATCGTAGTAATGTGTAATACAACCATGTTCGAACAATATCTTTTGCCTGTGGTCTTATTCCTGTAGGATATGTCTTTTTGAAAAATTCATCATCTCTGTTGAATTTAGTAACAAATAGTGGTGAAACACTAGAATCCATCCATGTATCAAATGTTCTGTCTTCACCTATGAATTCTGTATTGCCACATTTTTCACATTTTTCTGCAGGACAGGAATCCTTCCATGGTCGATAATACTTTCCTGGTTCTGGCACAAATGGTTCTGAACACTCTTTACAATACCAAATTGGTATCTCTGTTCCATAGAATCTTCTTCTTGAGATTGGCCAATCAATTGATATTGATTCTAGCCAATTCATCAAAATTTGTTTATGCATATTAGGATAGAATTCAATTTCTGAACCTAATTTTTTCATTTTATCAATAGAATCTTTTTGTTTCAGATAGTACTCCTCCATTGGGACAATTTCAATTGGAGTCTTACTTCGCTCTGACAAGGGTGTTCTATGAGAAATCTCTTCAATTTTTTCTACCAGACCTGAATTTTCTAAATCTTCGATAATCTTAGTTCTTGCTTGTTTTGGTTTTAGTCCTTGGTAATCTCCTGCAGATTCTGTCATTCTACCATCCAAACCAATCGCAATGACTTCTTCTAACTGTAATTCTCTAAATAATGCAACATCATTTTGATCACCATAACTACAAACCATTACTGCACCAGAACCAAATTCAATTTTAGCAGAATGATGTGGTGTAATTGTAACTTCTTTATTTGTTAAAGGCACTACCAATTTTTTTCCAATCAACTCTGAATATCTCTCGTCTTCTGGATTTACAATTACCGTCTTACATGCACAAAGTAGCTCTGGTCTTGTACTTGCAATGATTATCTCTTTATTTTGATCTTTAACGATGAATTTCATGTAAACAAGTTTTGTTGGAAGATCATCATATACTATTTCTGCATCTGCAATAGTTGTACCTGACACCCAATCGTAATTGTTTGGTCTAGTTGCAAGATAAATGACGCCTTTCTTCCAAAGATCAATAAATGTTTCTTGAGTAAACTTTCTGTATTCTTCTGAATCTGTTCTGTAATAATTCTTAAAATCACCGCTCAAACCGAGACTTTTCATTATCTCTATCATTTCAGCTTCTAAATCATCTAGTGCATTTTGACATAATTTCAAAAACTCACCTCTTTCAGTTTCACGCATTCGAATACCGTGTTTTTTTTCTGTATACAATTCTACAGGTAATCCATTTCGATCTATGCCTATTGGAAAGTAAACATTCTTTCCATTCATTCTTGCTGTTCTTGCAATCATATCAATTTGTGCGTAATGTGATGCTGCACCAATGTGCCATGGTCTGCCTGATGGATAAGGTGGTGGTGTATCTATTGTGTAATTGTTATCTTCTAGTTTGAAATCATAAAGTTTTTCATCTTCCCATTTTTTTAAAATTGCTTCTTCAAGTTTTGGTTCCCATGCTTTTTCTGTAATCTTTGGTTCCATATCTAAAAGCTTGATCTTTGTCTATAAATCTCTAGAGTGAGGTATTACCTTGTAGGTTATCTAGAATTTTTGCCAGATTAATGTCATTTTGAGAAATTCCTCCAACGTCATGTGTCATAAGATCAATTACAAGTCTATTCCATACGTTAAACCATTCTGGATGGTGATTCATTTTTTGAATTTCAGTCACTGCTTGAGTCATAAATTCCCATGCTGCATCAAAATCAACAAATTCCATTTCTTTGTGTAATTTGCCATTTTGAATGCTCCATCCCTTCAGTTCTTTTAGACTTTCTTGAATTTCATTTTCTGTTAGTTTTGTCAATCCCATGATTATTCTAAAAAATATGAACAATAATAAATTATAGAATTGAATTGACAGAATCGTGAATCAATTACTAGATGAAATCATCACTGCAATCAAAACTACTGTATCTGATAAATCGATAGGCGTTGCGTTTTCAGGTGGTGTAGATAGCACATTAATTGCAAAGTTGCTCAATGATCATGGTTATGATATACATCTTCTAACTATTGGATTTCAGGATTCACATGATATCAATTTTGCAAAAGAGATTAATGAAATTCTAAAATTCAAACATGATATTTTAGAAATTGAACCTGAGTCATTTCAAAAGGTTAGTGAAGATGTACATGATATCATAAAAACTGATAATCTGTCTTGGAATGAGAATTCAATTGCATTTTACTATGTATCAAAATTAGCAAAAAAACTGGGAATATCCACAGTTGTTACTGCAAATGGAATTGATGAATTATTTTGTGGGTACAATGCATATCGTGAAGCAATTGGAGTAGGTGTCGATGAAGTAATGAATGTCATGAACAAAAAATTAGATAATGAAAAGAAAATGATGATTGCTGTAAACGACGTAACCTCTAGATTTGATGTAAAAATATTACAACCCTTACTTAATGATGATTTCATTTCCTATGCTAAAACTATCCCTATATCTGAAAAGATTACTAGCCCTGATGACTTACAACGAAAACATGCTATACGTAAACTTGCTTTGTCTTGTGGTGTGCCTGAACTCTCTGCTAACAAACAAAAAAAGGCATTACAATATGGTTCAAAAATTCATAAACAGCTTTTAAAATTTAGATAAATTTTTTTGCATTTGCTTTAACATGTTTTTCCACATTGTTAATGATTATCTGTGATGCTCCAAGGTGTTTTTCAGCCACAAAAATTCCTTTAATCTCTTTTTCTGTTAATGATTTTAAAATATTCTTGTCTCCAATTAATGCATCCATGTAATTCATTCCTTTTTCATGTGCTTCAAAAGCAACTCTTTGTACATCTCTATATGCAATGAATCTTGGAATTCCTTTTTTGATTAAAGCCTCTAAAACAAATTCTGCAAATATTTGACCTTTGGTAATGTAGAGATTTTCCTGTACTCGTTTTTCATTAACTTTCAAATTACTAATTATTCTAATCATGGTTTCAATCATTTCGTCTAGTAGGATTGATGCCATTGGTATGGTGAATCTCTCATTTGCAGAATTTGATAAATCTCTTTCATGCCATAATGGAATATTTTCAAATGATGTATTGATTTGACTACGTAACAGTTTTGATAATGAGGAAATACGTTCACTCTTAATTGGATTTCTTTTTACAGGAACTGCACTACTGCCCATCTGACCTTTTTTGAAATGTTCAGCTACTTCTCCAATTTCAGTTCTTTGTAGATTTCTAATCTCAATTGAAATTTTTTCTAATGTTGCACCTAAAAGTGATAACTGGAAAATATATTCTGCATATCTCTCACGTGGAATGATTTGCGTTGTAACTTTTGCAGGATATAACGATAGTTTCTTTGCTACTCGTTCCTGAACTCTAACTGCATTTTTACCCATTAAGGAACCTGTTCCTACAACTCCTAGTGTTTTACAAATTAGAATACGTTTTTTTATTTCATCAAGACGCTCTAGGTGTGTTGACATTTCTGCTGCCCAGTTAGCAAATTTTAAACCAAAAGATATGATACTTGCATGTTGACCGTGAGTCCTACCTACTGCTGGAAGTACTTTGTATTTTGTAGCATTTTTTGCAAGCACTGTCGCAAGTTTTCCAACTTTTGGTTGAATGATTCTAAGTGCATCTCTCATTTGCATTGAATTACTTGTATCTACAAGATCATTACTTGTTAATCCATAGTGTATCCATGGTCTTGATTCTTTTTTGCATCTTTCAGCTAAAGATTCTACTAAAGCTGCTGTATCGTGATCACTTTTTGCTTCTAACTGTTTAATTCGTTTAGCGGTAATCTTTCCTGATCGTGCTGCTTTTGCAATATCTTTTGCAATTGATTTTGGAATTAGATTTATTTCACTTTGAGATAATGCAGCTGCTGCTTCTATCTCTAATTGATAATCAATTTTTTTCTGCTCACCAAATACCTCGAGCATTTCTTTTGTACCATATCTGCCACTATCTATAGGTAAAATTGCCACATTTAGTATAATTTTTTTACAAAAATAAACTTATGTTTATTCAGAAAATAAAATTTGAATTTGAACCGTCAAAGTTTATGACTGCTCCAGAAAGATACTTTATTTCATTCTTAACTATTGAACTTACAAAATTTCCAATTTCTTCAGGTTTGCCTAATCGTTTCATTGGTAAACTTTTAGCAAATTCATCTACATTGTCTACCAATTCTTTTGTTCTGTCTGTATTGATTGGACCTGGTGCAATATTGATCATTGTTATCTCTCTAGATGCAAATTCTTTACTTAAAATCTTAAACACACTTGAAAATGCAGCTCTATATGCACTTGAGATGATTAATTTTGAATTTGGTTCTTTGATAACATTTGATGTAATTGCAAAAACATAACCTCCATCGTTGATTTTGATCTTTTGTAATAATGTACAAAAACCTACAAAGAGTTGATTGTGATATTTATCCCAGTCTTCTTTTGTAATTTTCTCAAATTCAATTACTGGTGGCCCACCTGTGTTTAATACCAATATGTCAGTTGAATTGTTATTTTCTGCAAACTCGTTAACACTGTCCAAATTTGAGGTGTCTACTTCACTGCTTGATAGTGAAATCACATCCAAATCTAGTTCTCTCAATGAATCTGAAATGGATTTGCCAATACCTCTACTTGCACCAAAAACAATTGCTTTTTTCAATATGTACTAGAAATTGTTATTTCATTTTAATTTATTCACATTGAATTTCATTTAAATTGAATAAGACAATTTTCATCATAGATAATGACTGAATTAAGACCAAAAAAAGTGGCTGAAAATGAATATCAAATTGATGCTGATTCATCACAAGGAATGAGAGTACCAGTAACAATCTATGCTAATGAAACATTACTAGAAAAAATGATGACTGATAGAACAATCAAACAGGCAATCAATGTCTCTACTTTACCAGGTATTCAAGAACATGCAATAGTATTACCTGATGGACATGAGGGATATGGATTTCCTGTTGGTGGTGTTGCTGCAATGGATGCTGAAGAAGGAATGATTAGTCCTGGTGGTGTTGGTTATGACATTAATTGTGGTGTACGACTATTAAGAACAAATCTCTCTGAAGAACAAGTAAGACCAAAACTTAATGATCTGGTAAATGATCTTTTCAAATCAATTCCTTCAGGAGTTGGTTCAAAAGGCGCTGTAAGACTAACACAATCTGAATTAGATGAAGTGTTAGTGAAAGGTGTATCTTGGGCTATTGATAATGGATATGGTACAAGTGATGATGCAAATGTTTGTGAAGAAAATGGACAAATGGCAAATGCAGATCCAAACAAAGTATCTGACAAAGCACGAAAACGCGGATTGCCTCAATTAGGTAGTTTAGGTTCTGGAAATCATTTTCTTGAAGTTCAACGTGTAGAAGAAATTCATGATGAAGAAGCTGCAAAAAGAATGGGAATTGAAGAAGGAACAATCACTGTACTGATTCATTGTGGCTCACGAGGCTTTGGTCATCAAGTTTGTAGTGATTATCTTAGAATTTCTGAACAAGTACAAGAAAAATATGATATCAATTTGGCAGATAGAGAACTTGCATGTGTTCCTAACACATCTGAGGAAGGTGAATCCTATAGAAAGGCAATGTTTGCAGCATTGAATTTTGCATGGAGTAATAGACAGATGATTACTCATTGGACAAGAAAATCATTCGAAAGAGTATTTTCTCAATCTGAATCTGATCTAGATATGAAATTAGTTTATGATGTAGCACATAATATTGCCAAAGTTGAAAAACACAAAATTGATGGAAAACTCTGGATCCTTTTGGGAAATGAAAATTCGATGTCAGCAAGTTTTGGTTCAACTGCTCACGGAGCTGGTAGAATGATGTCGCGCTCTAAAGCAAGAAGAAATTTCACAGAATCTCAAGTAAAGAAATCACTAAACGACAAAGGTATTTTTATAAAATCTCTAACAAGAGATGGCGTGGTTGAAGAGACACCTCAGGCATACAAAGATGTTGATTCTGTCGTAAATGTATCTCATGATCTTGGAATTGCTACAAAAGTTGCAAAATTAGTTCCAATTGGAGTGATTAAGGGTTGAGTGAAGAAGATAAAGAATTTGAGATGTTAAAAGCTAAAAGATTAGCTGAAATGCAAAAAAACCTATCACTTCAGAATCAATCCGACGAAAATACAAAAGAAGAAAATGAAAAACCACAATTATCATTACGTGATCATGTAGTGAATAGCTTGGGATATAGAGGAATGGAAGTTTTACAAAACGCTGAATATCAATTTCCAAATGAATCTAAAATTGTAATTGAAAAACTAGGAGAATTGATCTCCTCAGGTGATATCAATGAAACACTGGATGGTGGAAAACTATTAGTTCTATTTAGATCTGTAGGGTTGAATATCAGAATGGAAAAC
>LUPB01000064.1 GCA_001627235.1 Nitrosopelagicus sp. REDSEA-S31_B2 | reverse complement strand
TTATTTCCATTAATCTACATCTTTGTTGCAGGATATGCATACACTGCATTAATTGATAATGTTTCATTTGGAGCAAAAGATTTGAGTTATCCTGCATTTTTGGCATCTGGTATGATAGGATTTAACATAATGAATAGTACATTAATCTCTGGCATAATTATCTGGAATGATAGAAGACATGGTATGTTTGAACAAATTATGTCTGGTCCATTCACGCGCTCTGATTACATTCTAAGTAATATTGTTACAATTGGAATAATTGGTCTAGTTAGTGCTGGATTAATCACAGCAGTTGGATATCCTGTATTTTTTGAATCAGTAGAATTTTCTATTGTAACAATTCCGTTACTAATTTTTGCGTTTTTCTATTTTTTGCCTTTGCAAGCACTGCATTTTATCCTGCACAAGGTGCACCTCAACCACTTGCAACTGCATTTTACATTAATCCACTTTCATATCTTGTTGATGTAGTAAGAGCGGGAATATTTGGTCAGATAACTGATTTTGTAATAATGGAAATGATCTTTCTAATTGTTTTAGCATCAGTCTTGTTTGTTATAGCAACAAAACTACTGACAAAACTGGATTTTTAAAAATAGTATAGCCCAGCCCGGACTCGAACCGAGGTCAAAGGCTCCAAGGGCCCCTATGCTTGCCGCTACACTACTGGGCTTCTAAAATAAAAAACAATTTACCCCTATAATATTATTTTATAATGCACGTATGGTTCTTAAAAGAACTTGATGTGGATCCTCAAATGATGAAAGTAACTTTCTAGCCTTTTGCTTTCTTTTCTTCATAACATTTTCATCATTTAATGCCTGAAAAATTTCTCTTGAAATTCTATTTGGACTCTCACTTCTAACAATTATCTTGTTTTTTACAAGATAATCTTCAATTCTATTTGGAACCGCATTTAATGAAATTGTTGGAATTCCTAACAATCCTGCCTCTGCAGTCATTGTACCTCCTGAACCAATAATACAATCTACTTTACTTAGAATCTCTTGACCGCTAACTGGTTTTGAAATGATCTTAATTTTTCCATTGAAATTTCTTTTTAATTCCTCAGTTTGTCCTTTATATCTTGATAGAATGATTTTTTCTTCGTTTGGGAAATCTGAAATTATTTTTTCAATAATTTTTTTTGTTACACTATTTTTTTTAATATATGCTGCCTCTGATTCTTCTGGACGAATCAGAATAGTTTTTCTCTTACTAGATTTACTTTCTTTCTTTTTCTTATAGTTCTTGATAATTATTCCTGCATCAATTGATCTATATTGTATAATATTTCGTGAATTAATTCCGAATTCTTTAAAATCATCTTTAGGAAATATCCATGGTGTTAATAATTTGGTAACATAAGGGAGTGATAACTTCATAACGGCTTTAGCTTGTGGTGAATCTGAAAACGCAATATGTGGAATGCCTAACCCATAAGCAACTCTTGTTCCTTCTGGAGAACAAAAACTTACTAGCAAATCTGGTCTCTCTTTTTCAATTTTCTTTGTTAGTAACTTAGTCCTATCCAAACTAGCAAGTAATTTATCAACATTATTCTTTCCACCATGTTTTCCAATAATTACTGGATTTATTGTACCAAATTTTCTAATTCCATTTACTTGTTGATATCTTCTAGTTGTGGAGATAATCTTATGCTGTTTTCTAAATTTTTGAATGAAATATTCAAAAAACAAGTATTGTTTCGGTGTTAAAATATCAAACCAGATCTTCAAGTATTAGCACTTCATAGATAACTGCAATAAGTATTTCTTAGTCTTGATATTAGTATAGTATTATGGCAACAAAAGTTGTAATTTATGGTCTAAGTACTGAAGGATATTCACTTGCTTGCCAAATTGCTCTTAATGGTGGCGATGTTCAAATCATTGATGAATCTACTCCTTCTGCCATATCTATCAAAGAGGATATTGCAAACTCATACCCCACTGTTCAAGCATTAAAAGATGATGAGCCTTTACTTGCAATGACTTCAATTGATGCTGCAATTTCCAAAGCACAGGTACTAATCTTTGCACCAAAAATCCGAAAAACTGGTCAAGATATCAAAATTGAAATTAATTCCAAATTCAAAGATGCAGTTTCAAATATTAAAAAAAACTGTCTTGTAGTCTACGGTTTAGGTACAGGATTTGGTGGAAATTCAGAAAACATGTCTCTACTAGAACATGTTACAGGATTGAAAGTTGGAAAAAATGTTTCATATTTCTATTATCCATTATCTAAAGAAAATATATCAAAATCATTCATAGGTTCATCAGATGGTAAAGAAAATGAATCATTAAAGAAATTATTCAGTTTTAACAAAAATCTTAATTTTTTAACATTAACATCATCAGAATATTTTCATGCCATAGACATACTGAAACAATTTTCTAATCAAACAAGCATTCTGGAAGTTTGTAAATTTGCTAAAGACTCAGCAACAAAATCAGATCTTAACTCAGAAAAACTTGGAGAAATTTTCCTCGATGATATTATCGATGGCTTATTTGATTTAAGATCATTGAGTAGTTCATTTGAAGGTGCAAGTAGTTTGATGTATCTCATTAATGGAAGTATGAAAGGAATTGATGGATATATCAAAAGACTCATTGATGAAACTAGATTGATCCTAAAGAAAAATGAATTAAAGGCTAGTAGAACAAAAATTTTACTTCTGTGGACTTTGGATCAACATGAAATGAAAGGTGAAAAAATTGAAAAATTGCAAGAATTAGAACTCAAACTTAAAGACTACATTGGTGATGTGGAATCTATTAGTCAACCTACTGATATCTTTCAAAATGATAAAACTACCATTGTTGTTGTATGTTCAAAATCAGATCTTGAATATATACTGAAAAATAATAAAGATGATGAAATAATTATTCTAAAAGCTAACCCTCTTTGCCAATTAGTATCAAAAAAATAATATTCCTATATACTGATGAAAAATTATGTCTGAAGATAAAAAAGTCCAAAAAGAAGGAGATCAAATTGAAGATAATGATGAAAATAGAGAGGTAATTTCTGATGAAATTAAAAAATTACAAGATGAAAATATTGAGTTAAAAGATAAATGGCAACGTGCTTTAGCTGACTATCAAAATTTAGAAAGACGAACTCAAACTGAAATTTCTCAAAGAGTTTCTGAAAAAACAAATAATCTTTTATTAAATTTTTTAAATATTTATGAAGATTTTCTCCGTGCTGAAAACTCTTTATCGAAAGAAAAAATTAACACTGACGGAATACAGGCTGTAATTAAAAACATGGAATCTCTTCTGTCCGAAAATAATATCAAACCAATTGATGCAATCGGTGAAATCTTTGATCCTCAAATACATGAAGCAGTTTCTATTGTTGAGGATAATTCATTAGATGATGGAACTATTACTCAAGAAGTGTCTAAAGGCTACATTTCTGGCAAAGCTATTTTAAAACCATCTAAAGTAATTGTATCAAAGAAAAAAAATTAAGAGATGTATGAAATATGGCTGAAAAAATTATTGGTATTGATTTAGGAACAAGAAACTCTGCTGCTTCTGTAATACAGGGTGGAAAACCTACTCTTATCCCAGCAGCTGAAGGAACCACTGCAGCTGGTAAGGCATTCCCATCAGTAGTTGCAATGGATAAAGATGGAAATCTCATTGTAGGCAGTCCTGCTGAAAGACAAGCAGTAACAAATCCTGAAAATACAATTCGTGAAGCAAAACGTAAGATGGGAACAGATTTCTTATTCAAAATGCAAGGAAAAGACTACAAACCTCAACAAATTTCAGCTTTCATTCTTCAAAAAATTAAACGAGATGCTGAAGCATTTACTGGTGATACAATAAACAAAGCAGTAATTACTGTACCTGCTTATTTTGATGATAATCAAAGACAAGCAACAAAAGATGCAGGTACTATTGCTGGATTAGATGTTGTGAGAATTATTAACGAACCAACTGCTGCATCACTTGCATTTGGAATAGATAAAGCCAAAGAAGATATGAAAATTTTGGTCTTTGATCTGGGTGGAGGTACTCTTGATGTCACAATTATGGAAATGGGAGGCGGTGTATTTGAAGTGATGAGCACATCTGGTGATACACAATTAGGTGGTGCAGATATGGACGCTGCAATAACAAATTATGTAATTGATGAATTTAGAAAACAAGAAGGAATTGATCTATCTAGTGACCCACAGGCAAAAGAAAGAGTTAGAGAAGGTTCCGAGAAAGCAAAAATTGAATTATCATCCGTTATGGAAACTGAAGTTAATCTTCCATTTATTGCTCAGGATTCTTCTGGTGCAAAAAATCTTCAAGTCAAACTAACAAGAGCTAAAATAGATGATTTAGTAGGTTCAATTGTTCAAAGATGTAAACCATCTATTGAGAAAGCGCTAGAAGATGCAAAACTATCTGCATCTGATATAACAAAAGTGGTACTAGTTGGGGGCCCAACCCGTATGCCAATCGTCAAAAAATTTGTTAGTGATACCGTTGGAAAAGAAGCTGAATCTGGCGTAGATCCTATGGAAGCAGTAGCATTTGGTGCTGCAGTACAAGCAGGAATCATTGCTGGTGATGTTACTAGTGACGTTGTTTTACTGGATGTTACTCCATTAACTCTCGGAATTGAAACATTGGGCGGTGTAAGAGAACCAATTATTGAGAGAAATACTACAATTCCAACTTCTAAGGATAAAACATTCACAACTGCAGCAGATAGTCAAACCGCAGTTACTATCAATGTTGTACAAGGTGAGCGACCAATGGAGGAAAAGATGCTAAAATCACTATTCAGTCTACCACAAAAATGTCCGATGAGGAAATCAAAAAGATGCAAGAAGATGCAGAAAACTTTGCAGAAGAAGATAAAAAGAAGAAAGAAGCAGTTGACATAAAAAATGAGGCTGAAAGTTTTGTCTATACAACTGAAAAATTAGTTAATCAAGATCTTAAAGATAAAATCCCACAAGAAAAAGGAATTCAAATCACTGATGCAATTAAAGAACTGAAAGATGTTTTATCACAAGATGCTGAACAAATCAAACCAAAATTAGAAGCATTAAAAACAATTGTAAATGAAGTAACCACAGAATTATACAAAAATGCGTCACCTCCTCCAGGAGAACAACAATCAGGAGAACAACAATCAGGAGAACAACAATCAGGAGAACAACAATCAGGAGAACAACAATCAGGAGAACAACAATCATACGCAAACGAAGAACAATCTGATTCAAATTCTGAGAAAAAATCAGAAAATACTTCAAATTAGTTAATTAATCATCAATTTACGAATTAATCATGAGTGCTAAACGCGATTATTATGAAGTTTTAGGAGTTGACAAATCATCATCTCCTGATGAAATTAAATCTCAATACAGGAAATTAGCTCTAAAATTTCATCCTGACAGAAATAAATCTCCTGATGCACAAGAACATTTCAAGGAAATTTCTGAAGCATATGCAGTTCTTTCTGATTCATCAAAACGTGAATTGTATGATCAACATGGACATGAAGGTGTAGATGGTAGATATTCCACCGAAGATATCTTCCGAGGTGCTGGAGGTAACTTTAATGACATTTTCAATGATTTGTTTGGAGGTCAAGGAAGACGTGGAGGAGGTGGATTCGGATCTGTTTTTGAAAATCTATTTGGAGGAGGTGGATTCGGTCGTCCACGTGGAAATGATCTTTTACATGAATGCTATATCACTTTGGAAGATGTATTACATGGAAAACAAATTGAACTTGATCTCAAAAAGTTTGTAGATTGTCCTGACTGTGATGGTACTGGATGTAAGCCTGGAAGTTCAAAATCAACCTGTAAAGACTGTGGTGGTTATGGTCAAGTTAGAGTCAGAAGAAATATGGGAGGAATGATATTGGAATCTGCTCAACCATGTGGAAAATGTCAAGGAAGTGGAGAACTCTTTGATGATCCGTGCAAAAAATGTCAAAGAGGTAAAGTAAAAGGAACAAAACATGTTTCATTCAATCTTCCACCTGGAATCGATAATGGTGACTATCTTGCTATGCGAGGAGAAGGAGAATCAATTCCAGATGGTGATCCAGGTGATCTTCATGTCCGTGTAAGAGTTGAACCTCATAAATTGTACAGACGTGATGGAACTGATCTATATTGTGATGCAAGAATTTCAATGGTAGATGCAACATTAGGGACAGAAATTAATGTCAAAACTTTAGAAAACACAGAAAAATTAAAGATAGAATCAGGCACCCAACCAAATTCTATTTTAAAAATTAAATCTCAAGGATTACCTAGCCCAAATTCTAATCGACGCGGAGATCTTTTTGTCCACATTGTAGTAGAAATTCCTAAAAAACTCTCAAAACAACAAAAATCTCTCTTAGATGAATTCCAAAATTTAGACTAGTCTTTTGATATTCTTATTGAGAGATCGTGACCTTGTTTAATTTGCTGTTCGTATAATTTTTTCACAATCTCGCCAATTTTTGCTTCACTGAAATACTCTTGATTATATCTTCCCAAAACCTCTTTGTTATCATCTAATACTACCTCCCAAAATCCCATAATTCGAATAATTTCATCTCTCATTTCAATATTTTGTGAATAACGAACTTATTCTAGAAATCCAAAATTTTGATGCGGGAGTCGCCCAGCCTGGTCAACGGCGTAAGGTTCAGATCCTTATCTCCTAGGAGTTCGTGGGTTCAAATCCCACTTCCCGCATTAAAAATTACCTCGAGTGTATGAACAACTTTAAAACACTGTAGTTTGCCTATTTCCCATGGCAAAAGTAACCCGTGTTGGTGGTAGAGGTACAACTCGTCGAAAGACTGACACTAGTAAGAAATCAACATTCTCTGGTGACTCTTACAAAGAATATCAGGAGGCCAAAAAGAAAGCAGCAGGAAATCGCAGTGTTTCTACTGGTCGTGGTACGGGAAAAAGAAAATTATCATCAACTCCAACAACAAAAAGAGCTTCTACCAAAGGCAGAACACGTTCAACAGGTAGAGGTACTGGTAGCAGAAAAACAAAAAGTTAATCCCCTTAACTTATCTATTTTTTCTCCTACTGTTTTAGTTTAGAATTTTCTGAATTTTATCTTTAAGTTTTTGATTGATAATCTTTCCAGATGCTTTACCTCTAACCTGCTTCATTGCTATTCCCATTAGACCACTTAATGCACGCATCTGTTCTTCATTCACTTTCTCTAGATTTTTCTGAATTATCTCATCGAGGATCTTGTCTAATTCTTCATCAGTTAATTGAGTTATGGATGCTTTTTCTAATGCTTGCAAAACATTATCTGCTTTTTTAGACATTATTTGTTCAAAAATTATTTCAATAGACTCTTTGTTTATCTTGTTTTGCTCTAACAGCTCAAATGTTTTCATTATCTGCTCATTATCTAGTAATTTGGAATCTAATCCTTTTCTTTCTAAGTTAGTTATGGTTGAACAAAGTATTGATACAACAAAATTTGGTGAATTTTGTTTTGTAGAACAAATATTTTCAAATATCTCAAAATATTCTGAATCAAAAATTTGTTCTGCAAGTTGATTGTTTATCTGATATTTTCTCTCTAACTCTTTAATTGATTCTTCCCATGATTTTGGTACTTTAGAATTTGCCTCTTCAAGTTCATTACTTGTGACCTTGACTGTTGGAATGTCTGTTTCTGGATACATTCTTGATGCACCAGGACGTGGTCTTAGAAATACAGTATCTCCATTTTGAGTAGCAGCCCTTGTCTCTGCAGGTGGTCCGTCTTTTGCAAGTTTAATTCTATTAATTATTGAATCAATTGCAAAACCAACTGATATTTTCTCTCCTGCAATAATTAAAAATGCATCATTTTCTTCTGTTTGTATTTTTTCTACAACTAGTTTGATATCGTTATCTTCAATTCCATAGTTTGGTAATTCATCAGAATGAAAAACTCCTCCAATTCCAAAAAATCTCACTAGTTGACCGATTTCTTTTCCTAATCTAATATCTGAATAGGGCTCAAATCCCAACAGTCCTTTTAATTTACTAATTTTGATTGCAAATATTTTATGTTGTTTTTCTAGTGATTTTTTAATAATTTTTGAGTTACATTCTTTCATTATTTCTGTAATATCAAAAACATCATCTTTTCTATCAATCTCTGTAAACCCTGTATCCATAATTTTCTTGGAAATTAATTTTAGTCCATGCTGTCGCTTTGCTTCAAATTCAATAATTTTCTCTAACTGATCTAATTGCTGAACTCCTTTTACCTCAATTACCCCTCCACCTTCAACTGAAATATTCACATCTTGTCTGATTGTTCCAATACCACGCATGACTTTTTTTGTAACACGCAACAATCTTCCTAAAGTTAACGCAATATCTTTTACAAATTTTGGATCTCCCTCAACAGGATCTAATGCAATTTCAACTAAAGGAACTCCTAATCTATCTAAACTAAAAAATCTATGATTACCTTCATCTTTTACCAGTTTTCCTGCATCTTCTTCAAGACAAATTGATTGAACACCTACTTTTTTTCCATTGACTTCAATATGTCCGCCTTGTGAGACCAGCATTGTTCTCTGAAATCCAGTTGTGTTTGAACCATCGATGACTGTTTTTCTCATCACATGTATTTCTGAAAAAATTTTTGATTTTAATGCAGAACTGATTAAGAGTGCAATATTCTTAGCATCTATATCTAGTGAATGTGGTGGTTCCTCATCTTCTTCAACCAAACAACTACTTTTTGGATTTGCATAGTAAACTATTGTCTTTGATTTTGTACTTTCAAAAAGTGCGGCAGGATCAATTTTCCCTAATTCACTTTTTGCTGCCCTAAGCTTTCTTGAAAATTTTCTTGAAAACTCTTCTTCTTCTATTGGGGTACAGTCACAAAATAACTTCTTTTTTGTATCTAGTTGTTGGTGAATTTCAAGTCCAACCTTTAATCCAATATTTTTAATGTCAACTTCACTCAAAATTAAAACTCCGAAGCAATATTTCTTAACATCAATTCCTTAATTTCTTCTGCATTACTTGAATTTCCACATGCCCACATTGCCTTAACTAATGCTGTTTCTGGAGTCATATTTTCAAGTGGAACAATCCCTAACTCTAGAAGATCTCTTCCACTGTCATAAACTGTCATACTCACACGTCCGTCGATACATTGTGATGTCATTCCAAGAAACAATCCTTTTTCTTTTGCATCTTTAATCGCATCATACATTGTGTTTCCAACATGACCTAATCCAGTTCCTTCAAAAATTATTGCATTAAATCCAGAATCAATTAAATTTTTGATCTGACTAGGATCGTATCCTGGATGATACTTTACTAGAGCAATTTTTGAATCTAAATCTAATTTTGGCTCATATTTCTCACCTTTGAAAAAACTATCATTCATATTTTTCAAAATTTTATCTTCAGAAACTATGAATGCTGGATTATCTCCGACAGTTTCAAATGCTCCTCTTTTACTTGTGTGATTTTTTCTTACACGTGTACCTTTGTGACATGCTATTGTGTCATCGTTTGAGTCATTGTGCATTATTACATAGATTCCATTTGTTTTTGATTCAGTAAGGAATTTTGTTGCTGCGATTAAATTTAATGCTGCATCTGATGATGGCCTGTCTGATGATCTTTGTGAACCAACTAATGCAATTGGAATAGGAAATCCTGATAATGCAAATGATAGAAATGAAGAAGTATAATGCATTGTATCTGTCCCATGTGCAATAATTATTCCTGCATAATCCGATTTTGCAACACTATCTAGTTTCTTTGCAATTTCTTTCCAATGCTCTGGTTGTAAATTCTCTGAATATTCTGAAAATAATACTTCTGCATCGACATTTGCAATCTTTGCAATTTCTGGAACTGCTTCATATAATTCGGATGCAGATAATGCTGGAGTAACTGCACCTGTTCTATAATCTACTTTGCTTGCAATTGTTCCTCCAGTTGATAATAACAAAATCTTTGGCAGATTCTCATTTTTCTCAATTGTCTGCGTACTCTCGACAATTGATTGTCCTTCGCCGACCTTCTCTATTTTTTCTATTTTATCAAATTCTATTCCAATATTATAGCCACTCTTTAATTTCAAAACAATGTGGGATTCATCTCCACTTTCGTATCTTGGCATCAAAATTCCAGAATATGTTAATTCAGAGGTGATTTTGACTAAATTTCCAACTTCGACTTTATTCTGAGTTAAGAAATCACGAATTTTACCTTTGTATCCTTTGAGTTCTGACATTTATGAAAATTAGAGTGTAGGTATTTTATTAAAACTACCTGTAGTAGGAAGCAACTAATTTCTCGTTCATCTTGAGATCTTTCTGTTCTCTGACTTTTCTAACTGCTTCTTCAAAGTGACTCATCTTTACTTTAGCATCAGCTGCTTTCTTTTCAATCTCATCTACAATCTTCTTCTTTTCTTCATCACTCAAATTATCATCTGGTACTGCATTGTCTAGATGTTCGTGAACTACAAGTGAAACTGCAGTATTTGCAATTGATGCTACATCTGCACTGCTTAATCCATCTGTTAATTCTGCAATCTTATCAAAGTCTACTTTGTCGGCACCATCTGCAAGTGGTATGTCTTTAGCATGAATTTCAATAACAGATTTCCTACTTTCTTTATCTGGTAATGGTATCTGAATGATTTTATCAAATCTGCCTGGTCTTAATAGTGCTGGATCAATCATGTCTGCTCTGTTTGTTGCAGCAAGTACTACAACACCGTGCATATTCTCCATACCATCTAATTCTGTAAGTAATTGACTGACAACTCTCTCTGTTACAGCAGTTTCTCCACCTGCTCCTCTAATTGGTGCAATCGAATCAATTTCATCAAAGAAGATTACACAAGGAGCTGATTGTCTTGCTCTTTTGAAAATCTCTCTAATTCCTCTTTCAGATTCTCCGACCCATTTTGATAGAAGTTCTGGTCCTCTTACTGAAACAAAGTTTGCCTCACTTTGTGTTGCTACTGCTTTTGCCATGAGTGTTTTTCCTGTTCCACTTGGTCCGTGTAACAAAATACCTCTTGGCATTTTATGTCCTAAATTATCATACAATCCTGGGAATTTCATTGGCCATTCGACTGCTTCCATCAACTCTTTTTTAACTTCAGCAAGTCCGCCTACTTTATCCCATGATACATCTGGATTCTCAATGAATACTTCTCTCATTCCTGAAGGTGTTACTTCAACAAGTGCTTTCTTGAAGTCTTCAGAGTTTACAACTAGTTTATCTAATGTCTCTGGAGGAATTTTTTCTTCTTCTAGATTTAATTCTGGAAGCAATCTTCTAAGACATTTCATTGCAGCTTCCTTACACAAGTATTCTAAATCAGCACCAACATAGCCGTGGCTAATAGATGCAACCTTTTCAATTTTAACTGGCAAATCTTGATCTTCACCTGCTAATGGCATGTTTCGTGTGTGAATCTGTAAGATTTCTTGCCTGCCTTTCTTATCTGGAACTTTGATTTCAATTTCTCTATCAAATCTGCCTGGTCTTCTCAATGCTGGATCAATTGCATTTGGTCTGTTGGTTGCAGAAATTACAATTACTTTTCCTCTTGCTTCTAATCCATCCATTAATGATAACATCTGAGATACGACTCTTCTTTCTACTTCACCGGTAACTTCTTCTCTTTTTGGTGCAATCGAATCAATTTCATCAACGAAAATAATTGATGGAGCTTTTTCTCTTGCCTCTTTGAAAATTTCTCTTAAACGAGCTTCACTCTCTCCATAAAACTTACTCATAATTTCTGGACCAGAAATGCTGATAAAGTGTGCATTACTTTCATTTGCTACTGCTTTTGCCAAAAGTGTTTTTCCTGTTCCTGGAGGACCATAAAGTAAAACACCTTTTGGTGCTTCAATTCCAAGTTTCTCAAATATTTCTGGGTGTCTTAATGGTAATTCAATCATTTCACGAACTTTCTTAATCTCATCTCTAATTCCACCAATGTCTTCGTATGTTACTTGTGGTACACCTCTAAGTGTTTCACCTTTCTCTGCAATGTGGAATGTTGTCTTTTGTGTAACTAGAACTGCATCTGCTGCTGGTGTAACTCCAATTACTTGGAAGGTTAATCTTCCTCCGAAGTATGGAACCATTACATTGTCTCCTTTAATCAAAGGAACACTTTCTAATGCATCTGCCAAATATCTCTCATCAATTGGTGGTATTGCCTCTAATGGTGCAACAACCACTTTTTCTGCTGGTACAGCTTTAATCTTTTTTACAGTAATTGTATCTCCAATTGCAATTCCTGAATTGTTTCTTCCCAGTCCATCAATTCGTATGATTCCTTTTCCCTCATCAGAAGGATACAAAGGTAAACATTTTGCAACTGTACGTCTTTTTCCTTTTAGTTCGATAACATCCCCAGTTGATGCATTTAGAGTATCCATAGAATCATAATCGATTCTAGCTACTCCTCTTCCAACATCTCTAGTATATGCTTCTAGAACTTTTAGGGAAAGACCATTTTCGCTCATATCTATACACTTGACTTTCTTTTTTTATATATTTAGCGTATTATTTCCATTGATCGACGCAAAATTGATCATTAGCTTAATATCATGATCCTAGTCACAATCGAATACTATGGGTAAAAGACCAGGTGTTCGTAGACGTGGGCGTGGAGGAATGCAGTTTAGAGCTGCTACTACACAAAAGCTAAAAGCTGCCAAATATCCAAGTTTCACACTAGACGAAGAACGTCAAGGAGAAATTATTGATTTGGTCCATGAATCTGGTCGTGATGTGCCACTCTCAAAAGTAAGATTTGAAGACGGCTCTGTTTCATTTATCCCAGCACCTCTAGGAACTAGGGTTGGCCAAAAAATCGATTTTGGTCTAAATGCTGAGATTGTTGATGGTAATGTAATTAGTATTCAAAATATTCCTGATGGAACCATTGTTTGTAATGTTGAACAACAATTTGGAGATGGTGGTGCTTTAATGAAATCTGCAGGTGCTGATGCAACAGTATTTTCTCATTCTGAGGATGGTGTTGTTTTAAAATTAGCATCTGGTAAATTTAAAAAATTAAATCCAAAGAACAGAGCAATGATTGGAACTCTTGCAGGTGGTGGAGTTGGCGACAGACCACTCATGCGTGCTGGAGTTAAAATGATGCGTTTCAAATCAAAGGGTAAGAAATATCCAATTGTAAGAGGTGTTGCACAAGCAGCATATGTACATCCTCATGGTGGTGGACGTCACCAACACGTTGGACAATCATCTACTGTATCTCGTGATACTCCTCCAGGTGCTAAAGTTGGTTCTATTGCTGCAAGAAAGACTGGTAGAGCAAGAATTAAGGAAAGAAAACAATCTATCAAATAATAGTCTGTTAATCAATCATTTAGAATGGTCCTAAAACGAATTCATATCTTTGTTACTGGTCGAGTACAAGGTGTATTTTTCAGACAATCTACCAGAGTGATGGCAATCAAAAATAATGTGAATGGTTGGGTTCGTAATCTTGATGATGGAAGAGTAGAGATTGTTGCAGAAGGTGAAGAATCAAACATTAATGCTTTAGCAGATTGGTGTAAAACCGGACCTGCAAATTCTCGTGTAGATGAGTTTGAATTATCTGAAGAAACTTCTACTGGTGAATTTGAAAATTTTGAAGTTAGATACTAGCGAATAGTTGTAAATGCATCTTTGAGTGAAGATTCTACTTCTGATAATTCTTGCTCTGGAGTAACCTCTAAAATTTTGGGCTCACTCTTACGTTCTTTTTGAATTTTAATTATGATTGATTTTTCAGTTGGTTCTAAATCAGCAAACCATCTGAACGCCATTGTTTTACAAAAGACTATTCTATGCATTCGGACATCTTCTACTACTTTCTCATCTAATGACATACAGTATGTGCGTAATTTATCGAACAATGGTTTTACAGGTTCAGGAATTTGCCTCTGAAAATCTTCGTAGGTTCGTCCAGTTCCTGTTCCAATTATACCTTCCATGTACATCTTCTCCAAATTCATAATTTAATGTAGTAGTTCTGCTGGCTCCAGTCTAGGATGATAGTCCCATTTCGAGGCATACAAGATCCCCCACGTAGACGAGGAAGCGTGGATGCTCCACCTTAGGATTGCTCCCTCATTGAACGATACATGTTATTTTTGATTCCACTGTGTTGCTCTTCTAAAGAATTAAGAAATTCTCTAATCTCTGTTCTTATTCCTTCATTCATGTGAGGACAAGGTTCGGTCTGAAATGGCAAGTCATTTGTGAATGCATAAAATACAATTTCTGATTCATAAATTTCTGCCAATGGTTTTATTTTTCTTATTTGTTTTGAATCTCCTCCGGGACTCATCCATCCAATTTTGTTAGAATCTCCAGAGAATGTATTAATCAAAAATGTCTGTAAAGAGTCATCCAGATTGTGACCTGTGGCTATGACATCAGCATTCAATTCCTTTGCAGCATGATCTAATGCCCTTCGTCTAAAAATACCACAAATTGAACATGATGTTGTCTTTTCATCTTCTCTTAATTCTAGAGATTCAGATAATGTAACATCGTACAATTCTTTGTATGAGTAGGTTCTAAACTCTACCTCTAATTTAGAGCAGAAACTTTTGACAATTTCTAATGCCTCATCCCTATATCCTGGAATTCCTTCATCAATTGTTACTGCAATTATTTTGAAATTATGAGTTTCTGACATCTTTTTTAGAATACTTAACAATACTAGTGAGTCCTTTCCACCTGAGACTCCAACTACAACTAATTCGTCATTTTTAATCATCTTGTATTTGGAGATGGTTTTTGCAGCCTTTCTCAGAATGGAGTTTGAAAAACATTCAGAACAAAGACTTTCTCCAGAATACTTTCTGGTATACACTGCAGTATTTTCACACTTTTGACATTGCATTGTTTGAGGATTATCTCTCAGTTTAATATCTGATTCTTTAGATTGTAAACCAGCCAGACTTGAAATATGATAATCCTATGTTTAGGCCAAATGTGACAAATGAGATTGCATAGACTGCCATCATTGTTCCATTAACTGCCTTTTCTGAAATTTTTCCTTCAATTATGGTATGAATGAATTTTCCACCATCAAGAATTGGTAGTGGTAACATGTTGATTATTCCAATGAAAAATGAAATCATCCACAACCACAACAAGAACCATGAAAATTGCCAGCCAAAAGAGGTATCCAAATTCCAGTCAATAAAGTTGTAAATTGGTTGTGGTAACTGACCCATGTCATTTCGCATAATTCCAATTAATCCTCTCTCAGGATCATCTGGTGATGCCATTATCGTAACCGGAAATACAATTTCAGTTCCATCTCTTATTATGGTAACATTAACCGTATCTCCCGGGGTTACTGGATTCGCTTGTAAGTCCGCTGCCGAGTTAATATTCACATCATTAATTTTTATGATCATATCATTTTCTTGAATTCCTGCTTGTTGTGCACCTCCTCCATCAATTACTGAAAGTACCAAAACACCTGCTGCTGCTGGTTCGTAAAATACATCTACAAGTCCTTCTGCTCCAGGCACTCCGCCTAATCCCATTGCAAATAATGGGTTTGTTAGTAAAATTGCTCCTAAGATGAAAGCAAAAATTACATTTGATGTTGGTCCTGCACCAATCAAACGAAGTCGAGAAATCTTTTTTGCCTTACCAAATTGTTCTTCATCTGGCTCAACAAATCCTGCAAACATTGCAATGAAAATTGCAAATCCACCTGTCTTGATGTTTATCTTTTCTAAAACTCCGACAATTCCGTGTGCACCTTCATGAATTACTAATACAATTGGAATTGATAGTAAAAAGTACGTTATAGCAGAAGCTGATGTCATTGTAACACCTGGTAATAGAACAGTCAATTCTGCAAATTCATCAGGTTCTACAAAGAAATTTGAAATGTTCAAAAACAAAAAGAAGAAAACATAACCCATCATGATAAATCCGGCAATTACACTAACATCTGCAAATACACGAACTCCTCTTCTAGTTCTTCCAAGTAATCTAACTAATGCATCTTGAACTTTGTAATTTTTGTAAGTTAGACTATACGGTTTAATTGAAAATCCATATCTTTCTAATCTCAAACCTTTTGCAACAGCAAATATTGCAACCCAGGCTATGAGTACGTAAATAATTGCATTATCTGTTAAGAAATTTAGTTCCAAGTTATAGCAATTTTTTTAGGCTCGGCAATTTATCGTTTCCTATGAAACCAGTGATAATTGTCTCTACATTCCCTAACAAAACTGTAACAAAAAAAATTGCCAATCAATTAGTAAAGAAAAAACTTGTAGCATGTGTGAACATTACAAAAATTGATTCTGTATATTCGTGGAAAGGTTTAACGTAAATTCTATGAATAAGCCATATCTTGATTGGTTGAATGATTCTACTCTTTAGAATTCTAATGGGAATCTTAGTAATGAGATTATTCCGCCCAAACCTGAGACTCTTAATCCTGCATCAATAGTACTGTCAACACTGAAAATTTCTCCTCCTTTAGATTCTACGTCATTTAAGAAGTCCACAATTTCTTGTTCATCTGAATCCTGAATTACTTTTTCTGAAAAGACTAGTGATTCTATGGCACCTGCTTCGTTTGCTTTTTTTGTTTCTTCGTAACCCATTGAGAATTTCTTGCTTTTCTTGTTTGCCAAAAACATCACTTCATCAATTATTTGTGCCAACTTTGCAAGTTTCGTATCTGCCATAACCTCTTTCATGGCATCAGATTTTGTAAAAACATGAATTCCATCTTCTCCACCAGAATCAATTCCTTCAATCACCTTGAATTGGCATTTATCTGAAATTGGTTTTTTTGATACATAATTGTAAAATTTCTTTTTTGTCTCACCTGGACCAAATATGATTACAAGATTGTCTTTTTCAGCAACTGAACTAATTGCTCCTATAACATCATCAAAGAATTTTTCAATCTTAAAATTTGATTTGTATCTTTTTCCACTAGAACCCGAATACAAATTTGGTAGAAGGTGCAAATGTGTTCCTTTCAGTCTTCCAATTCCACAATCTCCTGTATCTATTGCAATTAGAATGAATTTTGTCTTCTTTCCTTTTGACTTTGCAAGTTTTTTCTCAACTCCTGACCATTTTTTCTTTACAAGATTGAACCCCTCATCAATTTTTATCGTAAAAGAGTGATGAGTTCCATGTGGAACGGATTCATTATTTGATTCTAGTATAGTTCCTCCAACTCTAATTCTATCAAGAACATTATCTAATGATATTTTTTCTACCTTAATTGCAAGTCTTACTTTAACTCGTTCACCTTTGTCTGGTCTTGAATATTCTTTTTCTTGTTTAATTACCCTAGTAGTTTCACCAATTATCTTATCATCATTTTTTAAAATTCTCCGAATGGTTAGTAAATCATCTGAATCTTCAGGCATTAATGAAATTGTATTCTCATCAAGAGTTTTTGTGATCATGATTTTTTATAAAATCTCTAAAAGATAACTAGTTTGATTCTTCTTGTTTCTTTTTTACGTAATTTTCAACCCATTCTAAGGTGATGACTCCACCTTCTGCCAAATTTACTAACGAGTTTGATGATGCTTCTCCAGTAACTTTACCTGAGTTCTTTCTTGTCTGTCTCCATTTTAGACTGGTATTTCCACTTTTAGATGAATAAATAACTCCTAAGACATCTTTTGCGTTAACAAATGTTATCTCTCGAATTTTTTTTAATGTCACTTTGTCTGCAGCTTCTACATAGATGGAACCTAATCCTTCTTCTCTTTCTGCAAAAACTTCTGGATCTTCAAGATAGCTTCTTGGAGCAAATGAACTACATGTACTCGCTATGATAAATCTTCGAAAACTTTCCAATGAAGAAGGTGCATCAATTGTGACCATTTTTTTTCAATAAATCTATCTCACTTATCAAGCTTATTGAAAGGTTCAAGTATGATTATCTTGAATTTCTACTGCAGACAGTGATGTACGATATCCTATGATATTGATGATTGGGATCTTGAGTTCTGAGTCTGCAACTTTGAATTTTTATTGTATTATCTTCTATGAATACTATGAAATCATTAACTGAATATCTTACGTTCAAGACAAAAACTAGAAGAGCGTTTGTTAACATCACACCTGATGTCGAAAAATTAGTAACAAAAAGTGGAATCAAAGAAGGATTATGTTTAGTTAATGCAATGCATATCACTGCTAGTGTATTCATTAATGATAACGAACATGGATTGCATCATGATTATGAAAAATGGCTAGAAGAATTAGCTCCTCATGCACCAATTGAGCAATATCGTCATAATGATACTGGAGAAGATAATGCTGATGCACATATGAAAAGACAAGTTATGGGAAGAGAAGTTGTTGTTGCAATTACTGATGGTCAGTTAGATTTTGGACCTTGGGAGACAATATTCTATGGCGAATTTGATGGTAGACGAAACAAAAGAGTTCTAGTAAAAATTATTGGTGAATAAATTAACCAAAGTCGGTATCACGTTTTTGTGATTGTTCAACATTTTTTCTTGCAGCCTCACGCCATTCATCACTATGATTTTGTCTGCCGTGATTGCATTTGACACAACCCATAATCTTTCCATCTGGATTTTTTTCAAATTCTTCACATCCGCAAAAACATGCCATAATATCATCAAATTTGCATAGTATATCTTCTTTTACTCTTCTTTTCCTCTGGATGTTTTACAACATTCGCCCATTGGAATGTCACGACCTCTAGGACTTTTAGCCGGACATTTTAGCATTATACATAATGCATCTGTAAATTGTTTATTCATATGATGTTCAATTCCACAAACCATCTCTTCATCTATGTCTATCTTTAATGCACTATCCATCAAAACTTCTAGTAAACGACTATTTCGAATCATTGATGCTGCAACTTTTTCTCCAGGTTCTTTTAGAGTTACACCTGCTTTGTTGTATGTAACTAATTCCCTTTCTGATAATTTCTTAAGCATTTGAACAACACTTGGCTGTCTCACATTCAATCTCTTAGCGATTGTACTAATCTTAACTTCGTCACCTTTTTCTCTAATATGCCAAATTGCTTTTAGATACATCTCTGTATGTTCAGCTTCTGCAGTTCCTACAAAAAGTACCTCATCATCCATGGCATCCATGAAATATGTATTTTCTCTAATCTAATAAATTTTCAATGGTGTTCTAACAAGTTGAAATTATGCCTTTTTAGCATCTTTTAACAAGAAATCAAAATATTCTCTTGCAAAACCTGCTAATCCTGCATGATCAGCCCAAATTGCTACAATCTCTGATGAACTAGAACTGCTTATTTCTGGACCTAGTAAAATAACAACATATCTTTTATCTGAAATAATTCCTCCTCCAAACAATCCTCCTTTTACCTTGACATCTGCCACACGAGAAATTGCTTTGATTGATTCTTTATCAAACTCATCAGAAATTAGAATTGTAATCTTTATTCCTTTATCGTGTAATTGTCTAAGTTTTGGTAATGCTTGCTTTACAATCAATTCTCCTGCTTGAGGCACTGCAATCATCACTTCCTCTCTACAATGTTCAACCATTTCCATTATTTTAGAAACAATATTCATTGCACCTGAAATGAACCAAATATCTGGTTTCTCACTTGTTCCACTTTTCTCATAAAGAGGAAGTAATTCTGATAAAATTACATTTTTATTTTCTGAAAATATTGTGTCTGCATTTTGCTTTGTTGTTTCGAGTGCATTTGATGGGGCTTTTGCAAAATATTTTGTTG
>LUPB01000063.1 GCA_001627235.1 Nitrosopelagicus sp. REDSEA-S31_B2 | reverse complement strand
AGTATATTCTGACTTGTCAGTTTGAGCACTAAGGGTAAACGATGAAGTTTGTGTTTCACTTAGTTTACCGTTTGATGATTTTGGAGTTAATCGTTTTAGTTCCCAATCTGAGAGAGAGTCTGTATCTAGACCGTCAGTAATTCTTTGCCAAGAGGTTGCATCATCATCACTATCTTTTAGAAGTGGTGTTTGATCAATTAGATTACCATTAGAATCATAAAGAGAAACTTGATCCCCAAAATCTTTAAACCAATAATTAACATGTGTAAAAACTAGAAATGATTCAGATTCAAGTATTGTATTTGTAGGAATTTCAAATTTTTTCCAAGTGGAAGTTGGAACTAATGACCAACCACTAACATCAATATCTTGTGAAGATGTATTATACAACTCAACGTATTCTTGTGAACCAGACATACCTTCAGTAGATTTTGAACTTATTCCAGAACCACCTACACCTAACCCTGCATCAGAACCACGAGGATTAAATTCAACTTCATTGATCACGATACTGGTGTCAGGAGAAGGTTGGGATAAAACAGGAGTTATAGTTCCGCCTAGTAATAGAATTGCCATTAGGCCAAATAATAGGGGATTTTTCAAATGCATTTACTAATCATATATCCATTTTTTACTAATAATAGAATCAAATTGAGAAAAAGTTGATCCCTTTGTCAAAGTCTTATGTGTTTTTGAGTACAATATCATATCTTAGGCGTGAATTTGTATAAAGCGCACGTAGAAATCATTCATTTTAGGATTTTTTTCTATCACAGATTGGACATTTTCTATTTTGGATTTTTGAGCCACATTTTGCACATATACCTTCACCAACATCTCGTTCAATCATTTTCTTTCGTCTTCCAATTAACACGCGGATTCCAAAGTAAATTACAATTGATATGATTATGGCATAGATGGGAGGAAGACCAACACCCATCAAACCAATTAGAGTAAACAAAACTCCTATAATTAATAGAAAATCTCTTCGTACGAAAGCCAAGTAATTTTGTAATGAAAAGTATTGATAAAAAGATAATGCCAAACTCAGAGCCAATTGTTATTTCGAAAATCGAAAACTCTAACTCTTCTTCATCGTTTGACGTGTAAAATCAGATTTTATTGTATAAAAATTAAATGGGAGCGGCGAGATTTGAACGCGCGACCTCTGCGTCCCAAACGCAGAATCATACCAAGCTAGACCACGCTCCCAGCGAACAAAAACAATTGCCCAATTTAAGACAATAGATTTTAAATGAGTTAATCAGAGATAGCGCATGGCATATGATGATTATATTAAAGCAGGAAAAATTGCAGGAGAAGTTCGAGAAAATGTTAGAAACACAGATTGGGTTGGAAAAACAGTTTATGAGATTTGTGAATATGTTGAAAGTGAGATCAGAAAAAGAGGAGCCAAATGTGCATTTCCAGTGAATACAAGTATCAACGAGGTAGCAGCACATTATACAGCAGAACCAAATGATGAATTAACAATTACAGAAGATGATCTTGTAAAAATAGATCTGGGTGCACAAATTGACGGATACATTGCAGATACTGCAGTTACAGTTTGTTACAATCCACAATATGATACACTTGTTCAAGGTGCAGAATCTGCATTAAACAATGCAATGTCAATGATGAAAGTTGGTGTTAAATCAAGTGACGTAGGACGAACAATTGAAAAAACAATCAAGGATTTAGGATTAATACCAATTGGAAATCTTAGTGGACATTCATTAGAACAATATACAATTCATGCAGGAAGGTCAGTTCCAAACATTTGGTCAATAGGTTCATTCACATTCCAAGAAGAGCAAGCATTTGCATGTGAACCATTTGTAACCACAGGAGAAGGATTAGGATTTGTTCATGAAGGAAAAGTGAAAAATATCTTTGCACTAGCATCAAGGAAAAAAACCAAGGATAAGGAAGCAGATGAAATGTTAGATTACATTTGGAATAACTTCAATTTGTTACCATTTGCACTACGATGGTTATTAGAGAAATGGGAAGAAAAAGATGCAAGAAGATTATTAGAAATTCTTGTAAAGAAAAAAGCGGTTCACGCATACCCAGTTTTGGTTGAAGGAAATGGAGAAAGGGTTGCTCAAGCAGAGCACACATTCATTCCAAATGAAAATGGCGTAACTATTACAACTAATCCATAGATTCGCCAAAAATTTTTGTGATCATCATTTTTCCATCACAGTCAGAACAATTTTGAGTCATCGAAAATACAATATCGCCATCCTCAAACTTGCGTTTCTTGGAAATCTTACATGATTGGCATTTTAGAAAAGTGTATGGTGTAGAAGGTTTACGTTCTGATTTTTTCATTGTGAAACCCCGATTGTGTTTCCAACACCTATGACCAGAATAGATTGTCCAGATTGTGTATTCTCTCTAATCATCTGGAATAATTCTTCTTTTACAGTTTCAGCTTGATTTGCAATATCATCAGTCATCAATGTTATTGCTTCATAGATAGATTGTTTTATGACAAGTGCAAGTATGGGGATATTGTTTTTTGTTGCAATTTCTTCAATCTTGAATCGTTCTGTACCAATTCCACCAATAGCAGCACCAAAGCCTTTTGCAATTGATGCAGAATCTTCTCCTTCTAGTTTTAATGACGCATCAATCATGATTACAAGATCTGGTTTCTTTGAAGTTATGATTTTTTCAAAACCATCACCAGGGCGGCCAACAGTAGCATTAGGTCCTTCTGCCTTTAACAAGATTAAATCTCTGTCTTCAAACGTTTTTTTAGATGATACAGTTTCAAATGCAACGTTTTCTTTTTTTGTGTCTAGCATCAATTCCCCAACAATCATTGGCCCAATACTATCTCCGATAGGTTGATTCCTCTTAATTGCAGCCATTGCATCTTTTAGTGCCTCAGCTTCTTCCATGAGAAATGGAATCATCATTTGCAATGGAAGAATGAGTGGAAAATTCTTTTGTTTTTTTGCAGTGAGGTATAGGTGTCGAGTATGCTTATGGAATAATTGCAAGGTGGTTACAATTTCTAGCAGATTTTGAAGTTTTGATAGTTCAACAGAAGATAGATCTTTGAACATATTGTTAATTTGTAATCTAATGAAGTCTTCTCTTGAACGAACTAGATGATTTATTTTAGAAATAATTCCATTAGGATCTAGATCTACAGGCATGATTGTAAAATAGTCAAAGAAACTGTCCAGTTTTTTTTCAGGGTCTGAAGAGGTAGTGAGATTATTTTTAACATATTTTAGAAATTCTTTTTTTGTTGATGTAGTATATTGCTCTAATTTTTCAATGTCTTTTTTAATTTCATTTGAAGATATGATTAGCTGAATACGTTGACCATAGAAAACAAAGATGATTACAGGAATAATCCAAATTAGCATCATCAGTGTGTCAGTGTCCTCTCCAACCCAAGCCACAAATTCATCAAAATTAAATTCCATATCCTAACAATCAGTTTCTTTGAATTTGTAATTTAACCATATCCATTCTAAATTCGTAAATAATACATAATTTCACGAGTATTTTTATTAATGATATTTTTTACATTTGGGTATGCCACAGACAAAGCCTATCATTAGTATTGAAAATGTGGTAGCATCAGCAACTGTTGATCAAAAAATGGATTTGAATGACATTACAAAGAAATTTCCAGATGTAGAATATCATCCAGACCAATTTCCAGGATTAGTTTTTAGATTAAAGAGTCCAAAAACTGCAACATTGATTTTTACTTCAGGTAAGATGGTGTGTACAGGTGCAAAATCAGAACAAATGTCCAAAAATGCTGTGAAAACAGTTGTAGAAAAATTGAGGAAGGGCAATGTAAAAGTGAAAAAAAATGCAGTTGTAACAATTCAGAACATTGTCGCTTCAATTAATCTTGGAGGAAGAATTCATCTAGAACAGGCAGCAAGAACTTTACCAAGAAGTATGTATGAACCTGAACAATTTCCAGGATTGATTCATAGAATGCTTGACCCAAAGACAGTAATCCTTCTGTTTTCATCAGGCAAACTTGTGTGCACAGGCGCTAAAAAAGAACCAGATGTATATCGCTCTGTAAATAATTTACATGCATTATTAGAAGAAAAAAAGTTAATGGTATACGATTAGCAGATTATTTGATTTTTGTTCCTTCAGGAACATCATTATCGACAGTTAGCCAAAATGGTTTGTCATCAATGTCTGCTGCCAACAACATTGCATTGGATTCAACACCAGCCATTTTTTTTGGTTCTAAATTTGCAACTACAATTACAGTTTTCCCAATTAGATCTTCAGGATCATAGAATTGAGCACCGCCAATTATGACATCACGTTCTTCATCACCAAGAGAAATAGTACCTTTGATTATTCTAGATTTGTCAGGTATTTTTTCTGTTGAGATGATTTTTGCTACACGTAGATCCAATTTGGAGAAATCATCATATGAAATGTTATCCATGCTATTGCAAATAATCACGGTTTAAAATTAATTACTAATTTGAAGACTTAAGAATTCTAAAAATTTCATTTTCATTATGGAAACAACTGAAATGATGAAAAAAATGGCAACAACATGCAAAGTTCTCAATAATGTTTTAAGAGATGTTCAGAAATATGATGAGCTTAAGAGGCAATATGAAGAACTAGAAAAAAATGGAAAAATGCACAAGATGAATGACCTATACAATTTGTGTGAAGAATTTGACAGATAATATTGGATAAGGCTAATATTTTCCATTTTTTGGATGTAGCATATGGCAGAGATTAAGACATCAGTTACAATCAATTCAACTCAAGAAAAAATTTGGGATGTAATTTCAGATATAGATAATGAACCAAAATTCTGGAAGGGAACCAAAGAAGTTAGAAATATTTCAAAAGAAGGAAATAATATTTCACGAGAAATTACAATTGCATTTCGTGATCAAAAATGCTTACAAGAAGTTAAAATCACACCTAAAGAAAAAATTCAAGCTGTGTTTACAGAAGGAGTCATAGTAGGCGAAAAAATTCTTACTTTAAGAAATAATGGAGATTCTTGTGAATTAGAAGCTGTGTGGGACGTAAAACTTTCAGGTATGATGGGCATGTTTACTGGAATGATAAAAAAACACATCAAAAGTGGAACAGAGCAGGCTTTGCAAGCAATCAAAAAAGAAGTGGAAGATTAATGGTAGATATCACAATAGATATCTTCAATTTTGTATTTACAGTTATACTTGTAGGAGTTTTTCTTGCATGGTTATCATTAATGCATTCAATGTATCAGTCATTTACTAAAACACCATTTTTAGACAAATTTGATGATAAGAGTACTTCAACTCCAAAAATATCAGTGATACTTCCTGCAAGAAATGAAGAGGAGTTTATTGGAAAATGCCTAGAGACTTTGAGTATGCAAGATTATAGTGACTTTGAGATAATAGCAATTGATGATTCCTCGGATGATAAAACAGGTGAAATCATAGAAAAATTTGCAAAAGAGGATTCAAGGATAATTCATGTTCGTGCAAGAGAAAAACCAGAAAAATGGATGGGAAAGAATTGGGCATGTATGGAGGGATTCAAAAAAGCAACGGGGGATGTGTTACTATTTACAGATGCAGACACAAAGTTTGAAAAAAATGTGATGACATTATCAGTGTCACATTTACAGTCAGAGAATCTCGATGCATTAACAGTGATTCCAAGACTTCGTTGTATAGATAAAATCACAAAGATTACCTTACCAATGTTATCAACTTTCCTACATTCTAGATATTCAGCATTAAATGTGAATAATCCAAAAAAGAAAGTGGGTTATTTCTTTGGTAGTTTTTTTATTATAAAACGAAATGTGTATGAAGAGATTGGAACACATGAAAAGGTCAAACAGGAGATTATTGAAGATGGAGCCCTAGGAAAAATTACAAAAGAGTCAGGGTATGCATTAAAGATGGTAAGAGGAGAACACCTTATTGAAGCACTGTATTCACGTAGCTCTAAAGAAATGTGGAATGGACTAAAACGTCTAATGGTCCCACTCTATCATCAAAGTTCCTCTTCTGCTATAGGAGTGTTTTTTGCAGTATTGTTCATTTTGTTTATGCCAATACCAATCCTTGGATATTCAATAATTGCTTTTCAGCCAAGTTTATCGTTCATAACTTTGCTAAGTGCTTCAATAATTTCAACAATTACAGTATTTGCAGCATCAATCATGGAAACAAAAATGGGATTAAACCTAAGCATATCAAATTCAATTTTTGCACCAATAGGAAGTATTATCGTAGTATTAGGATTTCTTGCAGGAATATTACAAGCAAACAAATCAACTGCAGTATCATGGAGAGGAAGGAAATATTCTGTAAAAGAATTTTCTCAGAACTATCTCAAGGTGTAGTAAAATCAGTAAGGGTTATAGTTTATCAAGAACTAATTTGTTTATGGCAAATAATGGCATTGTAATTGGAGGCGTGATTGCATCCATAGCGATAGTTTTTGCAGTTTTTGTATCTCTTAATTCGATGTCAGAAAATGATGGGGGAGAATTAATCGTAACAAATGGAAATTATGCAGAGACGGTAGGAGAAGTAACGGGAATAGAAAGAAGTTATGATTATTCGTTAATCGATATTTTTGAAAAGTCTGAAGAGAGTGTAGTTCAAGTCAATGTCCTAAGAGGCGAGTCCGATGGAGGCATGGGTTCAGGATTTGTTTATTCAGATGACGGATATATCATCACAAATCAACATGTTGTTCGTGATGCACAAAAAGTTACAGTTACATTTCTGGATGGAGAAGCATACATAGGAGATGTAGTAGGCAGAGACAGAGATTTAGATATCGCAGTAGTTAAAGTCAATCCATCAAACACATACATACAGCCAATAACGATTGGAGATTCATCAAAACTCAAAGTGGGAGAAAAGATTGCAGCCATTGGCAATCCATTTGGACTATCAGGCTCAATGACATCAGGAATAGTTAGTCAAATTGGAAGATTATTACCACAAGAGTCAGGATATTCTATTCCAGACGTAATTCAAACAGATGCTGCAATCAATCCAGGTAATTCAGGAGGACCATTAATCAACATGAAAGGTGAAGTAGTTGGAATTAATACTGCAATTCAATCAGCAACAGGTGAATTTTCAGGAATAGGTTTTGCAGTTCCATCAAATACAGTAAAGAAAGTGGTGCCAATACTAATTGAAAAAGGAGAATTCAGTCATCCATGGATGGGAATTTCAGGAACTGATGTTGATCCAGAACTTGCAGAAGTAAGAGGATTGAATAGTTCAAAAGGATTTTTGGTGGTATCAGTAATTGAAGGAAGTCCAGCAGAACAAGCAGGATTGTTAGGAGTTACTGAAACAAAAGAGGTCGATGGAAGAGAATTTGCAATGGATGGAGACATAATAACATCAATTGATGGAAAAACTGTTAGAAAGATTTCAGATATTTTAGTTCATTTACAAAGAGAGAAATCAATTGGAGATGAGATGATTCTTTCAGTAAATAGAGGTGGCGAAGTGTTGGAATTAACAATGATTCTTGAGGAAAGACCTAGATAGAATTTCTACAAAATTAAATAGACCGTGGTGAGTTTTCAAACATTGAGTAATTTACAGTTTGATTTTGAGATAATTCATAAAATTAACGAGTCAGAGGAGATCAAAAAAGAACAAATTTTTGAACTAATTGAAGACGTTCCAAAACAAGTCATATTTGAAACCGCATCAAAACTAAGAGATAAAAATAAAGGGAGAGTAGTTAGTTTTTCAAAAAAGGCATTTTTCAATATTATTAATTTATGCAGAGATACGTGTTCATATTGCACCTACAAAGCAGAGCCAGAGGATACAAAATTATCATTAATGGATGAACAAACTGTAAAAAAATTAGCCGAGTTGGCTAAAAAATACAATTGTACAGAAGCATTATTTGTTACAGGAGAAAGACCAGAACAGAAATACCAAGAAGCTAAGGAGTGGTTAAGAAAGCAGGGATTCTCATCTACTACAGAATATTTGATTCATTGTTCAGAGATTGTTTTGAAGCAGGGAGTTTTCCCACATACGAATGCAGGAAATCTTACAAAAAATGAGATGAAAGAACTTGCAAAGACAAATGTGAGTATGGGAGTAATGCTCGAGAATTCAAGCGTAAGATTAAGAGAAGATGGAATGCCTCATCAAGATGCACCCAGTAAAGAACCACTTGCAAGATTAAATATTTTGAAGAATGCTGGCGAATTAAAAATCCCAATGACAACAGGAATACTTGTCGGAATTGGAGAAACATTAGAAGAATGCATACAATCAATTTATGATATTAAAAAAATACATCAGAGATACGGGAACATACAGGAAATCATACTTCAGAATTTTCATCCAAAACCAAAAACTTCAATGTTTGAACATAGTACACCAGAAGAAAGTTATTTCAAAATGGTAGTTGCATTATGCAGAATAATTATGCCTGATGCAAATATACAGATTCCACCAAACCTATCCCCAGATAATTATAATGAATTTTTATCAGTTGGAATTAATGATTGGGGAGGAATATCGCCAATTACATCAGATTATGTAAATCCAGAATTCTCATGGCCAAATATTCAAAATGTAGAGAAAAAATGTGGAAATTTAGGATTTTCATTAAAAGCTAGATTCCCAGTGTACCCAGAGTTCGTACCACTAATTAACAATAACCTTAAACAAAGAATATCTTTAATTGCTGATGAAAAAAATTACGTTAAAGAGAGTTATTGGAAATGAATTTAGAAAATAAGGATGTAGATGGTATTTTAAAATATGCAGACCCAGTAATTGCTGCAATTCTCAACAAATCCATTTCAGGAAAAGACATCAGTGCTAGAGAAGCATTAGTGTTATTTGATGCAAAAGGAATTGATTTTCAATTAGTTGGAAAAGTTGCAGGCTTACCACCAGACATGGATGCAAATTTGTATGAAAATATTTGTAGAGAGATAAAGATTGAAGTTCCAGATATTCATATTCATGGATTTTCTCCAGAAGAGATTCTTTATGGCGCAACCAGATCAAACATTTCAACAAAAGAATACTTGGGTAGATTACGAGATGCTGGCGTAGATACAATTCCAGGAACTGCAGCAGAGATTTTAAATCAAAAATTAAGAGATAAAATTTCTCCTGGACGAATTACAGTCAAAGAATGGACAGACGTCATAAAAACCGCTCATAAAATGGGCATAAGATCAACATCAACTATGATGTTTGGACATTTAGAAACAAACGAGCATAGAGTGAATCATTTAGACACAATTCGTGAAATTCAAAAAGAGACAGGAGGATTTACAGAGTTCGTACCACTAAACTTTGTTTATTCAGAAGCACCAATGTATAAGCATAAACTTCATGAAGGAATTAAGCAAGGAGCAAATTCCAACGATGCATTATTGGTTCACGCCATTTCAAGAATTATGCTCAATAATGTAATAGACAACATTCAGATGTCATGGGTCAAAGAAGGTCCAAGATTTTCACAGGTGCTCTTGAACTGGGGAGCAAATGACTTTGGAGGAACATTGATCAATGAGAGTATATCAACTGCAGCAGGTTCAGAGTATGGACAACTCCTTAGACCAAAAGAAATACGTCATTTGATAAGAAATTTGGATCATATTTTGATTTAATTAAAATTAAAAAATATCAATACAAAAATTCTAGAAGAAATTAGATTAGTAGACTTCCCAAATATACAGCAAATGCTATAGCTAATCCAATGCCTACAACTCGTGGGATGTATTTTCTAAATCCAATGAACAAAACAAGACTAAACGCAATCATGATGTAATAGTTTGAAAATACGTCAGTTGCAACAGGAATTCCAACCATGGCAGAGGATACACCTAATATCAGCAAAATGTTGTAAATGTTACTTCCAACAATATTTCCTACACCAATGTCGGTTTCTTTTTTTGCAATTGCAATTATAGAAGTTATTAATTCAGGTAGCGAAGTTCCAATTGCAACTATTACGACACCGATGACCAATTGGGACAATCCTAGACTTTGAGCAATATTTACAGCACCATCGACGGTCAGATGGCCTCCAAGGAATAAAAGTAGAATTCCAATTCCTATTAGGGCAAATGATTGAGGATAGGTTTCAATTTTGTATTTAGATAGGAAATATTCACCCTCGATAGTTTCATTTTCAGATGATTCATTTTGGATTTTTTGCTTTTTTACACTTTTGATAGTGTATAGAGTAAATGCAATTAATGCTGCAATTAGTACAAGTCCATCTATTTGCGAGATTTCCCCATCGTAAGACATTCCCACTACAAGTAATGAAACACCAATCATGATTGGAATCCATCTACTAACCGTAATTCTACTTATTAGAAGAGGGGCAAATATTGCAGAAATTCCAATTACCATTCCAATATTGCTTATATTGCTTCCAATGATATTTCCTAGAATTAGTTCAGTATGGGAATTGAAGGCTGCAAGTATAGAAGCTGCAAGTTCAGGAGTAGATGTCCCATATGCTACAACCGTCAGACCTATGACCATGCTACTTATTCGAAGTTTCTTTGCAAGTGAGACACCACCAGATACAATAGCATATCCACCAATACACAATAAAATGAGACCTAACAGTACACTTCCAACGCTGAATATATCCACAACAACCATGCCAAGATATCTTGTTTAAATCACATTCCTTCCGTATAATTTACAATTCTAACAAGGAAATTAGATAATTCAATTCCAAGAAGTTCAGTAAAACTGATCAATTAGCTCAACAATGCATGACTCAACCTTAATAAGGTAAAGTACGGTACAATACTGTATGAGAGCGAGATTAACGTATGTTCCTTTAGAAGTAGCAGATAAGTTCGAGGGCTTCATAATTCAACGAGATGAGCAAGTTTTAGATGCAGTTAGAGCAAAAACAAAGGATTTCAGTACTTTGTCATTGTTGAAATTATTGTATCAGCTAAATGCAAATCCAATGACATTTTCAGACCTTTATTTGAAATCTAAAATCAGAATGAAAAAATCTTTTTTGAATTATTTACATTTTTGTGTAGAATACAGATTCATAGAAAAGCAAAGAGTTGGATCAAATGTGATCTATTCTATCACAGATAAAGGAAAGATAATGCTTGATCTATTTACAATAAACGAAAAAAATTAGATCAGAAAATTCTAGACGCATATAGAAATACAAAGAGTATTGAGCCAACTCCAAAAATCAGTATTCGAATCATTCCACGTGACATGATCCTCATGAAGCGAACAAGTAATTAAACAAAACATAATGAATAAGATAATGCAGGCAAATATACCAGAAGCCGAGATCTATGAAACGGGAAAGAATAATCTAAAGAATCCAACCATATTTGTGGGATTTGTAGGAGCAGGATTAGTTGGTACAATTGCAACAGATCATATGATAAATGAATTAAATATGAAAGAGGTGGGGTTTTTACGTTCAAAGCATTTGCCTCCTTCCACAGTATTCATGCAAGGAAGATTACGACATCCATTTAGAATTTATTCAAATGAAGATGGGAGTATCTGTGTAATAATCTGCGAGATTATTATCAGTAAGGATGGAATTTACAATATTGCAATGGCAATTTTAGAATGGGCAGAAAAAAAAGGCTCAAATGAAATAATCGTATTAGATGGAGTTGCAGCAAACAAACATGATGGAGAAACATTTTTTGCAGCAGAGGTGGATTTATGCAGAATTATGGAAGAACACGATATCAAAATGATTCCTCAGGGATTTATCACAGGGATTTCAGGAGGCATCCTAAATGAATGCCTGATTAGAAAGATTAGAGGTGTTACTTTACTCGTAAAAGCAGATGAAGCAACCCCAGATCCTGTAGCTGCCACAACAGTAATTGAAGCAGTAAACAGACTATATGAAACAGAAATTGATACTACAAGTTTGAAGAAACAAAAAAAACAGTTAGGTGTAGAATTAAGAGAATTGTCAGATAAATATACAGAACATAAAAAAATTGATTCAAATATGTACATGTAGGTGATGTAATGTGGCAATAACATACAAAAAAGCAGGCGTGGACATTACGGAAATAAAAAAGAGTCAACGTGCAATTGGAAGATTAATTGAATCTACACATAATTTGCAAAAGATGGCAAAAATGACACATGGTTTTGGTCATTATGCAGGAATTGTAGAAATTCCAGGAGGTAAATTACTAGCAACTCACACAGATGGAGTTGGAACAAAAGTAATAATTTCAAATCTATTAAAAAAATACGATACAATAGGAATAGATTGTATTGCAATGAATGTTAATGATATAATTTGCATAGGTGCAACACCGATTTCATTTGTAGATTATATTGCAGCAAACAAAAATGATCAGAGGATTTTCAAACAGATTGTTTCAGGATTGGTAAAGGGTGCAAAAAAATCATCGATGCCAATCGTGGGAGGAGAGACAGCTATCATGACAGATTTGATAGCGGGTAAAGGTTTTGGTTTTGATCTTGCAGGAATGGTAGTAGGTATGCTTTCAAAAAAAGAGATGGTGTTGGGAGATAAAATAAAACCAAACGATGTCATAATAGGAATAAAGAGTTCAGGGTTACACTCAAACGGATATTCACTTGCACGAAAAGCTCTTTTGAGTAAATATTCAGTAAAAGACAAAATTAAAGGAGTTGGAAATTTAGGAGAGGCACTTTTACGTCCTACAGAAATTTACGTTAACCCAGTTTTAGAATCTTTGAAAAAATGTAAAATTAATGGATTAGCACATATCACAGGAGGCTCATTTACAAAATTACTTAGATTAAAACAAATAGGCTATCATTTAGATAACATGCCAAAGACCCCACCACTTATGCAATTAATAGAAGATACAGGAGTCAAAAATGAAGAGATGTACAAGACATTCAACATGGGAGTTGGATTTTGTATTATCGCACCTGAGAATCAAGTGAAGGGAATTCACAAGATTTTTGCCAAACATAAGATGAAATCTTATGAAATTGGCAGAATTAGTAAGAACAAAGGAGTTTTTATTAATAAATTAAAAATTGCATAGAAATCAATAACATGTTATCTTAGAAAATTTTACTAGATTTGGCTTATATGACGTAATTCTAAAAATATCATATAATGGCAGCAGAAGCAGGATTCATCGAAGTCATCATAGCAGTAGGAATATTGTTAGCTGCTGCAAAACTGATGGGAGAATTATTCAGTAGAATTAAGCTGCCAATTGTACTAGGTGAATTACTGGCAGGAATGATTATTGGACCATTTGCATTAGGTGCATTTTTGCTTAATCCAGATACAGGAGAATCAATTCTAAAAATTGGACCAGAAATTAGAACATTAGGAGAGATTGGTGCAATTGTAATTTTGTTTATGGCAGGATTAGAGATGACTCCAAAAGAATTTTTGCGTGGAGGAAAAGCATCATTTACAGTAGGAACTTTAGGAGTAGTAGTTCCATTCTTTGCAGGACTTATAGTATTCCAGGCATTTGGATTTGAAGCATTACAAGCATTGATGATTGCAACTGCACTTACTGCAACAAGTATAGCAATTTCAATTCAAGTCTTAAAGGAATTCAATAAGATAAAATCTCCAGAAGCCCGTTTAATTATTGCAGCAGCAGTAGTAGACGATATTTTGGCAATTGCAGTGTTATCAGTAGTTACATCATTTGGAGGTGCAGAAGCATTAGAGAATGTAGATTTACTTGATGTTACATTTACAATTCTTAAAGTATTAGGATTCTTTGCAGCAATTTTGATTGCAGCAATTTTCATACTTCCAAAAGTCATTACACCAAGAATTTGGAAAGCACAAGGAAGTGTTGAAGGAATAGCAACTGCATCATTTTTTGGTGCTGCTGCAATTGCAGGAACATTAGGATTATCTCCAATTGTAGGAGCATTTGCGGTAGGAATGGCATTATCAGCAACTAAAGTTTTCGAAAAAATAGAGCATTTCATTAGTCGGATTGGTTTAATCTTCGCGCCATTATTTTTTGCAATAATTGGTGCGCAGGTAGATTTCAGAACAGTGAATTTGGATATACTAATGCTTAGTGGAGTAGTAATTGCAATTGCAGTTGCAACAAAATTACTTGGATGTGGATTACCATCAATGTTATTTTTGAAAAATAAAACTGCAGGAATGAGGGTAGGAATTGGTATGATTTCAAGAGGAGAAGTAGGATTGATTGTAGCAGGTGTAGGATTATCTTCAGGAGTATTAACAGGAGACATATACACTACAATTGTGCTTATGGTAGCAGTTACTACAATAATCACACCGATATGGCTCAAGATGGATTATAGAAAAGAAGTCACTGCCGTTAAAACAGATGATGAGTGAAATCTAGTAGAATAGTTAGTTATTACTAAAAATAATTAAATTCAACTAATTTTGGAATTTATCATGAGTGAGAAATCAAAAGAAGAGATAAGATCAGAATATGAAAAAGATTATCTTGAAAGATTAGCAAAACAGGGTAAAATCAAATCAGAACAACAAACAGAGCCAAAGATTAGTGAAGAAGAAAGAACTCGTAAAGTAGAAGAAGCCGAAAAAATTCAAACAGAATCAGCAACTAAGAAGAAAGCAGCTCCTAAAAGAAAAACTACGAAAAGAAAGGTAACTAAGAAGACAACAAGACGTTCAAAATCCAGTAAGAAAAGAAATACAAAAAGACGCTGATTATTGTTTAAACCATTTTATGTTGCATGAATTTGTATAGAGCATGCAGAAACTAAATGGAAATTTCCTACAAGCATGTAAAGAGATTTGCGCAAGATTAACTGAAATTGAAAATCCAAATAAAAATGACATAAAAAACGAGGTAAAAGAGATTTGCGCAAGATACGCTTTAGAGAGATTACCTAGAAATTCAGAGATTTTATCATCTGCCACAGAAGAACAATTTTCAATACTTCAGAAAGTTTTACTTAAAAAACCAGTAAAAACTGCATCAGGTGTTGCAGTAATTGCAATTATGCCAAAACCTTTTGCATGTCCACATGGTAGATGTACATTTTGTCCAGGAGGAGTAGAAGTTAACACTCCAAATAGCTATACGGGAAAAGAGCCAGTAACGCTAAGTGCAATAGAAGATGATTATGAACCAGGAGTACAGATACAGAAAAGAATTGAACAATTAATTGCATTTGGTCATGATCCTACAAAACTAGAATTAGTGATAGTAGGTGGGACATTTTTATTCATGCCAGATGAGTATCAACGTAATTTTATCAAATCATGTTATGATGCAATTAATGGACACAAGTCAGATACGTTAGAAGATGCAAAAAAAGCTAATGAAAAAGCAAAAATGAGAAATGTAGGATTTACAATTGAAACAAAACCAGATTATTGTCAACAAAAACATGTTGATATGATGTTAGATTATGGAACAACTCGAGTTGAGATAGGAGTTCAGAGTTTAACTGAACGAGTATACAATATAGTGAATCGAGGACATGACTTACAACAAGTGATTAGTTCTTTTCAAATTGCAAAAGATGCAGGATACAAAATTGTTGCACATATGATGCCAGGCCTTCCAACAATGACTCCAAAAGAAGACATTGCAGATTTTAAGAAATTATTTGAAATGGATGAATTCAAACCAGATATGTTAAAGATCTATCCTTCATTAGTCTTGAAAGATACTCCACTTTATGAGGATTACAAATTAGGAAATTACAAACCATATTCAACAGAAGAGATGATTGATGTTTTGGCTGAAGCAAAAAAAGACATACCAAAATGGGTTAGAATTATGAGAGTTCAACG
>LUPB01000062.1 GCA_001627235.1 Nitrosopelagicus sp. REDSEA-S31_B2 | reverse complement strand
GGCTACAATGTATTCTGTCAGATTAGCTCGTGCCGTAACAGGGAAAAAAATTATTGCAAAAATTGATGGTGGATGGCATGGGTATACAACAGATTTACTAAAGACAGTTAACTGGCCATTTGACGTTTCAGAAAGTCAAGGACTTACAGATGAAGAACACATCATTTCATTACCATTAAATAACTTGGAAGAATCTTTGAGGATTTTAAATTCAGTAAAGAAGGATTTGGCAGGGATTTTGATTGAACCGGTTTTAGGAGGGGGAGGAGCAATTCCTGCAACACAAGAATATCTTAGAGGATTACAAGAGATGGTTAAATCAAATAATGCACTTTTCATGTTAGATGAAATTGTTACAGGGTTTAGATTCAGATATGGATGTCTTTATCCAACAATGAAGTTAGATCCTGATATCGTGACATTGGGAAAAATTGTCGGGGGAGGATTTCCAATAGGAGTGATTTGTGGAAAAGATGAGATCATGGAACATGCCAATACGTCTGTTAATTCAAAAAAGAGTAGAACATACATTGGTGGAGGAACCTTTTCGGCAAATCCGCTAAGCATGATTGCAGGAGAAACCACATTAGAGATTTTGAAAAATAAGAATAGAACACTTTACAAGAAATTAGATGGATTAGGAAGAGATGCAACCAAGATGTTAAAAAAAGTATTTTCTAATGATATCATTGTTACAGGAAAAGGATCATTGTTTATGACTCATTTTCCAAGAAATGGAATGACTGAGATCAACAATGCATCAGATGCAGCAAAGTGTGATTCATCAAAATTATTTAATTATCATTTTGAGATGATTGCAAAAAATGGTATTTTCTTTTTACCAGGAAAATTAGGAGCATTCTCAGATGCACATTCAGCATCAGATGTGAAATCTATGAAAAATGCAACCGAACAGTTTGTGTCAGGTTTAAAGAGATAAGGAAATTTTTTAACTCAAAGATTTGAGGAATGGTATGGATAAAAAAATAGACCAAAGTCGTTCTTGGCCAAAGGGGTATGAGCCAAAAGAAGAGAGTGGCGAAGATCTATCAACAAGGTTAGGTTTGCTTGAAACCATTCTAAAAGCAAAACCTGAGAAAAAGGCAAGTAGTGATATCTTCAAAGTTATGGCCAGTAGAAGGTCTACAAGAAAATTTTCTAAAAACCCAGTAGAAAAATGGAAAATTGACAAGATTTTGGCTGCGGCAGATACAGCACCAACTGCAGGAAATTTTCAAGGATTTGAGATATTTTACATCAATGATAAGGAGACAAAAGAGGAACTTGTCAAAGCAGCAAACAACCAGGCATATGTCAATACGCCTCTAGTCCTAGTATTTTGTATGAACCCAACTAGAGTAAAGCTTGATTTTCCTCAGAAAGTAATAATGAAATTTTCAATTCAGGATGCAACATTGGCTGCGGCATATTCTCAGTTGGCTGCATCAGCATTAGGGCTAAGTAGCATATGGATTGGAATGTTTGATGAGGAGAAAGTCAAAGAAATCATAGGAACAGAGCTCAGACCAACATCAATGCTTTGTATAGGATATCCAATAAAGAAAAGACCTGCAAAACTTCGAAGACAATTAAAAGAGTTAATTCACGTAGTAGAGAAAAAAGACTAGTCGTCTGCTAGTGTTTTAGTAAATCCTGAAGAATCATCAGAAAATATCTTCACAACGTTTTGTGCTAGTTTTTCTATATCTAATCCAGGTTCTGCAGAGATTAACAGAATGTTTGTTGTAACAGGAAATGGAAAACTAATCAAAATTACCTTGTCACGTCTAGATGCTATGTAGTTTAATGCACCTAGAGAGTTGTTTAACTCGTCAGTTCTCAGTGAAACGTTTAATGCAAATTTGTAAAAGTCATGTAGTTTAGCCTCGTCTCCTTCGTAAGGACTTACACCTTCAGTAAAACCGCCAGCAATTTTTTCTCCATCGTGATTGATTATTGCAGCAAATCTTACACCATCATGATGTTGGATCTCTTTACATCTTGGTTCGTAAACAGAATCTGCCATACAGTTACTGTGATTTTAGAGTATAAGAAGTATAGTGAGGACAGAATGGCATCTGCCGTTATACGCAGGAGTTAACGCGTATTGGATTTTAAGCAGAGGTGCCCCCCACTGAATTGACTAGATCGTTTCTCTAATAAAAAGCATTACTGAACTGCAACTAATTTTTCTTTTTTTGCTTTTGCTTGTTTTCTCATTTTAGCAATAACATTTGCTAACATTTGTTGTTGTACATATTCTAAATCTTCGCAGACGCTACTCATCTTCTTCATCCTCGTCTTCAAATCTCCAGTTTTTTAGTAATTGTTTTCTTAATGTTTCAACCTGTTTTTCATCAAGAACTTTACCTGTATTTTTATCGACGGGAACGACATTCATTCCACTAAGTTTGTACTCAACATCATATAGAGATAATTTTGATTTTTCTTGTAAAACTGGAACTCCATCTTCGTCCACTGCACGATCAACATCAAAAGGCTCTTCTTCATCCATATCACGATGCATGTAACTAGAGGTTACCTCGCCTTTTTTTGGAATGAATTTTTTGGCAATTGCCTTTTCAATTTCTAGAGTGGTCTCATTTTCATGAAATAGACGTCTTCCAGTTTCTTCTTCTACAAACTCTGGCATATCTGACGTCCGAATAATGTGTATTTAATTTTTGGTGTCTCGAAAGAAGAATTTAGTGAGGGCTTCACGTCTTCCTTTTTTGCTCATATTTCGTGTCAAAATCCTATAGATCCCATATGCCAATCCTAATGAAATAACGATCATGTATCCAATACAAGAGGGATCGTCATAACATGATGAGCCTTCAACTTTATTTTTTATTGCAAACATAGATGGAAGTAAAATTGCGTCAATACTGCATAAATCCATGCTCTAAATTGATTTCATGATTAAAAAATCTGGTGTATTTTATTAATTCTTGATGCATATTTAGTACGTCGTTTGTGTAGATGCGACCCGTATCTGTGTGGTAACGGCTATGCCCCGCCGTTGCCATACTAATTTTTCATAGGTTTAACTTGTTGACCATGTTGTGCTTTCATTATGTAACGGTCACGAATCTTTACACTTGCCCAGTCAATTGCTAAAACAGTAACTAACACCACAAGCATGAATACTGCAGCTTTTCCATATTCAAAAAATTTGATATAATTAATGATGTAAAAACCAATTCCACCTGCACCAACGATTCCCAGAATACTTGTTTGTCTTACATTATAATCAAACATGTATAGAATTTGACTTAGTAGATGAGGAGCAGATTCAGGGATTATGACATATCGAATTAGTTGGATTTTTGATAAGCCAATTGCAGTTGTTGCCTCAACAGGATCATAATCTATTGCCTCAATAGATTCGTATTGTAACTTACTGATGAATCCAATTGTATAAAGTGTGATAGCAAGAATTCCTGCAAATGGACCGAGACCAACTACAATAACAAAAAGAATTGCCCATAAGATTGAAGGAAACGTTCTGGTAGCAGCCAACAATGCACGTAAAGGTCCATAGACGTATTTGTTAGAAATATTTCGTGCTGCAAAAATACTGATTGGTAATGATATTACAACACCAAGAATTGTTCCAATAAATGCCATTTCAATTGTTTCAAGCATTGCCCAAAATGCAGTACCCCAATGTTCAGATTCAAATTCAGTCATTTCTTTAAGAACAATTCCAAGATTTGGCAAGCCCTCAACAAATGCAATAGGATCTACTCCTACATCATATGACATGACAACTACAATTGCAATTATTGCACCAATTACGAGGTTATTTTTCTGGTTCATTATACATCTCCAAAATTTCTTCTTGTGTTAGATTACCTGTTTGAAAATCAATTATTTGATCACCATCTACACCAATTTCAAGTATTTTGTCACCTTCCTGAATTACTGCAACACGATTTGCATATTCAAGTGCCAAAGTCATGTCATGATGAATCATTATTGCCGTTAGTTTGAATTTTTTTTGTGCGTCTTTTATGACATCCATTACCTCACGAGCAGTGACTGAATCTAATTCTGAAACAATTTCGTCAGCAAGTAATACATCAGGTTTTTGCATCAATGCACGTGCAATTGCAACACGACGTTTTTCACCACCACTTAACATGTGAACTTTACGGTTAGATTTTGTATCAAGTCCAACCAAATCTAAAACTTCGTGAGCCTTTTCTATTTCTTCTTTTGGAAACATTTTGAAAAATGATTTAAAATTGCTTAATCTAGGTAATGCACCTATCAAAACATTTTCCAACACACTAGTATTTTTTACAAGACCTAAGGTTTGAGGAATGTACCCAATTTTTGCAATTGATTTTTTGTATTCTTTATTTTTTAGATCAGGTTTTTGATAATTATACAAAACTACACCACTGCTAGGAATCATCATTCCATTCATCAATTTTAGAAGAGTAGATTTTCCAGAACCTGATGCTCCAACAATGGCATAATTAGTACCTCGTTTAACATTCATAGAGACGTTTTTGAGAATTAAATTTTTTGAATCATATGATGCAGAAACATTACGCATTTGTATTATTGATAATGTTGAGATGGATGAGAAAGATGCATTGTTTTGTGGATTCAATTGCGATCATTGAAACTGACGTCGGCTAGAAAATAAATCTAGATGAAATTGGTTCTTATTCTAAGAATATAGAATGAGAAATTGTGCGTGAGCAGTTTGATTAATAATTAAAAAAAGAAAAATGATTATTTTGGTGCGTCGTAATTTTTCTTATCAAATGTTGCTTGTTCAATTCCAGGCAACAAGTCAAGATATTGACCAAAGTTTCCGATATGCATTTCAGCAGTTGTAGGCAATAGTGCATCTGCACCATAAACATCCTTTAGAATTTGGTTATTATCTTGGTGATTGAGTTTGACCAGTGAATCAACTAAGTGTTGTTTTGTTTCAGATGATAAATCATCAGATACTACAAACACATGAGATGGTACTAAACCAAGTGTGTCAACTTTTTTGAGTTGTGCTTGTTGTTCAGGAGTTAGATACTTTTCAGGAGCTATATCAGATCCGAAAGCCATCTCAACAGAACCATTCAAAAGTAGTTCCAAAGCTGCTTTGTATCCACCGCCAAATGCGTGATACTCAAATGAGTTATCCAGTGCTTGTTTTAATGCAACAATATCATCGCCTTCAACAGTGACTAATCCACGATCTACGAGAGTTCCCATAGGTCGAATAAATCCAGAAGAGCCAGTGATGCTAGTAAATGCAACTTTGTTTCCAACTGCTTCATCAATAGATGAATAGTTTGAATCAGCTCTCTGCCATACTGTTGCATAGTAACCGACTTTACCTTTCTTTACTTCAGCCATTACAACTTCAGCATTTGCTCGGTCGTGTGCAATCCAGCCAGGTCCTGTATCCATGAATGCTGCGTGGATGTGTCCAAATCTCAATCCTTCAATTATCGTTTCATAATTAGATGGAACGACAACATCAACTTCGACTTTACCATCAAATTCAGATTCCACGAAACGTGCAAGTGATTCAGCTTTTGGCGTGAGTTCATCTGCTTTTTCAGAAGGAATGAATCCGATTGTTATTTTGTCAATACCATAATCTATGGATTCAGTCTGCATAACAGGTGTTGGTGCAGATTGTTCAATCCCAGAATCAGTTGGTATGAAAAATCCTATTGCAATACCAATGGCAAGAGTACCAATGGCAATTCCTGCAATTTTTCCATTAGACATACAAATATCGATTAGTCATAGCTAATTAAACTAATATCGATTTCTCATTTTATATTCTAAGAATCTAGAATAAGTCTTAATTATAAAAAAATAATCTCAAGTCTATTTTTAATAATTAATGAGATTAATGAGAGTATGCCGTTAGTAACCAAAGTCACATGCTTTGATCTAAAACCAGAATTACATGTCGTCAACTACTGGAAGTGTTGCTAACGGCACTTTCTAATTAACTAGAATAAAATTTTGAAAAGTACACTGAATTTTAATATC
>LUPB01000061.1 GCA_001627235.1 Nitrosopelagicus sp. REDSEA-S31_B2 | reverse complement strand
CTTTTTCGACCAAATCTTCAACTTTACCAGAATCAGAATATGCATCAATTACGTCTTTGAAAGTTACACCTTTCTTCTTCATGATATCTACATTGATTGCCCATCTATCTTTAGCAGAGCCAAATGTCACACTACCATCTTGAATTGATACCTTCCATTTTTCCTTGTATTCTTCTTCAGCATATGTATCAATTAGTTCGTTAAAATTTGCAACAACACTTGCAAGTGTTTCTTGCATTTTTTCAGGAGTTAATCTTAGTTCTTTGATTAATCGATCAATTTTATTGATATACAAAACAGGTCTTACTCTTTCCTCAAGAGACATTCGGGTTACAGTCTCAGTTTGAGTCATGATACCTTCTACTGCATCACATACTACAACAGCACCATCAATTGCTCTAAGACTTCTGATTACACGTCCAGAAAAGTCTACGTGTCCAGGAGTATCAATCATGTTGATGACATAATCATTGTCATCTTCTTGATAGTGTAATGTAACGTTAGCCTGAACAATGGTAATTCCTCTTTCCTGTTCAGCCTTCATCGAGTCCATTGCCAAAGCATTACCTGCAGAAGATGGAGAGATTATTCCAGAGTGGGCCAAAAGACTATCACTCATGGTTGTTTTTCCATGGTCGACATGAGCAATAACACCAAAGTTTCTGATCTTATCTTTGTCACTGATAATTTTCATGACTTCTGCTGTGGACTTGTATTTAGTCATATGGCGATAATCCTAGGTAGACTGGTATTAAACCTTATGAGAAGATTATAGATTAAAAGATCAAATTTGTAAAATCAAAGATCAATTTCACTTTGTTCAATCAACTGTTTTGTCATTTGGATGTATGATTCAGGATCCATCTCTTTTGCAAAACCTTTGTCAGTGTTGATGAGATAAACAGAATGGATTTGTGCGTTTTGTATATCATCTAGTTTAATCTGGGGGTTTTTGTAGAATCGGTCACAGAGTTTTTTTAATTTTTCAATATCTTCAGGTTTTCTAGTATTTGGAGGAAGTAGGAAAATTTCAGATATTGGCAATATGTTTACAACAGGAGTAGCAAGTGAGAATTTCCCACAGTGTTTACTATATCGCGCAATTTTACTCACAATTCTTGCTGCATAGTAATCAACGGTATCTAACGCATGTTCCGGAGGAGTGAATCCAGTCTCAATTTCAATAATAGAGGTTCCATCACCCTTTTTTCCAAATAAATCACAAACCAATACATCAGAAATTGATTTTTCAACATCAACTGAAAAACCATGAGAGATTAATTCGGCTGCACAGATTAATTCGAGAACAGAATGATTAATTTTTACAAGGTTTTTTTTGTAATATTCAATTAGATTTTGCCTTACAAAATTCAATTTTGGTATCAATTCTGGAGATAAATGCTTAGACAAGAGTTCAGTTATCGAGTAAACATCATCTTGAAATTTTTCAACATCCAACTATGATTTTGGTGAATTTTGCTTCTTAAGAAGTTTAAGAATAATTCTAAGAGGTATTCAAGAAAAAGAGAAAATAAGAAAAGTGGACAGTTAGATTCGTGGTGTGAAGCTAAGTCTGCCTTTTGCAGATAGTACTATGATTGAAGAAATTGCAACAACAAGTACCAATGATGCAATTGTACCAAATTCTGGAACAACTGCTCCGTCAGCAATCTCTACTTCAACAGTTGATTTGTTCATTGAGGCAGAACCTTGTTGTGCGCTAATTGAATAAACGCCATCTTGTTTCCACATTGGACCACCAACTCCGATTGTTGAAGTGAATGAACCATCAGAATCAGGGTTGATTTGATCAATAGAAACTACGTTTCCATTTGGTGCAAGTACCATGATTGTTACAGGAACATTACTTGATGAAGCATGACCTGTGATGGTGATTGTTGTTGAGCCCTCAACTGCATCTGCTTCAATTGACAAGCCGTCCATTGGATGTCCATCTGCAAATGCCATAGGCATTCCTGCGACGAGCATCAAGCTTGCCAAAATTGTCAGTGTGTGTTTTGAGTTAATCACTGGTATAACAACCGAATATGTGTATATAAACAGTCTGATTGATTGGATCTGTATTTTTTATTTATTTTTCTTTTAAAAATATGCGAATTGCTTCCAAATGAGAACAATTTGCTTTCAAACCTTTTCCATGATGGAATTTATAGAAATTTTTGAAACCAGGACATTCACATGAATCATGAGTTACAAAATATGATTTAGAGGGATCACTAGAAGATTTAACTTGAAAGAGATCATCCTCGATTTTGACAACGCCACCATTTTCAACAAGTTTCTCTGCTTTTCGTATTGTGTTAGCACTCAAATTATTGAGTCCAGGCCATATAGCCACCTTCAAGATTTACTGCAGAGAATCCAGCTTTGACTAGTTCATCAGCTGCAATGTTTCCACGGTAGCCAGAGGCACAATAAACACAGATTTTTTTATCTTTGAGATCATCAATTTGCCCTTTTTTGACATTTCTTATGGTAAGACCTAACGGCATGTTTTGAGAGCTATCTATTGAACCATTAGCAAACTCATCAGGTTCTCTAACATCAAGGATGACAAAGTTGTCTTGTTGTTCTTTTAATTGATCTTTTGTTATTGATTCTGCCATATATGGACGATACAGTATTGACATATATTTTTTAATTTTTAGGTAATAATGAATGAATGAAAAAGAACTACAAGAACTTGTACAAGAAAACAAGTTAGATTTTAAGATAATAATTGAGGGCAACTCATTCAGGATAAATGAAATCGAGGTTTTCCAAACAGATAACCCAATAACAGAGCCTACAACTAGAGGAGGAGTGTATTTTGCAGAGATGAAGGAGTTGAAAGTTCAAGCAACCATCCTAGATACAAAAATATCAAAACATCTATCAAAAGCAATGCTAGGACCGAATAAAGATTTTCTTGATATCGAATTAAGAGGAAAGATTGAAGATGGAAAAGAAATTTGCCTAATTACCAATCTGACAAATAGTATGCAAAATGCATCAAAGGTTGTTCTTTATCTGACACTTAAGGATGCAATAATAGAATCATAGTAATTTACAGAATTTATCATATTCTTCTTTGAGTTTTTTATCAGACAATACTTCGTAGGCTTTATTGATTTGAGCCATTTTTTCTTCTGAAGAATCTTTGTTTCTATCAGGATGATATTGTTTTGCAAGTTTTCGATATTGGTTTTTAATTTCAGATTGTGAGGAATCATTTGTTAATCCCAATATCAAATAGTAGTTTGGCAGTGAGTTATCGTTATACATTTCACGAAATTCTTTTGCATCAGTATTTTGTTTTCTAGAACCAAAAATTTCTTCTTCAGACCAATCAGAATGGTATTTTTCATAATCACGGTCTTTTTTAGAATCTAATTTTACATTATCATAGCTTGTTTTCTTTCTTAATATGATATGACGTGCAAGATAAATGAATATTCCTGCCACAATTATTACTGCAATGGCAAACGTCAAGTATAGGTCTTCTGGACTTACATAATAGTCAGAAACTGCAGAAGGAGGATTCACTTGAGCGCCAGAATCATAGAAGAATTTTGCATTTGCTACGTTACTGCCAGATTCAACAATGACAAGATAGTTTCCGCTAGTATACCAACCTCCAATACCAGCAATAATTAGTGTGGAAAATTTATTTTCGTCATTAGGTTTTAGGCTCTCATTCCAGACATTATTTCCGTCAGGATCTTTTATAGAGATGAAAACAGAATCAAAATTGCTAGTACCCCATACAGAAATGAAATCAGATTTTTCATAAATTGTTTTGTCAATGTTGAGAGTCAATTCATCTGCAAATGTCTCAGAGATGGG
>LUPB01000060.1 GCA_001627235.1 Nitrosopelagicus sp. REDSEA-S31_B2 | reverse complement strand
GTTCCATTGTAAGCCAAGTGTTTCTTCAATAGTTCTGTTTTCATCAATTGCTTGTGTTAAGAATTTCTTTTCAAACTCATCGCCAAAGTTCATGTAATTTAGATCAACTGGTGTAAGACCTGCTTTTCCTACAATTCCTGCTAGTGCTCTAACTTCTTGAGCACGAGAGTATGCATCATAGTTTTGGTTTGAGATTTCTTGGTGATCAGCACGAGTACTTCCCTCACCAATTCCGTCTTTCATGATTCTACTTAAACTCATTAAGATGTTAATTGGTGGATAGACTCCCTGTCTGAACAAATCTCTTCCAAGTACTAATTGTCCTTCTGTAATGTAACCGGTAAGATCTGGAATTGGGTGTGTAATATCATCAGATGGCATTGTTAAGATAGGTACTTGTGTAACACTTCCTTTTTTGCCTCTTAGTCTTCCTGCTCTTTCATAGATTGTGGAAAGGTCAGTGTAAAGATATCCAGGATAACCTTTTCTTCCTGGTACTTCTTCTCGTGCTGCACTAATTTCACGAAGTGCTTCAGCATAGTTTGTCATGTCAGTAAGAATGACTAGTACGTGCATTCCCAAATCATATGCAAGATATTCAGCAACTGTTAATGCGACTCTAGGTGTGATAATTCTCTCAATTGCAGGATCGTCTGCAAGGTTCAAAAATAGTACACTTCTTTTTAGTGCACCAGATTCTTCTAGACTTCTTTTGAAATATTCTGCCTCACTGTATTGCACACCAATTGCTGCAAAGACTACAGCAAAACTATCATCTGTTCCAATAATTGCTGCTTGACGTGCAATTTGTGCAGCCAAGATGTTGTGTGACATACCAGAGCCAGAAAATATTGGAAGTTTTTGTCCTCTTACCAGTGTGAGCATTCCATCAATTACAGATACACCTGTTTGGATGAAATCTTTTGGATACTCTCTTTGTTCAGGATTCATTGGTGCTCCGTTAATATCTAAAAATGAATCAGCAACCGGTTCTGGTAAACCATCTTTTGCTCTTCCTAAACCATCAAAAACTCTACCAAGTACTTGTTCTGATACTGGCATTTCCATAACTTTACCGACAAATTTTGCGTTTGTTCCTGAAACAGAAAGACCTGTTGTGCCCTCAAAGACCTGAACAACTGCTTTACCGTTTCCAACCTCTAGAACTTTTCCTAGACGTTTTTCACCATCAAGTGTTTCAATTTCTACTAGCTCATCAAATGCTGCGTTATCTACACCATCAACAATTACTAGTGGTCCTTTAATCTCAGCAATCTTGCTGTATTGAACTCCGCCTTGGTTACTCAATTTTGAACTTTAACTCCTGTAACGCTTTTGAATTGTTCAACCATGTCAGTTGCAAGTTTATCTAATTTATCCATCTCATCATCTTTTACATCCATTCTTGCTTTGAGTAATGATGAAATTACTTCCATTGAACGAATGTCAGCTAGTGATGCACCATCTTTTAGTGCTTGTTGACCTTGATTGTAAAAGTCAACTTGTAATTTCATTAATTTGAATTGTTTTTCAGGGCTACAGTAGGTATCAACATCATCAAAGGAGTTTTGTTGTAAGATTCCAATCTTAATCATTCTTGCAACTTCTAAGATTAGTTTTTCTTCGTCTGGAAGTGCTTCAGGTCCTAGTAGTTTTACGATTTCTTTTAGTGTGTCTTCTCTTTGTAAGATTCCATATGTTTCACTTCTAAGGTTGAGCCAGTCAGCACTGATGTTTTCAGACCACCATTTTGCAATATCTGCAAGATAGCCAGAATAGGAGTTCATCCAGTTGATTGATGGATAATGTCTTGAATATGCTAAACTTGCATCTAGAGCCCAGAATGTTTTGATAAATCTCATTGTGTGTGTTGTAACAGGTTCTGTAAAGTCACCACCAGATGGTGAAACTGCACCTACCAGAGATACTGAACCGTCTCTTTCAGGAGAACCTTGTGCTTGTACACGTCCTGCTCTTTCATAAAATTCTGCTAATCTTGATGCAAGGTATGATGGATAACCTTCTTCTGCAGGCATCTCTTCGAGTCTACCTGACATTTCACGAAGTGCTTCGGCCCATCTACTTGTAGAGTCTGCTACAAGTACAACGTCATAACCCATATCACGATAATACTCTGCAATTGTTACACCTGTGTAGATACTTGCTTCTCTTGCTGCTACTGGCATGTTACTTGTGTTTGCTACAAGAACAGTTCTGTCCATGAGTGGTTTTCCAGTTCTTGGGTCTTTGAGTTCTGGGAACTCTACAAGTACCTCAGTCATTTCGTTTCCTCTTTCACCACAGCCAATGTAGACTACGACTTGAGAGTCAGCCCATTTTGCAATTTGATGTAGTGTTACAGTTTTACCAGTACCAAATGCACCTGGAATTGAACCAGTACCGCCTTTTGCTAATGGGAAGAATGTGTCGATAACTCTTTGACCGGTAAGTAATGGGACAGTTGGATCATATCTTTTGAGATATGGTCTTGGTTGTCTGACAGGCCATTTGTGATACATTTTGAGTGGGACGTCAGAGCCCTCAACTGATGCAATCTCAGTCTCTAATGCGTAATCGCCTTCTGAAACAATTTTTGTAATTTTTCCACCTTTGTGATCTGGTGGGACTAGAATTTTATGCTCAATTAATGATGTTTCTGGAACAGTTCCAATTATGCTTCCTGCTTGAACCTCATCTCCAACTGCAACAGATGGTACGAAGTGATATTCTTTTGTCATATCAACAGGAGTTGTTGTAATTCCTCTTCCAATGAAAGAGCCAGATTTATCAGCTAAATCCTTTAGAGGTCTTTGAATTCCGTCATAAATTTGACCGATAATTCCAGGTCCTAGTAAAACGCTGAGTGGGTTTCCTGTACCAACTACAGGTTCGCCTGGTTTTAGACCACTTGTTGATTCGTAAACTTGAATGAATGCTACATCTCCGGTAAGACGAATTACCTCACCGATTAGTTTTGCATCTCCGACTGATACGGTTTCATACATTTTTGCATCAGCCATACCGTCAGCTTTTACTGCCGGTCCACTAATCCATACAATTTTTCCTTGTGCTACCATATCAATTACCTAGGTTAAATTGTGCTGCGATATCTTTTCTAATTAAAGGTTTCAACAATTCAATTCTAGCATCAATTGTGTTATCAAAGCTCATGGAACCATCTTTGGATGTGACTTTGACACCACCCATGCAATCGATTAGATCGCTTGATAGTTCTGCGCCAGACATATTTGATACTGCGGATTGAACTACGTCTTTGTCTTTAGAATTTGTGTAAACTATAACATCACTGGTGTTTAATGCAGATGTTGCTTCAGTGAGTAATTTTGTGATTAAACTTGAATATTCAGAATTTCTGTCCATATTTGCAATTTTTTCTTTTGCCTTTTCTAGAACTTTTTCAGCAGATTCTTGAACGATTAGAAGAGATTTGTTTCTAGCCTCTAAATCTGCACTTCCAACGATCTGTTTTTCAATTTTATCTGCCTCTTTTTTGCCATCAGAGATGATTTTGTCGTACTCTTCTTCTAGCATTGGAAGAGCATCAGAGAGTGTTTTTTGTGCATCTTCAAGAGAATTTTTAAGACTTTGAGCAAATTCAGATGAATTTCGCTCTAAAACCTGATCGATTGTTGATTCTAAAGCAGAATTTGATGGCAATGAATGCCGTTTTAAAGAATTGAATTTTAATGTTTAGTACAGAACGAATTTGGAAAGATTTTAAAATCACTCGTCGGTCATGTGGTTATCTTGGTAGTAGCAGATCTAATGGTCGGAACAGTCATTTTACCGCGATCAGATACACCAAACCTAATATCAAGACTAACAGAGTTTGAGTGGTTTCACAAGATTGATTCTCAAACAGAGACCGTTACACCAGAAGTAGATGACATTTTACTCAAAGCACAGCAATCATTCCAAGATATTGATGAGGTGGTAAAAGGCCTAGGAATTGAGAAATTAGTTGGAATGATTGAGATTTTGTTCAAGGGAACTGTGTTTAAAAAACAGAATCATGAACTATCAGAACTAAAAGATATGGTTGATGAGATTATCAAACAATCCCCAAGTGTTATTGATGAGCCAAAACGACTCTTAGATGAACGAGAGGAATTTAGAAGACAAATTTCAGAATTAACATCATTAATTGAGACACTAGATGTCGTTAAGAAATTGAATCTTGACTTGGGAGGATTTGGATTGATGAAGCAGTTTTACACAAATCTCTTCATTGTACAGACCAAAGACATTGAAGAAATCAGAAGAAGTCTAGAAAATGTTTCAATTGATAATTATGAACTAAACTCAAAAGAAGAGTCGGCACTAGTTGTCATTGCAGATTCTGGCGATACTGACAAAGTCCTCAAAGTCATGAGAAGTTTCAATACAAACCCATTTTCAATTCCTGAAAACATTGAACAAAATCCAACAAAAGCATATGCAACTGCAGAATTAAAATTAAAAGAATTTCAAGAAAAAGAAAAGAAAATTACAAAAGAAATAGCCGCTATCATCAAAAAGATAAGACAACCAATCCTAACTTTACATGAAAAAGCCGAGGTTGCAAAAGATGTTTTAGAATTACTAAGGAAACCAGGTGGAACCAAAAACTTTGCAGTCATACAAGGTTACATTCCAAAGAAGATGGCTGGAAAGTTTACAGAGACGACAAAACAATGGATGTCACTTACTGAAGAAATTAAAGATCCAGAAGAAGAAAAGAAGACTCCAACATTATTTGATAACAAAAGATTTGTTAAAACATTTGAGGTAATTACACAAAGTCAGGGAATTCCAAAGAAAGGAGAGGCTGATCCAACACCAATGATTGCATTGATGTGGCCAATTTTCTATGGAGTAATGTTTGCTGATTTAGGACACGGACTTTTGTTAATGGGATTAGGTCTTGTATTCAAACTAAAAGGACAAGGCACACTCTCAAGATGGGGAATGCTCATTGCAATCTCTGGTGCAGCAGCTGCGATAGCGGGTGTAGGAACGGGTGAGGTGTTTGGATTCCACATAGACTACTTCCAACCATTCAAAGGATTGCTAGAAGAGGGCGGAATTGTAGTAATCATGATGTGTGCAATCGGTGCATCATATGATGTAATGAACATGTACTCAAAGATTCACACAGAGTCTGTTCCATGGGTTACATTTTTCTTAGGAGAATGGGCACAGGTTTGGATTGTTACTAGAATTGCAGGAATCATAATTATTGCATCAATTGTTTTGATGATGATTGGTGGAATAAAGCACAACAAGAAACATCCCGAGGAAGGAGGAAGTGCTGCAAACGTAGTGATGGAAGTTCTATTAGGTAAAAGTGTAGAGTGTCTTGCTCATACAATCAGCTATGCGCGAATTGGAATCATGCTGTTGGTACATGCGGCATTGTTATTGACAGTAAACAACTCATTTGCATCACTAGGTGGTGCAGAGTCACCAGGTGCACTTGCACTACTCATCGGAGGAAACATCGGAATCATGATGATTGAGGGATTAATCGTATACATCCAGTCCCTAAGACTTCACTTGTACGAATTTTTCACAAAATGGTATGATGGTGGAGCAACTCCATTCAAGCAAGTCGTACCAGAAATGCTATACAACCAATTCAAGTGGAAAAAATAATCAGTTTTCTTGAAGTTTTTGTTTGTGTTCTTTGAGTTTTTCTCCTAGTTGTTTAATCTCATTGCGTAATTCTTCATACGTATCACCTAAGATGTTGATCTTTGCAGGTTCTATCATCAGGACCTTTTGAAGTTCATTCATTTCTTTTTGTTTCTTGACAATTAATTGATCTATTTTTAGAATCTCTTGTTTTATTTTTTCAGTGACATTTTCAGACATATCTAACCTTCAACAAATTAATTAAAAAACAATAGTAACTATTTTTCTATAGGAAGATTCAAGTCATTTCCCCATTCGCCCCATGAACCCAAATACACTTTGACATTTTTGAATCCAATTTTTTTTAGTGAAAGATAGCTGTTAGCTGCACGATATGCACCCTGACAATATGTAACAATTTCAGTCTCCCTATCCATTTCATATAGAGATTCAAGTTCATCATCAGATTTGAGTTTGCCAGAATCATCAAGATTTTCATTCCAATCAATGTTTTTTGCAGTTGGGATATGCCCACCTCTGGCAGCCCTTGGAGTTGTACCATCATACTCATCAGGAGAACGAGCATCAATTATTGTGACTTTCCCAATGCTTGCATTGAGTTCTTCAAAACCAATGATGATAGATGGATCAATTGGAGTTGTAAGGTTTGAAGGTTTGTAAATTGTGGATTCAGTTTGAGATGGTAAATTTTCTCCAGTCCATTTTGATAAACCTCCATCCAACATTTGCACATCAGGATGGGAAAAGTAAAGACACATCCAAACGCCTCTTGCTGCAAGCATGCCAGTTACATCATCATAAAAAATGATTTTCTTATTTTCATCAATTCCTGCATATGAGAGAATTTTTCTCATATGTTCACCAAAACTTGTCAATCCTTTTTGAGATGTATCTGCCCAATGAAATGAAAACAAGTCTAGATTGACAGCACCGGGAATATGTCCTTTGGAATAGTCTTTGTATGAACGTGCATCCACAACTAAAACAGAATCATCTTTGTAGATCTTTTCTAATTCTTGTGTAGAAATGAACATGAATGTTCTTTTCTAATGTTGAATAAAAATTAGTTTAGCATCCGCTGTTTGTCGAAATTAAAAAAAGAAAAAAAGAAAAATGGTTTTTTTCTATTCGTTTACGTATGCTCTTTCACCGTTCTGTGCGAGGTCGAGTCCGATTTCCTCCTCTTTTGGAGTGACTCTGATTCCTCCAGGCCATACTGCATCCATTACCTTGAAGATGACAACTGAGACACCAAATGCATATGCAATTGACATTCCTGCAGCAACGATTGAGATTGCTTGTTGTTCATAACCTTCTGGTGTGCCGGTCCATGCGCCGATTCCATCGCCTGTGTCCCAGATATGTGGACTAGCTAGTGTACCAGTTAAGATAGCACCTGTTAAACCACCCATACCGTGGACTCCCCATACATCGAGGGCATCGTCCCATTTTCGAGCGTTCTTGAATGCAACACATCCATAACAAACTGTACCTGCAGCAATACCGATAATTATTGCAGCCATTGGTCCAACCCAACCAGATGCTGGTGTGATTGCGACTAAGCCACTTACGGCTCCTGTTGCGGCACCTACTATGCTAGGTTTGCCGGTGTGTGCCCATGACATCAACACCCACGTAACTGTTGCCATACCGGTAGCAGTGTTTGTGACTGTCCATGCGCTTACAGTGATTCCATCTACCATTACTTCACTTCCTGCGTTAAAGCCGAACCAGCCGAACCAGAGAATTGATGCACCAAGAACTACCATAGGTACATTGTGTGGTTCCATTGGAACTTTGCCGTATCCTAATCTTCTTCCGAGGATCAGGGCGCCTGCGAGTGCTGTAAATCCTGATGAAATGTGTACCACAGTTCCGCCAGCGAAGTCAAGTGCGTAAGATGGCGACAAATCGGGGTTGAAGTCTAAGCTTCCTCCGCCAATGTATCCTCCGCCCCATACCCAATGACAAATTGGGTCATAGACGAATGTTCCCCATAAGAGAACAAAGACTACAATTGCACTGAATTTCATACGGTCAACTAAACCACCAACAATGAGTGCTGGTGTGATGATTGCGAAGGTACATTGGAACATAGCAAATAGTTGGTGAGGAACAGTTCCTGGCCAAGTATCACTACATACATCTCCTTCCTTCATCGTCTGCATTTGGTAATAGTGTGCCCAAGTGTCTTCACATGGACTTGGAGCACCTAGTGGTGCCCAGTGTGAGACATTGTTGAAGCCTACATAGTCAAGGTTACCCATGAACATGTTTGCATCATTGTCTATTCCTCCAAATGAGAGTGAATAACCCCACAATACCCATTGTACACTCATGAGACCCATGATTACGAAACACATGCCAATTGTGTTGACTGCGTTCTTTGATCTTGCTAATCCTCCGTAGAAGAATGCAACACCTGGGGTCATGAAAAGTACGAGAGAGCTTGCGGTCAGCATCCAAGCCATGTCACCTGTATCTACATAACAGTACATGTCTGGGACGCCATCATCATCAGTGTCATACCAACATTCGTTTGGGTTACCGGTATAGATACCAGCACCACCAGCACCTGTTGCCGTCATAGCGACTGCGGCCATAAGTATTAGAGCATACTTATGGTTTCGAGATTTCATTGATCAAATCCGCTGGATGAATGTATATAACGTTTAAGATATAAAATTGACATTTAGTGTAAATTCATATATTCTAGTATATTGTGATAGTAACATAAAATGAGTGAATTATGTTACTATTTTGGGCATTATGACGACATTTTGGTCAGGAGGTCAAAATGAAATCAGAAAAAACACGATTAGCAATTTTTGATACGTTCAAGACAAAAAGACAGACCATTACAGGAGAGGCATCAAGGCAACGGGCAATCATACATCATCTCTCAAATGCAACGAATTCTGCATCAAAAACAAGAACTGCCATATCTCAAAGCATTGCAGAAGAAAACAAGATTTTGTGGAAGAACATCTATTCAGGAATATTCAGAGATTTGGATGAAATTTTGATTCCACTTGGAATTGTTGAAGAGGAAGGCAGGCTTCCGCTCAAAAGAGGACCAAAGGCTTTACAGCAAAATGGGATGCCATTTTACCATTTGACAAAAAAAGGATTGATTGTTGCATTAGCAATTGATAGCATATCTGAGAGAAAGAGGATTCTCAAAGGAATAGTAAATGAAGCAAATGATGAGGAAAAACAGGCATTTGAGATCATGGAGAAATTAGTCAAGATCGCACCACATTTTGCCTTTTCAGTATTTGAGAGACATGTCAAAGCATATTGTGAAAACAAATTAGATGATATTGTTCCATTTACAGTAGAAAATGTGAGTAAATCAGCAGATAATTCTGCCCAACTTCAGATGGAGTTGTTAGAGGGATTCTCAAAATTGTCAAAGTC
>LUPB01000006.1 GCA_001627235.1 Nitrosopelagicus sp. REDSEA-S31_B2 | reverse complement strand
CGTTCAGCAGAATTTCTTAATCTTGATTGGTCAAATTATGAAAATAATTTCTCATCATTTGTTCTTGAAATTGAGAGTATTACTGGAGATGTTCTTGTTACCTCTCCAAATGATTTTAAAGGAGCATTAGATTTCTTAACACGATTACAAAAATGACATCAGAAACATTTGCCAATGCACTTGAAAACAGAGTCTTACTTTTTGACGGTGCTATGGGAACTGAAATTCAAAAAAATGATCCTAAACCAGAGGATTTTCCTGATGGGAAGGATGGATTTAATGACGGATTATCTATCACAAAACCTGATTGGATTAAAGAAATTCATCGAAAGTATCTCGCTGCTGGTGCAGACTGTATTGAAACCAATACCTTTGGCTCAAACAAAATTAAACTTGATGAATATGGCTTTGGTTCTCAAACAATTGAATTAAATCAAAAAAATGCAGAACTTGCAAGAAGTGTATGTGATGAGTTTACTGACAGACAAAGATTTGTTATTGGTTCTATGGGTCCAACCGGATATCTTCCAAGTTCCAATGATCCTGACTTGGGTCAAATTCCACTTTCAGAAATACGTGAAGCATTTGAATTACAAGCTCAAGGACTAATAGAAGGTACTGCTGATGCATTACTCATTGAAACCAGTCAAGATATACTGGAAGTAAAACTTGCCGTTGAAGCATCACATATTGCAATGGAAAAAACTGGAAAAAAGGTTACTTTGATTTCAAATGTAACTCTAGATCAATATGGTAAGATGCTTCTTGGAACAAATGTTCAATCTGCCTATACCACCATATCTGAAATGGGAATTGATATTTTTGGCTTGAACTGTTCAACTGGTCCTATCGAGATGGAAGGTGGCCATGCAGTTTACAAAATGACTCCTGAAAAAATGGCTTCTGCTCTTGATTCGTTCATTAAGGAATATCCGCAAATTAACATAATCGGCGGTTGTTGTGGAACAAATCCTGAGCATATTGAACAATTAAGAAAAGTTATCGACCAACAAAAGAAAGATTGATGAGATAAGTATTTACAAAAATTTCATTCATAATTCTATATGTTAAAGGCTAGAGTAAGCTCTGCAATCAAATCTGTTGACCTGAAACAAGAGGTTGGCCCTCTCATAATAGGTGAAAGACTAAACACACAGGGTTCCAAAAAAGCAAAAGAATTGGTCATGAATGATGATTTTGATGGACTAGTTGATCTTGCAAGAACCCAAGTAGAAGATGGTGCTCATTGTATTGATGTTTGTGTTGCAACAACAGAGCGCTCAGATGAAAAAGAGTTTCTCTTAAAACTTGTAAAAAACCTAAGTCTTGAAATTGATGCCCCACTTGTAATTGACTCTACGGATCCTCATGTTATTGAAACAGCGATTGAACAAATCCCTGGAAAACCAATCATTAATTCTATAAATCTTGAAGGTGATGGTAGTAGGTACAAAGCATTGGCTCCATTAATGGCCAAATATGGAATTCCTGCAATTGCATTATGCATTGGCCCTGATGGAATGGCGAAAACTCCAGAACAAAAAGTTGCAACTGCCGAACTATTATACAAATCTGGAAAAAAATATGGCTTACGTCCTGAACAATTCATCTTTGACGTCCTAACATTTACACTTGCTACTGGTGAAGAAGAATTTCGTGATGCAGGCAAACATACTCTTGAAGGAATTAAACTAGTAAAAGAAAGGTTTCCTACATCTTTTACCACTCTAGGTTTAAGTAACATCAGCTTTGGTCTTGTACCTCAAGCTAGACGTATACTAAACTCTGTATTTCTATATCATGCTGTACAAAACGGTCTTGACAGTGCTATTGTAAATGCACGTGAAATCACTCCTTACACAGAAATTGATGAAAAAGAAAAAAAACTTGTTGAAGACCTAATTTTCAATAATCATCCAAATGCTTTATCTGAATTAATTACTCACTTTGAAAATACAACGCAGGATTCTTCTGTAAAAACGAAAAAGGTTGATGTTGATCCCTCATGGGCTGCAGGTAAACGTGCAAATTTCCGAATTATCAATAGGCTCAAAGATGGAATAGAAAATGATGTGGTATCTGCAATTGCTGAAAAATTAGAACAGGAAAACCTCGTACAAGACAATGGTGGTATTTTATCAATTAATGCAGAAAAAGAGGTCACGCATCAAGGTGCGATTCAAACATTAAATGACGACTTGCTACCTGCCATGAAAATTGTCGGTGACAAGTTTGGCGCAGGAGAACTAATTCTTCCATTTGTCTTAAAATCTGCTGAATGTATGAAGGCTGCAGTTAAAGAACTGGAAAAATATCTACTCAAAGAAGAGGGTACGAGTAAGGGAACTTTAGTTCTGGGTACTGTTTATGGTGATGTTCACGATATTGGAAAAAATCTTGTAAAAACAATCTTTGAAAATAATGGTTACACTGTACATGATCTGGGCAAACAAGTGCCTTTACAAAAATTTGTAGAAAAAATTAACGAAGTAAAACCTGATGCTGTAGGCCTTTCTGCTCTACTAGTATCAACTTCAAAACAGATGCAATTTTTTGTTGAACATGCAAGAAAAACAGATGTTAATGTTCCAATACTATGTGGTGGTGCTGCAATCAACACCAATTACATCAATCGAATTGCAAAACAAGATGGAATCTATGAACCTGGAATGTTTTATTGTGGAACAATGTTTGATGGCCTAAAAACAATGGATAAGCTAGTCTCTGATGAAAAAGATGAATTTGTGAATAATTGGAAAGAAAAATTATCAAATTGGAAGGAAACCTCTACCTCGAATGTCTCTAACGAAGAACTTCCTCGTAGTGATGTAAAACCTGTCTCCCCTCCAACTCCGCCAAAACTCAATGAAGTTATCCGATTAAAACCTGAAGATTTTGATTTAGAAGAAATCTGGAATCACTTAAACAAAAAATCACTATTCAAATTATCCTGGGGGATAAAGGGAAATTCAAAGACCGACTCTATTGATGATCCTGAAAAACTTCTTGAAGAATGGAAGCAACGAGTCTTAAATGATAATCTATTTGAACCGCAGGCAGTTTATGGATATTTTGCATGTCATAATCAAGATGATAAACTAGTTGTAGATGGACCTGATGGTGAAAGTGTAACTTTTGATTTTCCACGTTCGTCTAAAACTAAACATTTGTGTTTAACTGATTATTTTGGAGAAAATGATATTGTTGCATTCCAATCTGTAACTGTAGGAACTAAGGCTGCAGCATTAATTGAAAAATGGGATAAAGAAGACAAGTACACTGATGCATACTATCTTCATGGTCTAGCTGTTGAAACCGCTGAAGCAATGGCCGAATGGATTAATAATAAAATCAAATCTGAATTGAATTTATCTGATAAAGGCGGTTTAAGATACAGTTGGGGATATCCAAGTTGTCCTGATACGACACAACAGCATCTAGTTTGGAAATTAATTCATGGAGAAAAATCTGGCATGGAATTGACCGAATCTGGACAAATCATTCCAGAACAATCAACTGCTGCAATAGTTGTTCATCATCCTGAAGCAGAATACTTTGTTTTATAGCAAAATACCACGCTTGATTTTTAAATAGGAAAAATTGGTTCAAACCTTATGGCAACTCGAAAAACATCTGGTAGAAAAATCAGATTGCTTAAAAAAACAAAGCAAGCCTCAGCAGTTCCTGCATGGGTTATTCTAAAGACCAAGCGTTCTGTCCGAACTAATCCAAAAGCAAGACAATGGCGTAGAACTGATGTGGAGGTTGGATAGTTGTCACAAGAACTTGAACGTGTTTATACAATCCCTCTTGGGAAAGTACTTCTCTCTCAAAGCCAACATAGGGCTGTTAGAGCAATTAACATGATTAGAGAATTTGCTCGAAAACATATGAAAACTCAAGAAATTAAAATTGATGAAGAAGTTGCCCATTTAATCTGGTCTAAAGGTGTTCGAAGTCCACCTCGTAAAATTCGTGTCAGAATGACAAAAACAGATGATGGATTTATTCTAGTTTCAAAATATGAGGGTGAAAGTGAATCTGATGAAAAAGATACAAAAAAATCTCCTGAAATTAAACAAGAACCTGAACTTCAAATTGAAGATCCAGATGCAATTGAGGTAACTGAAGAAACACTAAAAGAAGAAACTGCTGAAATTGAAAAACCAAAAGCAGACAAACCAAAAGAAGAAAAGCCTAAAGCTAAAGAATCAAAACCAAAAGCAGACAAACCAAAAGAAGAAAAGCCTAAAGCTAAAGAATCAAAATCTAAAGAATAAAAAAATTATTTATTCGATTTGTTGTAAATCTAAATCACAATCAAAACTTGTTTCTGGCTCATCCCAGTCCAAAGTTTTTTCTTCTGGAATCATTCCTAATGGGTCATATTTCTCAAAGCGTGTCTCTCCTGCAATTGCACTTAACAACACAACGTTTGTGTTGTTTGATGATGACATGTCAACTTCTGAGTTATTCTCATCAAATATTCCTCCTAGTATATTGGAAATTGAATTAATTACTCCTACTGGAATTTTACTTGCTCCGTAAACATACAACATTGAACGTTTAATGCTGTTTGGAGGTGCATCTTCGTACAACATTCGAATTGAATCTTTTACAGACTCTTCCATATTTTCAGTATCTCTTGATGATGATAGGATGTTTGTATCGTCTGTTAATTCTGATGATTTTATTGATGTTGCAAGACATTTGATTGCATTATTTGTGATATCATAACATCTCTCTGCATTTAGGTCAGGATTACTATCTAAAACTGCATCATTATCAATGATTATTGTAGAGTCTGAGTTAATCCTTAATCTTTTCAATGAAATTCCGGATTGGAAAATTCTGTCTTTCTCAAATTTGAAAGGCATAATTGCAAATGATAGAACATTTTTGTTTTGTTCCTTACAAATTGATGATACTACAGGTGCTAATGCTGCTCCTGATTTTCCTGCAAGATTTGCCATGATTACGACCGTTTCATAGGGACTTAGCTGTTTTGCAATATTCTCGCTTTGTTCCATTGCGCAACCTCTGATTAATTGAACTGATGGATTGATGATTGATTTTGTAGAAATGTGAATTGAATTATCTTCTGAAACATCTTTCTTATCTTGGCTGATTTTGAGTGAATCTGCGCCTAGTGCCTCTTTCATCTCCGAGGCTAGTTTTATGCCTGCGCCGCCTAGTCCTACAACCAGTACTGGTTCTTTTACTTCAAAAGTCATGAACAGTATCGTAATTTCTGATAAAAAACTGTTTACTTAGTTTTGATTAGAATTCCGATCTAAAATTCTTGAGTTGGATTAGTTGGTTATTCTGCCAATTAGGCTGTGATTTGTGGCCTCTGTGATTTCAACTGATGATATCTGGCCGATTTTTGGCTCTTCGTTTACAAAAATTGGTTTGTATGCAAAGTTACGTCCTCTCACCTGATTTTCAAATTCTTCATCAAATAGAACCTGTCCCTTCCATCCAACCCATTTTTGATTATTTTCCCTTGAAATATCTGAAATTAATTCATAAGCAATCTTACTTCTTCTTTTTACTTCTGCCACATCAATCTGTACCATCTCTGCTGCATCTGTTCCTGGCCTTTGACTATATCTTGATAAATTAACAATATCTGGTTTGGTATCTCTTAACAAATTCATGGTCATTTCAAAATCTTCTTCCGTTTCGGTTGGAAATCCTACTATCACATCAGTAGAAATTGTAAACTTGCCAAATTTTTCTCTAAATTGATTAACCACATCTCTGAATGTACTTGCAGTATGGCCTCTTTTCATATCGTTTAGTACTTTGTCACTTCCACTCTGAACCGGCACATGTAAAAATTTGAAAACCTTACTACTGTCAAACGACTTTAACAAATTATCTCTTATTCTTGGCATATACATTGGATTCATCATTCCTACTCTGACAAAGAATTTGTCTGGAATCTCTACCACGGAATTAATCAGTTCTGGCAAATCTGAATCAATATCAAAACCATAACAGCCATTGTCTGTTGAGGTAAGCCATACTTCTGAACAACCATCTGATATCTCTGTTTTAACCTGTCTTACAATATCGCCGACTCTATAACTCTGTAAATCTCCTTTTGACAATTTGGTTTGGCAAAAGGTACACTCACTCATACATCCACTTGCAATTTCTACAATTCCTACTGCTGGGTTTAATCTAATTTTTGGTAATCCTACCTTTGAAATATCTGAATCTTCTAGTGCGATTAATTTTTTTCCATCTAATGTGGACTGGATCACTTGTAGTGTCTTTCCTATGGAATTTGGGCCTAAAAGACTTGCATTTTCAGCAAATTTCTCTACTGTATCTTTTTCTGCTTTTGGCAAACAACCTGCAACTACCAATGGTTTGGAATTTGATTCTTTAATCCTATGAATCATTTTTGATGCAGTGGCATCTTTTACAGAACAAGTTACTATTACACTCAAATCTGAATCATCAGGGTTTTCTGCTAATGTATGACCTCCATTTACAATTAGACCTGAAATCATCTCAGAATCTGAAAAACTAGCAGAGCAGCCATAAGCCTCTACCCAAATCTTTGCCATACTAACTCATTAGTGCAGTGACTTCTTTATCTGTCATTAACTTCTTTGATACCACTAATTCTCTAATTGTCTTTCCAGATTTGAGAGATTCTTTGAATAATTCTGCAGATTTCAAATAACCAATTTTTGGTGTTAGTAGCGTAACAATCACAGGACTGTTTTCTATATTTTCTCTAAGTTTGGTTTGGTTTGCAGTTAATCCATCAATAAGATTTGCAGAAAATATTGGCAAAAAGTTTGTTAGCATATCAGTTGAATCTAATACTGCTTTTAGCATTCCTGGCAACATTACATTTAGTTCAAATTGTCCTGCTTGTGCTGCAAAAGAAACTGTGGTATCATTTCCTATTACGCTAAAACAAATCATGTTCATACATTCCGCCAACGATGGATTTACTTTTCCCGGCATGATTGAAGAACCTGCGTGAACTGCAGGAATTCCTAATTCTGATAATCCTGCAACTGGTCCTGATGCCATTAATCTGATGTCATTTGAAACTTTACTCAATTCAATTGCAAAATTTTTCAAAGCTGATGATGCATTTGCAACTGGAAATTTACTTTGTAATGAATACTGCATGTCTTTTTGTGGTTTTAATGGTAATTTTGAAACTCTAGCTAATTCGGTAATCACTGCATTACGATAACCTTTTGGTGTGTTTGCTCCTGTTCCTACTGCAGTTCCACCTAGTGCAACTTGAGCCAATTCTTTTTGTGATGCGACAATTTCATCTCTTGCATTTGTTAAAGATGTAACATATGCTGCAAACTCACTTCCTACTGTAACTGGAAGCGCATCCATGAGATGGGTTCGTCCAATTTTTTTATATTTTGAAAATTGTCTTGCTTTTTTATTTAGAGATTTTATCAATTTGTCAATGGCTGGAAGCATTTCTTTAAAGGAGAACAGAATTGACATATGCATTGCAGTAGGATATGTATCGTTACTTGATTGTGACATGTTTACATGATCATTTGGATGTAAGAATTCATACTGGCCTTGTTTTTTCCCTAATACTCTTAGTGCAACATTTGTAATTACTTCATTTGAGTTCATGTTAAATGCCGTACCTGCACCTGAGTTTATCATATCCACCAAAAACTGATCAACAAACTTTCCTGCAAGTATCTTATCACATGCTTTAACAATTGCAGTTCCTTGTTTTCTGTTAATTGCTTTAGTTTTCATGTTTGCAACTGCTGCAGAGCGTTTTATCATTACAAAGGACTTTATCAGATTTCTATGAGATGGACTTCCTGTAACGTTATACTGTTTGATTGCTCTGCCAGTAAATGGGCCATAATATGCATCTGCAGGAATTTTGACTGGTCCAAGTGAGTCTTTGTCCGATCTATATTTCAACAATATCTCTTACATTATCACAAATAAAAATTGAATTTCTTTAAGTAATAGAGTAAGCGATCACACATTCTCAGAATATGGAACAAAATGCACTAATAGTACTCGACTAAAAATAATGAACATTTTATATAGTCTAGTCCAACCATCGAAGAGCATGAATAGACGTTATAGTACTATCATGACCGTAGCTGCAGTAGCAGTTATGGCTGGCGCACTATTCGGAAGTTCTTTTACTGCCCCACAAATTGGCGGTTCTACAATGGAAGTAGAGACAACTCCACTTTCAAAAGTAGCTGCTATGGGCGGATTAGAGCTTGTAATGCCTGAAGCATATGCAGCAGGCCCATGTTCTGACCTATTA
>LUPB01000059.1 GCA_001627235.1 Nitrosopelagicus sp. REDSEA-S31_B2 | reverse complement strand
ATCTTATACAATCTAATGAATCAACAAAGAGGGTAAACTTTTTTGACTTTGAATTTTTCACGCCTATTTTCCAAATTTCAAATCATCGTCATCATCTAAATCATCAAGTTTTACTTTTCTTAATGGCAATCTTGAGATTGGAAGGAATAATGAAATTAATCCTGAAATCTTTAGCAAAATTGAAACTGAATAAAGTATTGATTCTGGGAAAACTAATGAATACCATGCAATGAATTCTCCAAATGCTAAAAGTGCTAGTCCTGTTCCAACAGCTAATGCGCCTTTTTGCTTTCCTTCAAGAAATGAAACAAATGTTTCAATTGCACCATATACAAGTAAAATAAATGAAAATGATCTTATGATATGCTCTATATTCATAGCTGATAATGCAAACAATGGTAAAATTCCCACTGATCTAAAGTATCTTGATTTTGGGAAAAATGATTTTATGGTATGAGAAAAAGCAATGAAAAAATATCCTATTGTTTGAATTCCTAAACCTAATGCTTGCAAACCTCGATTAATTTTTCCTTCATTTAGATAAACATCATCTATCACATATCCAATCCAAATTATTCCAAATCCAATTCCAATTGCAAAAAACGCAATTGTTAATCTAAACAAAACAGGGCTTCCAGTATTTTTGTAACCTATGTATGCAAAAACCCCAATTATTATACCAATAATGAAACCTACAAGATTTAAAATATTCTCTAGTAAGAATTCCATTTAATTATCTGCCGATTCCTAAATTAATTAAGTCTTGTAGAAAATTGATTCATAAAATGATTAATTTCATTCAGTCTTCCCAATCATCCAATGTACCAGCTGTTTCGCCTTCTGTACTTCCAGTATAATCGCTTAAAATATCTGAATATGTAGCTTCATTATGTGCAATGAATCTTACATATTCTCCATAACTCATATCTAAACCACATTCCTTACATTCCACAAATGAATAGTCAGGAGCTAATTCTGCATCCTTTTTACATTTTGCACATTTGATTTTCATATAATAATTTCATTAATTGAGTATTATTGCTTTTATCAATAAGAGATAAATTGAAATGAAATTTTACTTGATTATTGAGTAAAATCTGTACTAAATGTAAAGAATCAATTCCAGATAATGAGGAATTAGAACCTCAAGCAGAAAAATATCCTCTTTGCCAAAAATGCTGGGGTGAATGGAAGGAAATGAAAATAATGGTACTAAATGAAATGCATCTTGATTTGTCATTAGCTGATCATCGTAAGGTACTTCGAAAACATGAGAAAATATTTGCAGGCGTAATGACTCCTGAAGGAGATTATGTTGATTTCACAAATGAGGATAATCGTAATCCTGAAGAAAGACCTGCCTAGAATCCAAATAACATTCTAGCTGAATCAGGCGTTAGTAAATTCAACTTTCTTTTTGATTCGTCATCCAATCTGTCAAATACATTTTTGATTGATGATATCAAAATCTGCTGTCTTTCTTTATTCACTTGTGAAAATATCTCAAAAATTGCATCTAAATTAAAGAGAATTATTTTCTCAGGTGATTTCAAAATATGCCTAAAATAATTTGAAAACATATCCTCTCTATTTTCTACATTAATCTCTGCTAGTACCTCTAACCATGTCTTGAATAATTTTGAAAAATTAGGAAATGGTATGGTTGGTCCTGCATTTAATGCATTGACTATGATCTCTGCTTTGTCGTCTTCACTTTTTGAAAAAAACTCTGTCATTCTTTTTTTTAGAATTGGTGTTCTAAGAAAATCTGGCAAACTGGCAAGGTTAACTATGATATTTCCTGCAAAATTTGGTTCTGACATATTGAGATCTTTATTGACTCGATATTAACCGTAATGCACTTTAGCTTAAATACATGATTTGAAAATTTGTTTTATGGGTGCTACTATAGTTATTGGAGGTTTTTTTGGTGATGAAGGTAAAGGAAAAATCATCTCCTATCTTGCACAAAAAGATAATCCTTCAATAGTTGTTAGAGGCGGTGCTGGTCCAAATGCTGGTCATACTATCAAAGATGGTGAAAAAACATTCAAGGTTAGAATGCTTCCAAGTGGATTCTTGAATAAAAATTCTAGAGTAATGATTGGTCCAGGTGTAGTTGTTAACCCTGATGTGTTTCTTAAAGAAATTAGTGATTTTGGAACTGATGGAAGATCATTTCTTGATAATAATTGTGGAATAATTGAACAACATCACCTTGATGCAGATTCAAAAGGCAGATTAAAAGAAAAAATTGGAAGCACTGGTTCTGGCACAGGACCTGCTAATGCTGAACGTGCAATGAGAACTCTAAAAATGGCAAAAGAAATTGACTCGTTACAAAATTATCTTATTGATGTACCTCAAGAACTTAATTCTGCATTAGATAGAAATGAAAATATTTTGATAGAAGGTACTCAGGGAACTCATCTTTCTTTATGGCATGGTACATATCCTTTTGTAACCACAAAAGATGTTACTGCTTCTGGAATTTGTGCTGATGTAGGTGTTGGTCCTAAGAGAATTGATGACGTTATTGTTGTTTTCAAGTCATATTTGACTAGAGTTGGTACAGGTCCAATGGCTGGTGAATTGAGTGCTGAAGAAACATCTGAAAAAGGCTGGGAAGAATTTGGTACTGTGACTGGAAGACTTAGACGTGCCGCTGAATTTGATTTTGAATTAGCACGTCGTGCAATAATGCTTAGTAGTGCAAATCAAATATCTATTACAAAACTAGATGTTAGATTCCCTGCCTGTGCTGGTGCACAGTCTATTGATGAATTAGATTCTGAATCAAAATCATTCATAAAAAACATTGAAGAAAAATTAGGCGTGCCTGTTACACTAATTGGTACTGGTGCAGGCGTGAATGATGTTATTGATTTACGCACGTAATCTTTTTCAGTAAGCTTTAATTTAGAAATTTTTTTTAATTACATTACTATGGCAACTCTACCAAACTATGTACAATTAGATTCACCTTTAGAATTTACTCGACTAGTATGTGCTCTAGAACGTTCACCACGTGTATCATTTCTTCATGAACACAATGGAAAAAAAGTATTATCTGTACAAATGGATTTACTAAAAGAAAAACCTGTCATCTATTTCACCCCTATTGAAAATATTGGTCACTATCTCTGCTATGGATTTAATTCTGGTCAAGAAAAACTGGAACTTGTAGATACAACTCTCGATAACTCAAAACTTTATTCTCCAATCATTAAAATCAAATCCTTACCTGCTTCCCTAAAACCAGATATTGAAGCATCAAAAGAAAAATACAATCCAATTGAATTAGAAGATCTTTCTAGTCTGGCTAAACTAAGTTTTGGCTATGAAGAAGCACCATTCCCATTATTTTCTTTCAAACAGAAGGATAAATGGTTCTTAGGAGTTTTTCTAAATTTTAACGAAGATGGACCATCATATTTCTGTCATGTTAGTTTGGATGAAGAACCAACAAAACCATTCCTGAAATACACAACTTCAAAAAATTCAGAACCTGAATTTGTAACTCACACAGGTGATCATGGTTATTCGTACAT
>LUPB01000058.1 GCA_001627235.1 Nitrosopelagicus sp. REDSEA-S31_B2 | reverse complement strand
GAAAATATCAGAAGGATTGCCGAATATGCATCAGATATTGGTGAAATTGTTCTAAACATGAATATTGAGAAAATAGCTAAAAAGAACTAGGAAAAATTTTGAAATCATGCATCTTAATCACATATGACAATCCAGATGTGATTTCTGAAGCAAAATCACTGTGTGAGGCAGCACAATACAACGTACTTTTCACAATCAGAGAAAATGAACTTCACTTTACAAAATATGGGATTAGTGAGGGGAAAATGCCTAATCTAGAAGATGCAATTGAGAAACACAAGCCGGATGTTATTGTATTTGATGAGGTCCTAAAACCTAATCAAAATTACAGTCTTGCCTCAAAATTAAAACTAGAAATTTTCGATAGAGAATCATTAATTTTAGAAATTTTTGAAAGTAGAGCAAGTAGTTCTGAATCAAAACTGCAAGTAAAACTTGCACAATTAAGGTATGAAAGATCACGTGCAAAAGAACGAGTTAGACTATCAAAGATGGGAGAACAGCCAGGATTCATGGGAATTGGTAAATTTGAAGTTGATGTTTACTATAATGATATTCAAAATAGAGTTAACAATATCAAATCAAAATTAAAAAAAGCAGGAAAACAACGTGCACTACACAGACAAGGAAGAGATAGACTAGGATTTAAAACAATTTCACTTGCAGGCTATACATCTGCAGGAAAAACCACATTATTCAATAGTTTAACTGGTGAACAAAAAGAGAAAAGTGCAGAACTATTTACAACATTAACAACTACAACACGTAGACTAAAACTTGGAAGAGAAATTTCATTAATCACAGATACTGTTGGTTTTATCAGTAAACTTCCAGCATACTTGATAGAGGCATTCAAATCTACACTAGAAGAATTAATCTTTACAGATATTGTTCTTGTAGTAATTGATTCATTGGATAATGATCAGCAAATGAAAAAGAAATTTTCAAGTTGTTATAGAACTTTGGTAGAATTAGGAGTAGAACGAAAAAATATGATTTTTCTTTTTAACAAATCTGAATCTATAGATGATAAAAAATTACTACACATAATGAATAATTTGAAAATTGATGAGGTAGAGAATTGTTTAGATATCTCAGCACTTACAGGAAAAAATCTAACTGAACTAAAAAAATTATTAGAACATAGATTTTATGGAGAGAGTAATTGAAAGTCGAAGTTTTAAGAATAGGTCAAAGAGTTGTACGAGATGATAGAGTAACAACACATGTTGCTCTAGTTGCAAGGGCATTTGGAGCCTCAAAAATATACATGAATGAGGTGGATCCTGAGATTGAAAATACCATCAAACGAATGAACAAAACATGGGGCGGAGACTTTGAAGTTGAATTTTTTGAAGATTGGAAAAAGGTTCTAAAATCAAAAATTGATGATTACAAAATTGTGCATTTGACAATGTATGGTGAGAAAATTGATGATGTTGCATCAGACATTAGAAAAAATCAGAACATCCTGATTGTAGTTGGAGCAGAAAAAGTACCTAGAACTATTTATGAAAAATCAGATTTTAATGTCTCAGTAGCAAACCAGCCTCACTCTGAAATTAGTGCATTGGCAATTGTACTTGACCGACTTTACAAAGGAAAGCAATTTGATATGAAATTTGATAATCATACAAGGAAAATCATCCCTACAAAGAAGGGCAAAAAAGTGGTTACAAAGTAAAAATGGATTAATACAGGAAAAAATGTGAGGTAATATGGTCGACAAGTATGAAGATCCTTTTGTAAAAATTAGTGCAATGATTGGAGGAGATGAATATCTCAAGGTTGCCCGTTCTTTGTTAAAAACAGAAGATGCAACTGATGAAGAAATTGCTTCCTCAACAGGTCTTCGTATTAACATGGTTCGACGTGTTTTGTACGACCTATTTGGAAAAGGCTTGATTACAGGTGTTCGTGTAAAAGATGAAAGAAAAGGTTGGTTTGTGTATAGATGGCGTTCTAGAAGAGACGAAGTTGAAAATTTCATTGAAAACCAAAAAAAGAAAATTCTTGACAGACTACAAAAAAGACTAGACTATGAAAATTCTTCAGATTTCTATCATTGTGGAAATGAAGATTGTTCAAGAGCAACATTTGAAGATGCATTAGAATTATTTTTCAAATGTCCATCATGTGGTCAAGTTCTAAATCTAAAGAAAAATGAAAAGATAAGAAAACACTTTACCAAGAAAATTGATCAGATTCGAGGCGACATTCGAGTTTAGAATTTATAATTTAAAATAATTTCACTACCAGTTTTTTTAACATTTTTTAATTTTAGAGGTAATTTCATTTTTAATTCTGGAAAGGAAATTCCTTCAAACAAATCTATAGTATTTTTTGAGCCTAGAACATAAGGAGTCAATGCAATAATCATTTCATCAATTAGATTTTGCTTCAAAAATGAGCGATTTAGTGTTCCACCACCTTCTAAAAGTATGGTCTTAATTTTCCTTTTTGATAAAATCGATAGTAGTTTGGTTATGTTCACTTGATTTTTTCCACAAACAATGACATCAAGAGGTGATTTTTGTAATCGATTTAGATTTGATTTTGATGCAAGTTCAGATACAACAATTATTGTTGGAACACGTTTACATGTTTTAATTATTCTTGACAATACAATGTGCTTATTTTTTTGACCAATCTTTCCATCTAAAGTGATGGCAGCACTTAGAGTTATTTTTGGTTTAGAGTTTACCATGAATAATTTCGCCTCCAATCATTACAGCCTTGATAGATTTTTCAGAAGCACGATGAACTATTGATGCATAAACATTGTTCATTGGTTCTAAGTCAAGTGAAGTTTTATCTATGAAAATACAATCTGCAAGATAATTTTCTTTGATACAACCAATTTTCTGATTAAGCATTTTACCCGCATTAACGGTAGCCATTTTCAATATCTCTTTTGGATCAAATCTATCTTGTGACATTCCCATAGTTACCTTCCAAAGATAATCCATTTCTCTAAAAATATCTGGAGAATTAATCATTACATTGTCAGTTCCAATTGTGAGGTTACAACCATACTTTTTCATTAGTGAGATGTTAGGAATTCCTTCGGATAATGCTGAATTTGCGCGAGGGCAAACAACAATTCCACGCGTATTTTTTGCTGCAAGTTTCAAATCATTGTTTGTTGCAAAAGTCATGTGGATTAGAAATGATGGATTAAGAAGCATGGCTCTTTGAACCTCTGTTTTTCCAGTTACTTTCTTTGATGTATTTGCACTATCTTGTGTTTCAGCTGCATGTATTGCACGAATTTTTTTTGTTTTTGCATATGATTTTAGGTTTGAACTAGCATTTTCATTTGTTCCACTGATTCCAATTCCGTCACAATTCTTCAATAATTGTGCTAATTTTTCGTTATTTTCTTTAGGGAAAGGAAGATTTTGTTTGATTTCATTTTTTGAATTGTAATAATCAATTCGTCCTAAAATTACACAGCGGATAGGTACATTATCTAAGGCTGATTTTAGTAATAATACACCATCTAAACCACCTTCTCTAAAATCAATAAAAGTTGTAATTCCTTTTTTTATCATAGATTTTGCAGAATTACGAATGTATTTTGCTAGAGATTTTTTTGGAGTTTCTTTGAGTAACTTTTGTTTTAATCCAAACATTGGATGAATTTTTGAATCAACATCAGCATCAATAGATAGATCTTTCCCAATTGAATCAGCTATATGTGTATGTGAGTTAACAAAACCAGGAATTAATAACAAATTTGAACAATCAATTGATTTTTCTTTTGAAGAAATACTTTTTGAAATTTTTTGAAATTTTTTATTTTTTATTTGAACATTAGTAGATTCTATTAATTTTAATTGATTTCCATAAAGTATACTAATATTTTTTAGAATCAATTTAATTCATAGATTTCAGGTTTTTCTTTGCCCGCATCTCTAATTTCTCTTATTGTATCAAGCGATTCTGTTGCAAGTTTTACTGCACCTCTAGATGTTTGTGCAGTACCTATTCCACAGTTTAGTTCAATTTGAAATTCGTCTTTGCATATCTGAATGAATTCTTTTGCATAATCTTTGAGTTTAGAATTTGTTACAACCATAAAATTATCACCACCCATGAAAAATGTCAGTGAATTTTTTGATAGAAAATATTCAGACATTCTTGAATAAATTTTGAACATTAATGATGACGTATCATATGGTGACATAGTTTTTTTTCGGATAGATGTTATATCATCAACATCAAGATGCATAATAGTAACTGAATGTTCGGAATGACCATTTAGTGTACCAAAAATAGAATATTGTTCATTGAGAAACTTTTGTGTCTTTTTTGCTTCATATGCATCAAGATTTGCATCGTATGGGTTTTCTCCATAACCAATTGACATTGAAAGTTTGATATCAAAAGATGACTCTAATTCTTTTTGAATTTCTACATGATCATCTAAGGAGAGACCATTTGTTACTGAGAAATATTCATCAGAGCGGTTCAAAAATACTATACAATTTTTCTTTGAGAATAATTCCTGTAGTTTATTGTATAATTTTGATTGTAACATTTGTAATTCATGTTCGCGGTCGAATCCTAAAGTCAGTGTCCATGGACCATATCCTGTAATTTTCATAATTGTTAATTGAATCATTTTTCTATTTCTTGAACCTCATTGTAGACTTTGTAAACTGCATTAACTGCATTTTCAGAAACCGGTCTAATTCTTGCATATGCTTGTCTTACTTGCATTCCTGGACCAGATATTCCAAGAGATACTGGTTTTTGATGTTTAATTGATAATTTTGCAATGTTTCTTGCAGTGGAATGTGCAATTACTTCATCATGTTTTGTTTGTCCTTTGATTACTGCGCCTAATGTTACAACGGCATCAACATCATTGCGCTGCAATAGTTTGTCAATGATTAATGGCATATCAAAAATTCCTGGTACGTAACTTGTGTGAATTACATCAAGGTTTAGCTTTTTTGCAGTTTCTACTGCTACATCATACATACGTGACGTTATTTTTTGATTAAATTCTGCAACCACTATGGCAATTTTCAAAATTAATTCACCTTAGAGAATTCAAGTAATTCTTTACCATCTATGAATGGTATTGCATTTTCTTTTGCATATTTTTCTGCTTTATCTACAGATAATGCAGAATAGGTTTCTGAGTCCATCATTTCACATATTGCAGTGATTGGAGAAAGATTTGCTAATTGTGTTAGATATACAGACATTTCAGTGTGGCCAGTTCTAGATGAAAGAAGACCATTTGAAGCGAGTAATAATGGAACATGCCCAGGAGTTTTAAAATTGGAATTGAAGATTTGTTTCGGATTGTCTTTTTTGTATAATGTAGCCATTTCTTTGATGGTTAATGCCCTATCTCTATCAGTAATTCCAGTATAGGTTTGTTTATGGTTTATTGTCAATGAGAAAGTAGGATGATCTCCATATGGAGCAGTACCCATGATCATATTTTTGGATTCATCATCTAATTGGTCTGATGAAGAAAGCATGTTATGCATGTACTTTAGATGTAGTTTTTCCGCAAGTGAGTCATCAATTGCAAGACAGATTAATCCGCCGGCATGTTTTCTCATTCTAACAATATGTTCAGGAGTCACAAATTCTGCTGCTACGACCATATCAATTTCATTTTCACGACCATCAGAATCATGAATCATTACAAACTCACCACGTTTTAATGAAGAAATTGCAGAATCAAATGTCATATTAAAAATTTAATTTTAGTTATTATAAAGTTTACTAGAATTTTTGTTATTACCAATTTTTTGGTAGTAAATGTTTGTTCTAAGATTTTATTTTAAGATATATTTTCCTAATACGTCAGTCTCGATATTTAGTTTATCATTAATTTTTTTATTTTTGAAATTTGTTATTTCAATTGTATGAGGAATTAAACATACAGATGCAAGATCGTTTTTTACATCAACCACAGTCAAACTGATTCCATCCAGTGCAATTGATCCTTTCTGTACTACATATTTTTTCAAATTTTTTGGAATTTTAAACCAGACCTTTACCTCTTTTGGTTTTTTCTCAATTTTTTTAATTTCTGCAACACCATCTACATGACCTAATACGAAATGACCCTCTAATCTTTCACCAACTTTGAGACTTCGTTCTACATTAACTAAACTTCCAACTTTTAAATTTCCTAAATCTGTTTTTTTCATTGTTTCATCAATCATTTCAAATGTGCAAAGATTTTTTGAAATTTTAGTTGCACTAAGACAAACACCATTTAATGCAACACTTTGCCCAATTTTTAGTCCCTTTGAATCTTTACCTAAATCAACTGATACTTTTATCGCACTACGATTTTTTGTATTTTGTTCTATTTTTTTGATTTTTCCAGTGCTGGTAATTATTCCGGTGAACATGATACAATGTAATATTTTGTGTATAAATAATGTTTAGATAATTTCTAGTAAGGCTTTGGCTCGTTTATAATGAACTTCATCAATCATTTTTCCATCAACTACAATTGCACCTCTTCCTTTCTTCGTTGATTTTTCATATTCGTTTACTACTAATTTAGACCAGGAAATTTCTGAAGAATTTGGATGAAATATTTTATGAGTTATTTTGATTTGATCAGGATGTATGATACTTTTTCCTGCATAACCTAATTCTTTACCTAATTTACAATCTTGTTGTAAACCTTTTTCATCTTTAATTTCTTGCCATATGCCATCAATAGCAGGAACTCCTGCAGCTGCTGCTGCAACGGGAACCTTGTATCTGGAATATTTTGCGCCGATTGGATTACCTTTTGTATACTCAATTTGCATATCGTTCAATAAATCAAAAATTCCAAAAACTATAGCATCAACTCTCTTACTTGCAGACGCAATTTCATAGCAGTTTATTACACCAAGTGCAGATTCTATAGAGGGAATTAGGCGTATTTTTTTGAGTTTTCTTTTCTTTTCTAAAGTTGAGATGATTTTTTCAATTTTTTTCAATTCTTTTGCAGAATCCACTTTAGGGATTACAATTCCGTCTAATCCTTTTTGAACTACCTTTTCTAAATCATTAGGAATTTTTCCTGATTGAGGGGAGTTAGTTCTTACAAATACAGAAGCAGAGAAATCTTTGCGTTCCTTTAATTTTTTTGAGATTAATGTTCTAGCATTTTGTTTTTCTTTGTCAGGAACTGAATCCTCTAAATCAAAACAAACTATATCGCCAGAAAGTGATTTTGCTTTTTCTAGAAATCTTGGATTATTTCCCGGTACAAAAACTAGACTACGAAAAAGATTTGTCATTAAATGACTATGCGCCTTCAGGCTTCATTAAGATTTTGCCAAAGAACTTACCAGATAGCATCTTTGTGTGTGCCTCTGCTGCTTGCTCGAATGTATAGATTGAGTCAACTGCTGCTTTGATTTTTCCTTGACCCATCCAGTATAGACCTTCATCAAGTTCGGCTTTTGTTCCTTGTGTTGAACCTAGTACATTAATTCCTTTGAAGAAGATGTGTCTAAGATCGATTTGTGCATCATAACCTGTTGTTGCACCACATGAAACTAGAGTTGCACCATATTTGAGTAAGGTTAGTTGCTTATTGAAATGAGTTTGACCAATGTGATCAAATGCAATATCAATTCCAGGTGCTTGATTCTTTGTTTTAGCGATTTCTTTTGAAATTTTGAAGACTTCTTTACTCCAGTCATCTTTTCTATGGTCTACTGCATGATCTGCACCAAGTTCAAGACATTTATCGAGTTTATCAGGGCTAGCAGTTGCAATTACATCACAGTTGTATAATTTAGCAATTTGAATTGCAAAACTTCCTACACCAGAACCTCCACCCATTACAAGTACGGTTTGACCTGGAGTAATGTTTGCTCTGCCAACTAACATGTGCCATGAAGTTAAAATTGTCATTGATGCAGCTGCTGCATCTTCATAAGAAACTGAATCTGGAATATGTGAAACATTAACTTCTGGTAAGTGAATTTCTTCAGAATATGCACCCCATAGTGGACCGGTTTGGAAACCCCAAACTTGTCTTCTGGTACAATCAAATTCTCTTCCACTTGTACATGCACTACAAACTCTACATGCTAAATTAGAATGTGAAACAACTCTATCACCAACTTTGAAACCTTTTACATCTTCACCAACAGCAATGACATCGCCTGCAACATCAGAACCTGAAACGTGTGGCAATGGAACTGGAACTGGATTTCCTCTCATTCCCCAGATATCATTATAGTTTAGAGCAGATGCTTTGTTTGTGAAAATTACCTCGTCTGGTTTTGGTTTTGGTGAATCAATATCTTCAACCTTGAGGATTTTTGCATAATCATCATCAGGTGCATATTCACGATATACTACTGCTTTCATAATTTGCACCCATTTTACCCCTAATTATATTTTTTTGAGATCAGATTCGGTTAATTTTGAAATCTCTTTTTGGTTGTTGAGCAGACAAAAGAATTTGTTTTAGTTGATCGTCAGTGATTTGGCCAGGTGATCGCCCCTGAGCGGCAAGACCTAAAAGATAATTTTCAACCATGTTTGCCAAATCAGGCTTTACCATCTTGACATTGTTCAGTCTTAATCGAGCTTCGGAACTAAGAATTTGTTTTAGAAGTATTTCTTTTTGTGCATTAATTTGATCCTCGTTTGGTTGATCGTTTGCATCAGGTGCAGGTTCACTCATTTCAAACACTAAGAGTAAATTTTGAGTTTTGGTGTTGTTTGGATTAATTCGCCTAAAATTTCAGTTGCAAGTTTATCTAATTTTTGCATACCTTGACGGCTAAGAATTCTACCTTTTTTCTCTACTTGTTCAACATAACCTAATTTTTCCAATCCATGAATTGCATTTCTAATTATTGCACCACTTGCATCACGATGATGACGTGCACCATAGTACATTTTGCGTTTACCATCACCATAGATTGTTCTTAGATCATTTACAGTTAGAGGACCATGAAGATAGATTTTTCTTAAAATTGATGCACATCTAGTATACCACCAATCTGGTTGTTGTGGAGGTTTATCAGCATGTGCTCCAGTTTTAACAAATGATGTCCATACAGGTGCAGGAATTTCTTCATTTTTTAAGATCTCAGTTAATCTTGAGATGAATTCCTGTGCTGGTACATCGTAAACTTTAGCCATTGGAAAAAATTTCGATAATCGTCTTATAAATCATTGAGAAATTATCTTGCGATAAGTGTGATTACAATATGAACAAGTTATTCGTATAGACTTTGGTTTTGAGCCAAGACGAATTTTTGATGCGATCCCAGGTGGAATGAATTTTTTGCATTTTTTACAGAAACTGGAACGAATTTCAAAGGGCATTGTTATTTTGAATTTCATACTAATTTTTTTGGCAATTTCAGCCTGTTTTTCAGCCAGCCCAGGATTATTTTTTGCATTTGTTAGTGCATTGTTGAACAGAATTTCCATACGTTTTGTGGCAATCTGTTTTTTTGAACTTTTCATATAGTATAATCTAGTGATCAATTGAGAAATAAATGAATAGATGCAGTCAGCGGGATTCGAACCCGCGTCACAGGGTTGGAAACCCCGAATACTAACCAGGCTATACTATGACTGCATAAGGATTGAAAAAATTTTACCTAAATAAAAATGGTTTTTTCATATTCATAAACAAGTCTACTTGCAACTAGATGAGCTTCTAATGAAGATTCATTTATTGAAAATGATTCATTGATGATTTTTTCAGTATCTTGATTAAAGTGACCTTTTTGAAAACCTCCAATAATTATGCAAGAATTATCAGGTATTTGTTGAACTAAATTATCAAGAGTTGTTTGTTTACCTTTGGTGGTTAACCCAATTATTTTTGTAGGTTTTATTTCAGATATTAGCTGAGATAATGAAGAGGAGTGTAGTTCCATCAGGATTTCGTCATCTGTTTCAATTTTTTGTGTAAGGAATAATTTTTCAATTAACCCTTGAAAACGATGATATGATTTTGGTAATCGGGTTTTATTATTAAAAGAAATTACTTCATCATTTATGGTATGGACAAATATTTTGATTTTATTTTCATAAAATGCAGGTGCAGTACAAAGAGATAACAATGTTAGATGTATAATATCAGGCCTTCCACGTTTAATTTCATTATTCAGTCCTTTCATGGCACCAAAATGCCATGAATTATCTAATAATGTAGTTGAAGAAGTTTTTTTGAATTTTTTACAGTATGAAGTAACTGAAGGATGACTTCTCAATTGTTCAGGGATTAATTCAAGAGCCGATTCAGCTAAAATTATGTTAAGCATTGTTATTATGGAATATTTGTTTTTAATTGAGTCCATGCAGGTTTTGGATTTTCATTTGTATCAATTAAACCGGAATTACAAACATATTCATCAATTCGTTCCAAACGATATGCATTGCTAGCAAATCCGGAACCTCCTATCGATTCTATATCTTCAGAGACACATGTACCCTTTGGTTTATCATACAATCTAGAAAAAGTAAGAAATTCTATACGTGATTCATTTTCTTCGAAAAATTCTAGACTAGATTTGATAAATTGACTTTGATCAGAGTTATTTCCATTTACAAAGTCCGAGCTACTCCAACTTACCTCAAAAAAAGCTATGTTGTGTGAGGAGAAAATTTCTAAAGCCTGTTGAAAATCATTCATTGCTTCTTGCGGGGTTCTATCTATATCACCAACTATATCAGTTGGTTTGTATGAGAGTGCTATGAAATCACCCATTTCTAATTGAGGTGTTAATTCAAAAGATCCACCGGGATGTAATCCCTTGTTAATTATATTCTCAAGAGACATTGTATTTCCAATTTTTACATTTGGATGATTAGATTTTATTTCTTGAGAAACATTATTGAAAAAATCTGTGTAAATAGGAATGGAACCTGTTGCTCTTTGGAAATGATAGTCAATATCACCTGCAAAGATAACATAATCTATGTTATCATATCTTGATAGAATTTCATCAAGAGCTCTTATCGTTTCTTGTTCAAGTGATTTACCTAATGCTTGTCTGTCCATCCATGGAGGAAATGGACCCAATCTATCAGCATTAATTACAGAAAAGAATAGTGTTGATTTTAGATCAAATTTTTCATTTAGTTTCATCATGATGTCAGTCATTCTCCAATCAAAATTTCCTTTTTCAGGTTCAAGTTGATACCAATGAATGTACAGGTTGGTTCTGCCAATTCCAGATGTAGATGCTGCTTCGTATGATTTTTCAATATCATCAATGCTTTGTGGAGGAGTAATTGTGTTGATTACTAGACCAATTTTGTCATTTTGTGTTACAAGTTCATTTTCTAGTGAAGCAGGATTGATTGTATCAGGTTTTGATAAGAAATATGCAGATGCACCACCTATTGTCCAGATGTACATCCACTATATCCACATTCAATACAAATATGACAACCTTCTGTCAAAACAAGAGTGTTTTTACAGGTTGGACATAGTTTTTCTTCAATTTCTGGTTCGGCAACAACACGATTCTCTTGAGGAAGTTCTTGTGGAATACTAACTTTGAGTGCTTCATTGATTTGTTTTAGAATGTATGGATTTTTGATGTTGTTTTTGATATAATCATGTAGGTAATCAGTTGCAGTAACTTCGAAAGTTTTTTGTGAATTTTCTCCAGTCATATGAAGTACTTGTTTGTGTCTAGAGCCATCTCGGTATACAGTTATTCCTTTTAGACCTAATTCATGAGCCAAGAGATATGCTGCTTTGACATCTTCGGCAGATACATCATTTGGCATATTGATTGTCTTTGCGATGGCATTTCCAATCCAATCTTGCCATACTGCTTGAGCCATAAGATGATCAGTCCAGTGTATATCCATTGCAGTGACAAAGATGTTTTGTATCCATTCAGGAATTTCCTCAATTCCTCTAACTGAGCCATAGTTATCGGCTACTTTTGCCAATAGTTCTTCACTGTAAAGGCCGTTTTCTCTTAAGACTTCTTCAAATACTTTGTTTGTGTAGAAGAATCGTCCTACAGTGACACGTTTTTCAAACACAAGAGCAAAGGTTGGTTCCATTCCGTTTGAACAATCTGCAAGCATGGATAATGTTCCAGTTGGAGCCACAGTTGTTGTTAAGACATTTCTTATTCCATGTTTTTGAATTTTTGTAATTAGGGCATCCCAATCATAGTAGTGTCTTTGTTGTGGTTTTTCATAATATCCAGCGATTGGAATTTTACCTTCAGGAAATTCTGTCTTTGAACACAATGGGAATGCACCACGAGATTGTGCCAAAGCAACACTTTCTTCCATTGAATAATACGATAATGCTTCAGATAATTTGCCCATGAATTCATAGCCTTCTTTTGAGTTGTATGGAATTCTCAGTTTGTATAACAAATCTGCAACGCCCATTACTCCAAGACCAATTCTTCTAGATTCTTTTGATGCAACATTAATTTCTGGTACTGGATAATGGTTAACATCAATTACATTGTCTAAGAAGCGAGTTGTTTTTCTAACAATTTCTTCATATTTTTGCCAGTCAAATTCGTATTGACCATCTGCTTTTCTTTTTGTAAGATTTGCCAGGTTAATTGATCCTAAGTTACATGATTCGTAAGGATACAAACTTTGTTCACCACATGGGTTTGTTGCACGTAATGGTCCACCACGAGCTTTTGCAAATACATTGTACTTGTTAATCAGATCAAAGAAGATTAGACCAGGTTCTGCACTTTTCCATGCAGAGGTTGCAATTAGATCAATTAGATGATGTGCGTTAACTTCTCGTACTGGACTGTCATCTCTTGTGCTGCGTAGTGTGTATGCGCCGTCTTCACTGTCTACTAGTGCACTCCAAAAGTCACCCCATATTCCTACGCTGACGTTAAAGTTCTCTAAAACACCAGGCTCAGTCTTGTTTGTAATGAATTTCTCAATGTCAGGATGGGATACATCCATAATTCCCATGTTTGCTCCTCTTCTTTTTCCTCCCTGTTTGATAACATCAGTTACAGTATTGATAATATTCATGAAGGATACAGGTCCGGAGGCAACACCTGAAGTTGAGGCTACTATATCACCTTCTTCTCTTAATTCTGAATAGTTAATTCCAACACCACCACCAGATTTGAAAATTAATGCAGCGTCAGAAGTAGTCTTCATAATTTGTGCCATGTCATCAGGCATTCCTAAAACAAAACATGCAGAAAGTTGTCCAAGACGTCCACCTGCATTCATCATTGTTGGAGAGTTTGGTAAGAATACTTGGTTTACCATCAGTTCATAGTATTCTGTGATTCGTGCACCGTAATCAGTAAATTCTTTTGCGGCAAGTTTTGTTAGCAAATCTTTAAAGCTAATTTTTGCTTGACCTTTCTGTGCAATGTCAATGTATCCATTTACCAATCCTCTGAAATGATATTGGTTTAGATAGTATTCGTCAATTTTGAATTTATAATTAAATTGGTCTAGTTTTGGGAGATATGCTTTTGCTTCTTCAATATCTTGTGGTGTATTTCCTGCTGCATTGAATACTGCAGAATCGTGCAATACATCACCAATTCCAATTAAAATTGCAACTCTTTCAAATAGTTGAGTTGGGCTTTCAGTAATCTCATTTTTGTTATTTCTTAATAGGTATCTTGATGCTAGAACTCTTAGACAATTCAAATCAAAGTCTTTGGAAACAGGATCTAGAGTTTTTGTATTTAGAACCTTCATTTTCTCATCACGAATCTTTCGTCTCTCATGTCTATACAGAATGTATGATTTTGCAATCTCGCTGTGACCTTGTTCAATCAAAGTAGATTCCACCATATCTTGGATATCTTCTACAGATGGTGGGTTTTCAGTACCAAATCCTTGAGAAGATAGTTTGTTTAGAACACCGTTTGTTAGTTCTTGTGCAAGATCACGATTAATTTTCCAACAATGGGTAAATTAATTTCACAACGAAAAATTTCGTAGCGTTTTACAGATTTTCATAGTGCTAATTACAAAATAAAATTATACTATGATTTTGAAAAATGATCGAAACGAATTTCGAATTAGTGAACTAGTACGAAATATAAAATTCCAAATGGTATGAAATTTTTGTGCCTAAAATTGCTTAGTTAGAATTTTTGATTGGTTTGAATGACGAAATTAGTGAAGATGCTTTTTCAATTGTCTTTTTGATATCTGCATCTTTTGCTTTGGCATCAAATGGAAGTTTGATTAGTAATCCTCCGTCCAAAGTCTTTGAGATCTTGTTATACTCAGATATGATCTCAGTTTTTGCAGTAGATTTATCGAGTTCTGCAGCGTTTAATTCCAGTCCTTGAGAATAAAGATCGCCTTCTAGAACGTCCATGATTGAGTTCTTACCATATTTTTCGCTGTCAAGTGTAACAAATCGTGTTAATTCATCACTATCGACCATTGCGATTGATACATCAACGCCCATCTCTTGACCTTTTTTGTGTGCAACATCAACTGCAGTTTCTAAGACTTTGTTTAGAATTTCTTTTCCTTCTTTGTCGTCTTTATGTCCAAGTATTTTGTAAACTGCTTCTTTTAGTCCAACTAAGTTAAGAATTATGGAAGTGTTGTTTTTCTGCATGAATTGAGTTTTTTCTGCAAGGATTGGATTTACTCCACGTCGAATTAAATCTGAAACATCTTTTTTGCGTGTTGCCATTGCGGCAATTGCAGGTTTCATCAACAAGACAAGTCTTGCTCTGAAATAAGTTTCATCTTTACTTGATTCAAGTGCCAAACGAGGTAAGTTGATCGATAATGATCCCAGTTTTATTGATGGCTCAGGAGATTTAGAAGAATTTTTTATAGCATTTGTTGAACATGAACCCTTAGAGAATGTTACATTTCCACCCAACGATATAGTTTGTGCAAGAATTTCTGAATGATCTGCAACCTTTCCCTTTTCATAATCAATTACTAGACCAATTTTTGGCGAAGGTGTTGCTTTGGCAAATGTATTGTATGCAGAGATTATTGTTTCAATTAATTTTTTATCAGCAGAAAGTGGAATTCTAAATGATAAAGTTGTGGATACTTTATCAAGACTTGTAGAAATAGATGACATTGCAAATACATCTACCAACATTTTTTCAATGTCAGATGTGTTCTTTGAGAATTTTCCAAGTACTGCAGCTAGATCATCAACTACTACTTCTTGTGATGATTCTTTTGATAATAGATTGAAAATCATTGGAAGTGTTTTTCCTAAATCATCAAGTGTTTTTGGTGCAGGGGTTCTTGTGACACCTGGACATTTGCCTTTAAGTTCAATTCCATCTTCGATTAACTCTTTTAGATTTAGAAATATTGTATCAGGGATAAGTGACCACAGACCTAGATTTGATATGTGGAGTTCTCCAGAAAGGTGGGAATCTGCTATATCTTTAGGAAGAGAATTTGTGAGTAAGTATTCAGCCAGGGTATTTTTTCCACTAGTAAACAGGATATCCTCAACGCCATTTCGTATATTTTCAACATTTGTGAGCATTTCTTGAATATCAAATACAGGCATTCCAAGTCTGGCAAGTTTATTTCGATATTCTTCATGGCCGTGTTCTAATAGAACATTATTGACCATTTCACGGATTAATGAACCGGTAAGATATGTAGTTTGGAATTTGTATATTCTGTTTTCTACCTCTTCTGTAATTTTTTGTGATAATTCTAATGGTAAACTACCTTCACGAACAAGAGATTGTATGATTTTGTCAGAGTTAAATTCTTCAATTGAATCATGAGATGTTCTGACATACATTTTTCCACTTTCAATAATGGAGCGTTCTTCAATTTGGCGAGCAAGGCTCAAGACCAGTTTTCCAAGATTTGTAATAGTATAACGTCTTTCAGATTTGTTTAGTGCAACAAGGGATTGTCTAAGTAATTTTCTCAAATGATAGGCAAATTTTCCGGATTCTTTTTTTGATTTGAAACCAGCTAGGGATTTGAGTTCAGAGTAGGTCAAAGGACCTTTAGAGTTTAGGATTCTTAAGATATCAATTCTGTTTGGGCTTGCCATAACAGAGAAGATCATTCTAACCCGTTTTGATGTGGATTGTAAACGACCATCATCTTTGTCGCCGCCATCCATTTCTAGATCTAGATCGTCATCATCGTCGACGTCTACATCAACATCCATCTCTAACTCTTCTTCAAAATCCTCGTCTTGCTTCCCCATTAAA
>LUPB01000057.1 GCA_001627235.1 Nitrosopelagicus sp. REDSEA-S31_B2 | reverse complement strand
AATGAAAAATATGAAGTCGTCTTAGATGGAGAAAAATTAGCAAAAGGTGCAAGTGCCAAGGATCCAAAAGAGAGATTTACAGAAACTGTTGATTCATTACAAAGTATTGATGAAATGGGAAATTGGCATTTGTATTTTGAAATACCAGAATCATTTCAAGGAAATGTAAGAATTTCAGGATTTGTAGATAATGATGGAACCTTTACAGTTCCTGACGAAATGGACATAACAAATCTGTTATACTATGAGACAGTTGGCGGAGAAATCAATACGATTACTGCTTTTCCAAATAAGGCATCATTAGTGATTGATATGGATTCATCGGATGATGGGCAAATTAGTCTAAAAATTAATGATTTTCTTGTAAGACCATTCGATAATGACGAATACATAGTTCAGATTCACTACAAACCAGGGTTATTCAATGAAGAAATAGAGACAATTTACATTACTGACGAATTTGGTTTTGAAAAGGGATTAACAATTACAATTCCATTTAAGAATGGTGCAGAAAAGATTGAAATTTTTGGTAGCTATGTAGTTCCCGAGTTTGGACAAATGGCAGCATTAGTTCTTGCTGGCACAATAGTAGGAATAGTGATTATTTCAAAAAAGACAAACTCATTTAGTAACTTATTTTACACAAGAATGTGAGTTTAGAAGAAATTAAAAATTCTCTAACATTTGAGATTAATCCATCATTATCTACTAATGAGAAAACAAAATTAGCATCAGTATTGATTGTTATTTTTGATGAGTCTCCAAAAATTTTAATGATCAAAAAACCGATTACGATGAATCATCATGGTGGAGAAATTGCATTTCCAGGTGGCAAGATTTCAGCTGAAGATGGGGATTTGTTAGATACTGCAATTAGAGAAACAAAAGAAGAGACTGGAATAACTGTAAGACGGGAACAAGTAATTGGGCAATTGAGACCAGTGACGACATTAAATTCAGGGTTTACAATTTTGCCATTTGTATGCATTTTAGATAAGATTGAAGAATTAACACCAAATTCAGAAGTCGATGAATTCTTAGAAATTCCATTTTTTCCATTTTTGAAGACATTAGACAATGATTCAGATCCAAAACATAATTCAATTCAGGAAATGTACACATTTACTTTTAGAGATCATCTGATATGGGGTGCATCTGCTAGAATGCTAAAACAAATCACAACAGAATTAGAGAATATGTAGGACGTTTTACCTCTTCTTTCAAATTAGGTAACTTAAGAAAGAAATTATGCAAGTAAGAGATAATCTAAATAATTTAGTTAGAGGAACTACATTTTTCCAACATTCTGGAATAGCAATTACCTTCGTGTTCATGCCAATTATTGCAAGTAATGTTGCAAAATCTGTGTTTGAGATTGGAATAATTGTTGCAGCATTTGCATTTGCTCAGATATTATCAGAAACATACTTTGGTAGAATGTCAGATAGAAAAGCTAAACGATTATTGTTCATTAGAGTAGGATTTGTTTTATGTGCCGCAACATTTGGATTGCATTATTTTGCAGACAATACGACGTATCTACTCATTGCTCGATTAGGTGCAGGAATTGCTTCAGGTATAATGATTCCTCCAATGCTAGCATATGCATATGAAGCAGGCAAAGGTAAATCGAAAGTTGCATCAGTAATATCATTTCATGCATTAGGATGGCTAGCAGGTATTGTTGCAGCAGGAATTGCCAACGATGAAAAGTTGATTTTTGTTGTAAGTAGTTGTTTTTTCATTATTGGATTCATCATTTCCCTCAAACTTCCTAAGATACAAACAGAAAAGATTGTTGAAAAAGGAGTAATCAAAAAGATTATTGTAAAAAATAAGTTCCTTTTTTCATCACTGCTAATCAGGCATATAGGAGCAGCCGCAGCATGGACTGTTTTACCAATCATGTTAATGGAATATTTTGGGGCAGAACTCTATCAAGTATCAATTGTATATGTTGCAAATACCCTAACCGCATTTCTTGTGATGAATTTGATGTCAAAAAGAATTCAAATTCAAAATATTACAAAATTCAAAATTGGAATAGGAATGACAGTTTTAGTATTTGTAGGATTATCATTAATCACAGATTGGTGGATGGCAATGCCGTTTATGGCAATTGTTGGATGTTCATGGGCATTTTTGTTTATTGGAGGTAATTTCCATTTGATGGAGAATAATCCAAGATCAACTTCAACTGCAATCTTTAGTTCCACATTAGCAATTTCAACAGTTATTGGCCCAGTAATTGCCGGAAGTATTGCATATTATACAGATTATACATCAGTAATGATTTTTGCAGTTGTTGTAACATTTACAGCTTTTATAATTTCAAGTAGAATGAAATCAGAAAAACCTAACGAAGTCCCCATTTAGTCATAACTTTGTCTTCTAATTTTTTGAAGACAAAACCATCAATTAGAATTCCAATTCCCATGATTACAAGCATCATTGCAATTACTTGAGATACATCATTTAGTTGTCTACCAACATTTAACAAGAATCCAAGACCTAGGAAGGAGAAGAGAAGTTCTGCACCTATTACACCCCTCCATGCAAAAGCCCAACCTTGTTTGAATCCTGTAATCATGTATGGAAATGCTGCAGGAATCAAAATGGTTGTTACTAACTGAGTACCTTTTGCGCCCATGTTTCTCGCTGCTTCAATGAATGAAGGATTGATGTTTTTGACACCAGTGTACGTGTTAATGGTAACTGCAAATATTGCACCAATTGCAGTTACAAAAACTATACCAGCATCAGATAAACCAAACCACAAAATTGCAAGTGGAACCCATGCAACAGAAGGGATGGATTGTAAACCAAGTACAAGAGAACCAATTGTTTGATTTACGGTTTCAACACGTGCCATGAAAATTCCAAGTAACATTCCACCTCCAATTGCAATTGCTAGACCAATAATCAAACGCCACATACTTGTTGCAATTCCATAAAATAAACTACCATCAGAAATTCCAAATAGCAAATCTTCACCTACTTCAATAGGAGAAGGGAATATGTTATCAGGCCAAATATCAGCTGAATCAATTCCTTGCCAAACTACTATGATTAGTATATAGAATGCAATTTTTTTTCCTAAGAGATTCGGTTTCATTTTTTAATCACCTATTTTGGCCCCTGATGTCTTAATGCAGAGAGAATTTGTTTTTCAAATTGTGCCAAGTTTTCATCTTCAGCAACACGAGGTCGTTTATAGTCAATATCAAGAGATTTTTTTACAACAGAAGGTCTATGACTAAATACTGCTACTCGAGAGCCAAGCACAGCTGCTTCAGGCACATTATGCGTGACAAAGATGATAGTTTTTTTGGTCTTCTGCCAAATAATTTGCATTTCAACTAACAGTAAGTCTCTAGTTTGAGAATCAAGTGCCGCAAATGGTTCATCCATCAATAATACATCAGGATCCATTACAAGAGCACGAGCAATTGCTACACGCTGTTTCATTCCAGTTGACAATTGGTATGTGTATGAATTTGCAAATTGTGATAATTGCATCATGTCAAGATATCTTTTTGATATATCATGACGTTCCTTTTCAGGAATACCTGCAACTTTCAGACCATATTCAACATTATCTTCAACTGTCAACCAGGGAAATAGTGCACCTTCTTGAAATACCATAATCCTATCAGGGCCAGTATTGACTAATTTTTTTCCATTAAGCAGAATTTCTCCATCGTCATTTCCGACAACAGCACCAACAGTTATTTTTGGAGTTGCGTAGCCTGGTGTTCCTTCAATTACTGAATCAAGCCAACTTTCATATAACTCATCTGGATTTGAGGTGTTGCCTTTAGCATGCTGTTTAATATCTGCGGCTACTTTTA
>LUPB01000056.1 GCA_001627235.1 Nitrosopelagicus sp. REDSEA-S31_B2 | reverse complement strand
AATTTCCGCAAGACCAGGAACCGAATCTAAACATGATAAATTATTACAAATCTATGTCACAAAATCAAATGCATATGTCTGCATTTTTGTAGATGAAGGGTTAGGTGGTACTGCAAACAATTCACAGTTAAAAAAATCAGTTTGTTGTATTTCAGATGAATTTTCTGCAATAAATTGTCTTGAGACCATAAAACAAGGCTTTGAAGTAAAACCAATAGTGTGTTATGAAACACGAGAAGATCTTATTCATTTAGTAAAAATTTTGGATAAACTACTTCCTAGAATGTTAAGATTAGATATAGAATTGGAGTTTTGTAAGATTCCAAAATTTGGAAAAAATCCAGAAGGGATAATTTCAAAAAACTCATTGATTACAAATATCATAATTAAATCTGCCAAACAAGCAAAGATTTCACATGTCTCACTTTCAACTTCCCCATTGATTTTTCCTTCAAATTATGTTGAAACATTACAGAAACAAGTTTTCAGTGCAAATTTAATTCCGCAAATTCCACTATCCGGGATTGATTCAGAGATTATTAAAAATGCAAAAGAGATAGGAATGGAAAAATACATTTCAAAAGTTGAAAAGTTTGTTAAAACGAACTTTACAAAAGTAAAATCAAAATCAAACAAAGGAAAGGTTTCTAAAAAAATAATCAAGATAAGACTTGGACCAAATAATGTTCATACAATATTGGATTCCTTAGAAGTTGAACACTGAAGATAATAGCGGGAAATTTGGATTAAAAATATGGCAAAGATAGGACAATTCATCTATCCATGGGGAAATGGACACTATTCAAGAATGATGAGATTAAATGAAAAGTTAAAACAACTTGGGGACAATGAATTTCATTATTTCAGTAAAGGGGATATTTACAAAAAATTATTAGAAAAATTTCCTAATGAAAAAGAAAATATTCATGAGGTTTTGATGCCTACTCCGATTGACGGAAAGCTTGGACCAAGTCTAACAAAGTCAATGTTGAATTTTCTCTTACCTGTAGAAGAAAATAAGCCGTTAGTTACACAGATTTCTAGCTATCTCAAAAATGAAGGTAAACTTTACAACAAAATTGGATTTGATTTAGTGATTAATGATGGAGATATGGGTTCAAACGTATTAGCAGAAAGACGAAACATAACAAGTTTGTTCGTAACTAATCAATTCAAGCCAAAGTTGTGGAAATCAAGAGTATACTTTAAACCTGCGTTAGAATTTGTTGCAAAACAGATCTCAAAAGCATCTAGAATTTTAGTTGCAGATTCAGAACCACCGTACACAATGTGTGAATATAATCTAAATTTTACAAAAGCAGTTCAAGATAAAGTGACATACGTGGGTCATTTTACAACCAATAAAAATATTGAAAGGAGCGAAGATAGTGATCTAGAGAAATTAATTTCAGGTTCTGTTTTTGGTTATTGGATGAGAACCGGAAATAAATCAACTAACGATGGAACTGGTGAGAGATATGAAGAAGCATTTCATCAACCTGAAATGAAAAAGGAAAAAAGAATTGTTTCTCATGCAAGAGATGATCCAAGTATTGACAAAGTGTTAGATAAAGATGGTAAACAATATTCAATTTCTGAAGCCTATGAAAAAAATATAGACTGGATTCAAATTGACAAGGGATTTCTTTCAGAACAAGAGAAAGAAACAGTTCTAGATTCTTGTAAGTATGCAGTAGTAAATGGCTCACATACAGTAATGGGAGAAATTTTAGGTAGTCATGCAAAACCAATTATTGGAATTCCAATTTATGATGAACACACAAATCAGATAGAATGGACAAAAGAGAAGAAACTTGGATTATTTGCCCAAAATAGAATGCAAATAGTTCAAGCAGTAAGAGAAATGTATGAAAATTATGATGAATTTGTTGATTCTGTAAAGCAATTTTCAAAAAATTTCAATGGAAATGGGGTTGATAATACAGCAAAAATTGTATCTGAAATTTTAGAAGACAAAAAATAATAGCTTTCAAAAAATAATACACATGTACTGGTGCGCGGTTTGTCGATGGGCGAACTGACCGAAAGGGATGAAGAGTTAATCCGCGCATCAGTCATTTTAGATCTCAGAAATGAAGCAACACTCTTATGTAAAAATACAAGGAAAATCGATATTGGTAAACTGCCCTGAATGTGTTAGTAGAGAAATAGCAAAGAGAAAGAAACAGCTAGAGGCAGAATTTAACGCTGAAGAACAAGAACCAGGTTTTGAATTTAGAGCTCCTCCATATCGTGAAATGGAAGATGAGATTGATTCAGAAGGTTTAGGATTTGTTATGAAATTAGATCCTGCAACTAAACACTTCATTTGCAAAAGGTGTGGCCTATATGCTACAAGAGAACAAGTTAGCGATATCAGATACAAATTATCTCGTAAAGAAAGCACAAAATCAGATAAACAGTATGATTATCTAGATTGGTGGCAAAAGAGCAAAAAAGACAAAGAAGCATAATTTTGAATAAAAATGGCTAAAAAAAAGGACGAGATTCCAGAAGAGATCAATAAAGAATTAGAATCACCAAAATTTGGCAAGCCAAAATCAATGACACAATCTGGTTACATTTTGGATATCAACGAAGATGAGAAGAAAGTAGATTTGCAATTATACGAATCAGTACAGGGAACATCAATTCTAGAAGGATTAAACCTTGGAAAAGATGTAAACCTAAATGATTTGATGAAGGGTGTTGTTTGTGAGTTCAAGTTGAATGAACTAAAAGCAAAACTAAGCAAACAAACAGTGGATTATTTAGCAGAACAAGGAATTAATCTAAAAGAGATTATCCAGTACGAAGTTGCTGAGATTAAAGTAATAGACGAAAATATCTAAGAGCCTCTTTTATCAAGCTGCTTTCTAAAAGCGCTTCCAATTATAGGATTAATCAAAAATGGGAATGTTTGCTTAAACCATATTCCAATTCGTACAAACGATGGTACAACAATTTCCAATCTAGAAGAGTTTGATGCTTTGATTATTGCGTTTGCAACAGTTTCAGAGCTTAATGATATACCAGTTGCGTTTAATGTAAAATTTTTGAATGAAGGATGATCAAAAAGACTCGTTCTAACTTGTATCGGGCTTACAACAGTCACTCCTACGCCTGTATTATGAAGTTCATGTTTTAGTCCCTCAGAAAATCCAAGCATTGCATATTTTGTTGCACAATATGAAGCAATTCCAGGTACGCCAAAGCTTGCACCAACAGATGCTACATTAACAATGTGACCAAAATTTTGTTTTAGAAAATGTGGTAGAAATGACTTTGTACAATAAATTGTACCAAAATAGTTTGTTTTCATCTGAGATTCTATATCTTCAATGGATAATTCTTTGACATTTCCATATATGACAAATCCTGCATTATTTACTAGAATATCAATTTTGGAAAAAGTTTCAATTGTCTTTTCAGCCATTTGTTTTACCTGATCTTTGTCAGATACATCACAAACACAAATCAGAATTTTTACTGAATATTTACTAAGGTTTTTCTCAACTTGTTCTAATTTTTCTTTTCTTCTTGCAACCAGAACTAAATTTGCACCTTTTTTTGCAAATTGTTCAGCAGCGGCTTCACCAATTCCACTAGATGCACCTGTAATTACTACAACTTTATTTTCAAAATTCATTTCTTATGCAGAATTTGGTTTACTGATTTTACTTAATGCCAGTTTTACCAACAGAATCCATGTGACTGCAATTGGTACATAATATGTGGCAATTCTCCAACCAATCACAGCATTCCATTGCAATGAATCAACATCAGCTGCGAAATTGAATGGATCTAAATTATTTAGATAAGCAATTATTCCAAATTCTGCCAATCCCGAACCGCCTACAGTAATAGGTAGATTTGCAATTGCGTTTGCACCCATTACTGCCATTACTGAATCAAAAAATTCTACTGCATAACCTACACCATTTGCAATTACCAAAAATGATACTCCATAACAAATCCAAGATACAATTGATACGAAAAATCCTACAGTGAATACCTTTTTTGATTGACTAGAGTGAAGGTTTTCTCTACTCATTATACAAACGTCTTCAATCCAACCATTGGTTTGTTTAACATATTTTTCGCCACGTTCTTTTCCCAGAGTAGTTACAAGATATGAGATTACTTTGGGTAGTGCAAATGTACGTTTTGATGACAAGAAGAATAATACAATCCACAATCCGGTAATTGGAACAGCTGTTCCCAAAACTACAGCGCCTACAACATATGCACCTGCATATATTGCTAAAATTCCTGCAAGTATTGAAAGCACACCTGCAGCAAATACCTCAGTTACAATGTCTAATAGAGCAACCCAAGATGCTTTTGATGTTGAGATTCCTTTTTTTGTCATGTAGTAAATTACTGCAAACTCTGCTCCAACAAACATTGGAGTTGTAAATTTGATAAATTCACTACCAACACGCATTGCAGTTAATCGCTTTATAGAATCAAATGGACCAAGAAAAGTTCGTGCAATGTATGCAAGTTTTAATCCTTGTAACCCAAGTTTTGCCATTATTGCAATGACAGCTAATGTGAAAGGTATGACTCCGATTGCAAAGACATCGTCAGCTTCAATATCAAACTGAATTGCAATAATTATGATAGGAATTAGGGTTACAGGTATTACTGCTAATCTCCAGTTCAATGCTCAAGCTTTAAGAGATTCAAATATAAGCGAATAAAAAAGAATTTTTGTCGAACCATTGAAAGTTATTTTTGTTACAGGCACAGCAGGGGCAGGAAAGTCGTTACTGACTTCAAAAATTAAGGAATATTATGCAAAAAATGCCACATTTCCAATTACACTAAATTTAGATCCCGGAGTTGCAAGTTTGCCGTATTCACCAGATATCGATGTTAGAGATTATGTGGATGTCAATACATTGATGGAAGAATATGAGTTGGGATCAAATGGCTCATTGATAATGGCAAATGATTTGATTGCCACAAAGATTGACGACATACAAAAAGAAGCAGATACAATTAATCCAGATTATCTAATAGTTGATACGCCAGGACAGATTGAACTGTTTGCATACAGACAAAGCGGTCCTTTCTTTGTACAAAACTTTGAAGCTGAAGAAAAAATGAACCTGTTTTTGTTTGATGGAACAATGGTTTCAACTCCAAGTAACTTTGTATCACTCATGTTACTATCAACATCAATACGATTACGATTAGGATTGCCAACAGTGAATGTTATCACCAAAACCGATTTGATTCAAGAAAAATTGGAACAGGTGTTAAGCTGGTCAGGTACTGACTCACGATTAGAAGCAGATCTTGCAGGAGAGCTTAATGGAGATACGTTTTCTCTAGTTTCAGACATGTTATCTAGTATTAACAGAAATGATTTTCAACAAGACATGATACCTGTATCTAATGCAACAGGAGATGGAATGGTAAATTTGCAAAGTGCCCTAAGCAGAACTATTAACTTGGGCGAAGAGGTAGAGGACTAATGGTAAAATCAGTAACTGTTCGTGCTCCTTGCTCTACTGCAAATCTAGGACCAGGATTTGATGTATTTGGTATGGCATTAGATGCGCTATACGATAATGTTGTATTAACAAAAAAAGGAAAAGGAGTTGTTATTGTAAGTTCAGATAATATTCCATTAAGCCCATCAAAAAATACTGCAGGATTAGTAGTCTCTGCAATGAAAAAAAAATTCAAACTAAAAGATGGAATAGAGATTAAAATAAAGAAGAATGTTCCAGCAGGATTTGGAATGGGAAGTAGTGCAGCATCTGCTGCAGCTTGTGCAGTTGGTATGAACAAACTATACAATTTGAAATTAAGTGATGCAGAATTGGTTGAATTTGCTGGAATTGGTGAAAAAGCTAGTGCAGGCACAATACATTATGATAATGTTGCAGCTTCAGCATTAGGCGGTTTTGTAATAGTTAAAACAAATCCATTGCAGGTAGTAAAGATGCAACCTCCAAATGACTTGGTTTTGTGCGTAGCAGTACCAGAATTGAAGGTGCCTGCAAAGAAAACTAAAGTTTCAAGAGGCGCAATTCCAAAAAAAGTTTCATTATCAGATATGGTGAAAAACATCTCAAATGCATCAGGAATAGTTGCAGGATTTTCACAAAAAAATTCAGAATTGATTGGGAGATCAGTGCAGGATGTAATTGTTGAACCAGCAAGAAAACATATGATTCCTGGATTTGATAAAGTGAAGAAGAATGCTTTAGCAGCAGGTGCATATGGAGTTACAATCAGTGGTGCAGGACCATCAGTTATTGCATTTACAGACAAGAAACATGATTCAAAGAAAATTTCTAATGCAATGAAACGTGGATTCAAAGCTGCAAGAAAGGAATCCAAAGTTTTTGTTTGTAAACCAAGTAAAGGTCCAGTAATCAGAAGGTAACAAATGAAAAAAGCAGTAATTATTCTCAGTGGAGGTTTAGATTCAGCATGTATGGTATCATATTTGAAAAAAGGATACCAACTCTATGGGATTACATTTGCATACGGTCAGAGAGCATCTGAGGAGATAAAGGCTGCAAAGCGCATAGCAAAGTTACTCAAACTAAAGGAGCACAAAATTCTCGATATTGGTTTCATGAAGGAATTGTACGGTGAAAGTAACGTTCTAACCAGTACAAAGAAAAAGATGCCCAGTTCTTTTGAATATTCTATTGTGGTTCCAATCAGAAATGCAATATTTCTCTCAATTGCCACAGCATGGGCATTTACCTTAAATGCAGAATTGGTAGCATATGGAGCACAAAAAGGAGATACAAAGTATCCAGATTGTAGACCAGAGTTTACTAGAAAAATTCAGACCGCCCTAAATCAGGGCGAATATGATGGAATTAAAAATAAAATAAGAAAAGAAATCAAAATTTGGTCACCATACTC
>LUPB01000055.1:3126-8089 GCA_001627235.1 Nitrosopelagicus sp. REDSEA-S31_B2 | reverse complement strand
CCATGTTCCCCAAAAAATTGTTTGAATGGTCCTTTATAGATCTGCCGGTGTAGTTTTGATTGAGCTATTGATCTATTTTGATAAATTTTGATCTTGTTTCTTTCTTTGTTGTTTTCTGTAAATTATAATTGCAAGTGCACCTATTGCACATCCCCAGAAAACTGGATTGAGACCTCCTTCCATATTTGGTATTAATCCTGGAATAAATGAAACAATTGTTCCTCCAATTAACGCTAATCCGATTAAATCTAATATTTTGGACATCTAAAATGATAAAACAGATAAATGATTTAATGATTTGCTATTATTATGAACAAGTACCTAATGGTGATCCTATGTTGTATGTTAATAGGGATCCCAATTGCATTTGTCAATCCAACTGAAGGTGGTTTACGTGAAGAACCATTCATTGGTTTGTTTTATGTCTCAATTGGCGGTGCAATAGTAATCATTCTTTATAGTTCATATCAATCACGTAAAGAACAACAAAAACTTAGACGTGAAAGAAGAAAGAAATTCAAGAAAAAATAAAATTACAAATCTAAACCAAAGGATCCAGCAAGATCTGAAAACTTTTGATATGACTCTAGGTATTGTCTACCTTTTTCGGTTATGACAAAAGTGTGTTTTCCGTCAAATTCGATTCTGTTTATCAATCCTGCACCTGTTAGATTCTTTACAAATTTCTCTAATCTGGAATGTGATAGATTAGCCTTTGTTAGAAGTGATGTAGTTTTGATGCCTTCTTGACCAGTCTGTTCAGTAACTGTCAATACATCTGCTACAATTTGCATACTGGTTCTATAGGTCATATAACTACGAATTCTCTCATGAGATATAAGAGTATTACTCAGTCTCTGATGAGATAAATAGGCAAATTTTATTTGGTAATCGTGTCTGAAAATCCCTCGATCTCTTGGTATGATGATTTCCTAGGAGTTGCATATCGCTATTTTGACATTAGAATGAACCTAGTTTTAATGTTTGATCAGAGAAAACCTGCAAGTGATCTATGGTATGAAACGATGCATTGGTGGAACGATCATACAATAAAGATCCGTTTTGTGGAAATTGGTGATGATTACTGGTTCATAATGGGTGCTGATTCGAGGCGTCCTGATACTAACAAGTATTTTTACAAAATTGTACCACAATCGGCTAACTATGAGCGTTTCAAAAAGGGCCATCAAGGAAGTGCATACATGCGCTTTGGAATCTATACTAGAGATATAAAAAAAGTAAAAGATGATGCAATATGTGATTGTGGACACAGAAAAGATGATCATGATGAGAATAATGCATGTCTGTACGAAGTTTGTGACTGTACAAAATTTGATACATTTCAGCTAAATGTTCTAAAAAAGAAAAAAGTTGTAACAAATATCAAATTTCTAACAGAATCTGATGTAAAAGATGATGCATTAGCATGGAATTGTCTTAATCGTCACAAATACAATAAAACTGATTAATCTTCTTCGTTTAATCGGTTGACTCTGATGTGGTCGCCTGGATAATGTTCTTCAAGTTTACTTGAATAACATTTGCCGCATAATTGTCCCTTGATTTTCCATTCTGGCATTGGATTGTAAGGAGCATTTCCGACATCTTCATCACATAGTGCACACTTTGTCATACAACTTCACCGAATCAATTTGGTTATAAAACCATTTGCCGAAAAAAATGCCGTTAAATACTACTATGTCATACGAGGATCGGTAATAGTCTGGTCAATGTAACCTCCTGCAAGATTTTACACTGGCCGGATTGTTACCTTCTTCTAAATACCAAAAATTGTTTTCTTGATAAATCCAATCTCTTCTTCTTCCTGACCAATTTTTCTATCAATAATTTTTAGCATATCGTTACCATACACTTGGTTTGAAAAGAAGTTGTGAGCAGTGTTTGATTCTTCAATCTTCGTTTCAACTGCTGAATCTTCCAAGAACTTTGTAACTACTTTGTCTGCTACGTGTAGAATCTTTTCACATAATCCAAAATTTTTCATTATTTTCTCTAATTCCGAAATATCACTTTTGAAATCATCATGCTTTGAGAGAATATTTTTGTGAATGATTCTTGCTGTAACTGCAACAAACAGACTTTGTGCATATCTCTTATTCTTATTTTGAGTATTTTTTCTATCATAACCTAGTTGATTCTTGGCAAATTCTCGAATCAAATGTGGAAATAGGAAGTATCTGTAATCACATTCTAATTCATCATTGAATACATTCTCATACTTTGCTCCATTTGGAAGATATTTTGCAATTCCTCCATAGACCTCATTTGGTTTTTGAACAAAATATGAAACAAATGATGCAATAGCTGAATCATCTTTTATTCTACATCTATCTTTTGAATCTGGCAAATACTTGTTGTATGTCTCATCTCCTTGAAATTTTGTCTTTTCTGCTGCAGAAAGATTTAGCCATAATCCTTGTTGATGCTCAAAACAATAATCAAGTCTAGTTGCTAGCATATGATGAATTGATACAAAGTAATCCTGTAAAGAAACGTAATCTTTGCCTTTAACGGCATTTTGTGAATTTCTATATTTTGTAATTTTTCTTTGATGTTCTTCATCTTTTGTTTTAATTACTGTGACTAATACTTCGGCATCAACATTGTTTGCCTTTTTCTTCTTATCCAGAATACTCTTTGATGTTTGTGCTCCATTAACAATCTGAGCACCTTTTAGGTATAGTTCATTATTTTTGATTGATACATCGTCTACTGTTATAGTAATTCCATTATTCCATTCAAAGAAATTTTGTGGATCATCTTCAAGTGTAGTTGAGATTTTTTTATTTATGGAGCCTTTTCCGCCTAAATGTTTTCTAATATTTGATTCAAAAATATAATGTTCATTTTTCTCTACCAGCTCTGCTAAATCAAAAGCAGATACTACACACATCTTAGCATTTTTATGTTCTAGTGGTTGTTTGAGAATTCTTAAACTTGCATTCTGACCTTTGGCAGGCTTTTTGATTCGTTCCCATAATGTCTGATATACCTGCTGTCTTCCCATAACTCTGACTTTATCATTTTGATAATCATCTACACATTGGTCAGTAATGTAGACTAAATCCACCTTCATTTTCTTATCGTTAAGAATTTTCCAGAGATATTGTAATTCATCTCTTTTTAGTTTGGATTGTTCTTTTTCTTTTAATCGTGCTACATCCTGAATGAATTGATCAATTGCTCCTATAGAATGAGCAGAACCATACTTTGATTGAAATAACCTAATTCTTTTTTCATCAGAATCTACAAGAAATGCATCAATTCCTTCATCATACCCTCCATCAATTATTGCATTTTCTGCAATGTCTTGTAATACCTCTTCAACGTTAATCAAATGCCATAAAAGATAATCACGACCTTTCTCCACTGTTGTGTTTGAATCCTTCATGAACTCACTAATGCTTACGTCCACGGAATGTGTAGCAAATCCTTCTAGTGGTGCACTGGAAAATTTTGAAAGAATATCGCGTCCTTGTTCACTATATTCTAAGAGATTTGCTCCTTTAGGTGGCATTTTTGTTATTTGGTTTAGTTTATCCTTAAGAAGAATAGGGTGATTATGAGATAACCTTACTAAGAATTAAAAAGAAACGCGGACGACCTAAAGCGTGAATAAGAAAATCGCTATCATTCCAATTATCGTAATTATTGGCATAATTACTGCAGTCTCCCAAATGGGTGATGAAACTACTCAAACAGAAACTGTTGAGATTGAGACTGTTGAAGAAATTGATGCCACAATTACAATTCCTGTAAAAGCTGCAAGACCTGCATGTGGACCTCATCCTGAATGTTACATCCCATCATACTATGTTGCAAAAGTTGATGAACCTGTAATTTGGTTAAATGAAGATTCAGCATTTCACAGTGTAACTAGTGGAAGTTATGAAGAACCTACTGACTTGTTTGACAGTGGTCATATGGATCCATATGGAATATTTACCTACACATTTGAAGAGCCTGGAATGTATCCTTACTTTTGTACCTTACATCCTTGGATGGCAGGAAACGTAAAAGCAGAAAGGTGACGAGGGGAGTCGAACCCCTTTAGATAAGCTTTGCAGGCTCACGCATAACCGCTCTGCCACGTCACCAATGAAAAAAATGAATATTTGCAATTAAACTCTTTACTTCAAATCTTTCCAGATGTTTTAGAAGCCAATTTAACGTCTTCAGCTTTGACTGTTTTCCTACCTGCATGTTTACTCATATCTACGGCATTTTTTGCAATCTCTGTTGCAATATCCTCTATGACTCTTCTCAACTCATCAGCTGACTCATCACTGACTCTATCAGCTCCAGCTTTTTTCAAAATTCTATACATTGCTGAAACTCCCAAATCAGATGTTTTCATACAATTATGAGGAAAATTGGCGATAAAATACTTTTAGTGAAAAAATCTAACACATGTCATGAGCTGGATTTACGATGCCCATATTCATCTCTCAGATCCTGAATACAAATCTGATATGGATATGATTCTCAATTACATGGATTTGTTAAAAATCAAAGCATGCTGTGTTTCCATGGATCTTGAAACTTCTAATGAAACAATGAATCTTTATGAAAAATCCAAAAACGTCTTACCCTTCATTGGAATCCATCCAGAAATGGCACAAAAAGAATCTAAACCTGTTTATGATTTGATTGAAGAAAATAATAAAGTCATTTCTGGAATTGGTGAAATTGGACTTGATAGAACATACATTGATACTGATGATGAATGGAATGTACAAAAAGAGGTTTTCTCAAAACAATTGTCTTTAGCAGAAAAATTCAACAAACCTGTATCTATACACTCTAGAAAGACATTATCTGATATTTTTGAAATATTACCTTCCTACAAAATACCTGGAATCTTACTACATTGGTTTGATGGAAATAAATCTCAATTGAGAACTGCAATGGATAATGGCTATTTTGTTTCATATGGACCTCT
>LUPB01000055.1:0-3073 GCA_001627235.1 Nitrosopelagicus sp. REDSEA-S31_B2 | reverse complement strand
TGATGGTACATATATAAAAAACCAAAAAATCAAACTGCTAGTGGATAGAATAAAACGACTCTCAAATGAAGTTCTGAATGAATATTCTGAACGTTTCGGAACTGATTTCTCAACAAACAAACAAACACTGAATGAAATTACAGTAATCCGTTCTAAAGGTCTCAAAAACGAGATTGCAGGATACATTACAAAAATGCTTCAAAGACAAGCAAAATTTGAAGAACGAAAACAAATGATTATCGAAAATGAAAAGAAATCTCAAGAACGAAAAAAATCTAGATCTAAAAAACAAGAAACTGAAGTAACTGAAGAAGTAGATTCAGATCCAGAATCTGCTGAAGAAGTTGAAGTAGATTCAGAACCAGAACCTGTTGTTTCTGAAGAAAAAACTACTGCTGAAGAAATAGTTGATGAATCAAAGTCTGAATAACAAAATCAATTAATTTAACAATAATTATCAATCATCATGACTACCGTTAATTTCACTGGTGGAGCACGAAAATCCTTTCAGACTGATTCATTAAACATATCTGAAAATCTCAATACTATATCTGAATTAATTACATATCTTATTGAACATAAACCCGAAAACACACCCGACTTTGATGGAAAAAATCTATTGATAGCCGTAAACGGTGTTGATTCTTCAGCTCTTGATGGCACTGATACAAAATTAAATTCCAATGATATTGTAAACATCATTCCAATTATTCATGGTGGTTCAAAAACAAATGTAAGCTTCATCATAAATAATCATCAAATTGGTTTGTTTGAAATCAATAAATCAAACTCAAACAAAGATTACTTGATATCATTAAGAGAAAAATTTCCTAAATTAAAATTACAAGCAATCTCCTCTAGATTTATTCTTGATAAAGAACATGCAAAAAAAATCATCTCAATATCTGTAAATAAAAAACTCAAAAATCAGTTATTATCTGAAAAACTTGAAACTGATCTATTACTACGATTTGCAAATACTACTCAAATCAGTGATGCGATAAAAAATGTTGGTTTATCCTCAAATCAAAATTTTATCTTAATTGCAATAGGAAACAAATCATTACAAAAAAAATTATCTGAATCACTTCGTGATGATTTGGATATAATTTTCAAAAAAGACAATCAAAATTTTATAAAAAAACACTTCAATATATCAAGTCAAACCTTAAACTCAATTGAATCAAAAGCTCCACTTATTGATCTTCTAGTTGAAAAAGCATCAATACTAATCTAATTCCACTCGTTTTTGTTTATCTACACTTAGAATTGTATCTGGAGGTATAACGCTAATTCCTGTTTTGTTTCTTAAAACTTGAACAACAATTTCCCAATCTGAATTTTCTAATGATACTTTGTTTGATATGGAATCTGCAATACTGGAAATAATCTCTTTTGTATGTAATGATGAATGTCTTTTTTCTATAGTAATTCTATAAGTTTCATCATCTTTCATTATCTCTGATAACTCAATTGCTACTTTAGTTATCTCCTCTAATTTTGATTCACATTCTTTTTGTATTGGAATAATTCTAGAACAATACTTGATTAACCATGGTTCATCATCAATAATTTCTCTAAAATTATCTATTACTTTGATATTATCAAGCGATGTCTGAACCTGAATAATTCCTGAAAATACAGTTTTTTCAATTATTGCTTCAGTATCTCCAAACCGTTCTAACATATTTTGAATCTCCAAAATAGTTGGATCTTCAAGATTTCTCTGACAGGTAATGATCAAATTCATAATATTTTCTCTATATTCTCTTTTGATACAGATCCTTCTCTAATTATTTTTAATTTCCCATTGACAAAATCAATAATTGTTGATTCTCCTGAACTAACAATTTTCCCACCATCTACTAAAACATCCACGTTAGGTAATTTCATCTTTAGTTCTGTTGAATCTAAAATTGATTTTTCTCCTGAAATATTTGCACTTGTTCCTACAATTAATTTACAATGTTTTAAAATTGATAAAACACATTCATTTCCTGGTACTCTTACTGCCAACTTTCCATTATTTTCAATCTTACTTGCTATCTCTTTTCTAATTGGAAGTAGTAATGTGACCTGTCCAGGCCAAAAATTTTCTGCAATTTTCTCTGCGTTTGAATTAAACTCCACGATTTTTTCTAATTCATTCTTTGATATGCCCAAAATTGGAAATTTTTTCCCACCATCTCTGTTTTTTAATTCAAAAATTCTAGATGTACTATCACTATTGAATGGATTACATCCTAAACCATAAACCGTATCTGTAGGAAATGCAATAATACCTCCATTTTCATAGGCATTTACAATTTTTTCAATTCCCTTCTCATCACATGAAACAATTTCCATGGATAATTCACTCTATACGAATAATTATGTTATTTGATTTTCTTAGATTGTTAAACCAAAGTTATCTGTAAATTCAGAAAATCTTTTGTATTCTTTTAAGAAATCTCTACCACTCATACTTATTTTATAACGACATGCTCGTTCTGAATCCACTTGCTCTAACAATCCCTGCGAAACTAAATTTGTTAAAATTTTTGAAATTCTGGAATGTGAGATATTTGCTTTCTGAATTAATTTTGTAATTGACGCACCATTATGATCAATTGTGAGCTCATCTGCAGCATATAGAATATCTCCTACGATTTCTATTTGTTTTCGATATACGCCCATTTAGCAAATCTTCAATCGATCATCCTATGATCTTATACAATCTAATGAATCAACAAAGAGGGTAAACTTTTTTGACTCTGAATTATTCACGCCTATTTTCCAAATCTTCCATCATCTAAATCATCAAATTTCAAATCTTCATCGTCATCATCTAAATCATCAAATTTCACTTTTCTTAATGGCAGTCTTGAGATTGGAAGGAATAATGAAATTAATCCAGACACCTTCAACAAAATTGAAACTGAATAAAGTATTGATTCTGGAAAAACTAACGAATACCATGCAATGAATTCTCCAAATGCTAACAATGCTAACCCTGTTCCAACAGCTAATGCACCCTTTTGTTTTCCCTCTAAAAATGAAACAAATGTTTCAATTGCACCATATACTAGTAAAA
>LUPB01000054.1 GCA_001627235.1 Nitrosopelagicus sp. REDSEA-S31_B2 | reverse complement strand
TTCTGCATACTGTTTGTCAGATTAACAATTAAACGAATTTCTTTATTATCTTCCATTCTTGCCTTCAATTCAATATCCAAGAAATCTTTGTTTCTATCAGGATGATATTGTTTTGCAAGTTTTCTATATTGATTTTTAATTTCAGATTGTGTAGAATCGTTTGTTAGCCCCAATATCAAATAGTAATTTGGTAATGAATTATCATTATACATTTCACGAAACTCTTTGGCATCAGTATTTTGTTTTCTAGAACCAAAAATTTCTTCTTCAGACCATTCGGAGTGATATTTTTCATAATCACGATCTTTTTTAGAATCTAATTTTACATCATCATAACTTGTTTTCTTTCTTAAGATGATATGTCTTGCAAGATAAATGAAAACTCCTGCTACAATTATTACTGCAATAGCAAATGTCAAGTATAGATCTTCTGGACTCACATAATAGTCAGATACTGCAGAAGGAGGATTTACTTGAGCACCAGAGTCATAGAAAAATTTTGCATTGGCAACATCATTACCAGATTCAACAATAACAAGATAATTTCCACTAGTCTGCCAGCCTCCAATCCCAGCTATGATCAATGTAGAAAATTTGTTTTCATCATTAGGTTTTAGACTCTCATTCCAAACATTATTTCCATCAGGATCTTTTATAGAAATGAAAACAGAGTCAAAACTACTGGTGCCCCATACTGAAATAAAATCAGATTTTTCATAGATGGTTTTGTCTATGTTTAAAGTCAATTCATCAGCAAATGCATCCGAAATAGGAAAAACTAAGAGTAAAAACAAAATGGAAAAAGTGACTGTTTTCATAAGTCAATTCATCATTAGATAAAATATAACGTAAACGATTCTATTTGGTCGAATAAGGACTCCAAATCACGCCTGAAAATAACCAAAAGTGTTGAAAAAAATTAACAGGTTTTTGCTAATAAGAGAGATCAGTTGGAGATACATGGTAATAGGTTACTGCGTAAAATGCAGAGACAAAAGAGAAATGAATGGTACCCAAGCTGTAACCATGAAAAATGGAAAACCAGCAACAAAAGGTACATGCCCAACATGTGGCATTTCGATGTTCAGAATTGGTAAAGCATAACTGAACATCAAAATATCTTTTTTAGGAAATTTTTCTACTGATAGTTCCACTCATCAGATATTCCATTCCATAAGGAACGGAAAGGTTTGGGTGATTTTTCAATCTCACCTTCAATTCTGTTTTCTACAGCAAAAAAGAAGTTCTCCATGGCATCAACACCGCCATCATCAAAGAGCTCTTTGCCAATTTCTTTCAGTCTAGATTTTTTCGATTCTATTTCATCTGAATCAGGATTTTGTAGACAGAATGTAAGAAGATCAATCATTTCTTCTTCTAGCATAAAATCCATGAATAATTATGATATCATATATTAAAAAATATTCGGATTAAAGTTTAGGTCCAAGTTTATCATGAATTTGGGCAAGAATCATTTTTGCCTTTTCTTTATTTTCAAAGGATTCTCCTTGTTTATCCAGTATAGAATCAATTTCAAATTCTTTATCAGTTAAGATTTCTGCGACATGCTCATCCAAAGTTCCCTTACCAACCAAATAATATGCAAAGACGGTGTTTTTCTGGCCAATTCTATGTAAACGATCTTCAGCTTGACGATGGATTGCAGGACTCCAATCAAGTTCAGCAAATATGACATATTTTGCATTTGTTAAATTAATACCAACATTTCCGGCTCTAAGACCAGCAATCATTAATTTTGTGTGTCCTTTTTGGAATCTGTCAATTTCTCTTTGTCTAGCAACATCAGTTTGACCACCAATTATAGATGCAGGTTCATATTCAGAAAGACTGCTATGGAGTAAATTATGAATTGCCTTATGATGACAGAATACAACAACGCTTTCTTCAATTTCCATAATATTGTTTACAAAGTCAGTCACATGTTTTAATTTTGCAAGACCAGCAGCTTGTCGTTCACTTTCAATTGCTCTGTGATATGAAGCAGATTTATCAAATGCAGATTCAGCATACTTTTGTTCTTCTTCAAGTTTTTTCCAAATTTTATTTAGTTCTGCTTTATAGAATTTTTCATCTGCATGAATCATTTCAGGATAACGAACCTTATCTTTTAATTCCTTCAAAACATCAGATTTTTTCCTTCTCAACATAACATGTTTTGTTAACTGATTACGTAATGTATCACGTTTATTTTCAAGAACTATTGCCTTACCTTTTTCATTTACATAGCAAAAGTATTCACAAAATTCTTTAAAGCTTCCAAGCAGACCTGGTTTTAAGATATCAACTATTGGCCAAATCTCTGAACCACGATTGTAGATTGGAGTTCCAGATAAGCCAACTCGATACTTTACACTTTCAAGTGCTGCCAATTCTTTGACGGCAGCATATTTTTGGGTGGTTTTTGATCTAAGGTGTTGTACCTCATCACAAACGACTGAACGAATTCCAAGTTTTACTAAATCAGGTAATCTTTTGTGTAATAGTTCATAATTAATTATGTAGAAATCATATTCACCGATGTCGGCTTGTTTTCCATTTCGAATCATCGTACTAGATGGAACTTCATTTTCAATAACTTTACCATTTTTCCCTTTTTTCTTTAAGAATTTTTCAATTTCCCTTTGCCAGTTTGTCAGAGTAACAAGAGGTGCTACAATTAGGGCAGGAAAAGAATTCTTTTCTTTTGAGATGTATGCCAAGGTTTGAACAGTTTTACCAAGACCCATTTCATCAGCAAGGAGTGCGTTACCACTTGATTTGATTAAGAAGTCCAGACCTTCCCTTTGGAAATCCAAAAGGTTTCCCTTGAATTGTTTGCTAGGAGTAGCTTGTTGTAATTTTTCAATTTTAGGTACTTTGGCTTTCTTAATTGTAAGTGGTGCAATTTTTCGTTTCCAGACGGATTTGGATAATATTTCAAAAGTATAACGATCATCAATCATTTTTAATTTTTTTGTGTTTTCATCATTGTCAGAGACAATAACTTCGTCGGGTTTATCTCCATACCACCCACGCGGGATTAATTTTGAGACCATGTTGACAGCACGATTTCCCGAGATTTTCCAGCACCATGTGCCAGAATAACGATCCAATACAAATTCTAAGGTTCCAAATTTTTCCATGATGTGTTTCCGAATTTTAGCTCATAGTTTTTCATCGTTTATGAACTTTAGGTTTGAAATTACTCAGAGTTTATATCAGATTCTAGGAGTTTTGCGGATTTTTCAAGTAGTTGATCCATACTGGTGCATTCCAGAATAGGTTGTAGATCTAAAGGAGTTTCAGAGGCTAGAGCGCATAATGAATGAACATATTCCATGGTAGGAGTTTCAGTTTTCAAATAATATTGTTCTAAGACATGATCAAGTTGATGAGATGTCAGTTCAGAATTTCCAGATGTTTTCTTAATTTTTTGTTTCCATTTTTCAACAAGAGTTTCCCAGTCAACTAATGAAATTGAATCTTCAATGTCAGATATCATCTCAACTTCGGCTTGAATGTACATCTTTTTTTCAACACCAACATCATGATGTGATTGTTCAACGCTTCGTATTCCATGAATTGTGAAAGGATCATAATTTTCAGATTTTTCAAGAGAGGGAGAAATTAGACGTATAACACGAAATTTTCTTCTGCCTCTAACATTTACGAAGAGATGTCCACTTGTAGAATCCACATCCTTACAGTCAATTATCTTGGCAATTGTTCCAATATCATAAGGTGCTTGCCAGTTTGAGATGGTTGCACTTTCATGACCAAGACATATACCAAATTCTTTTTCTCCAACCATACAATCATCAACCATCTGTTTGTATCGTGGTTCAAATATTCTAAGAGGTAGATCTTGATTTGGAAATAAGACTAGATCGAGTGGGAAAATAGGGATAATCTTGGTATTACTCACAGAAGTGCTATGTTTTCATAATATAAAATTCAATTACATTTTTAGGCAATATTTTAAAAGAAATTATAGGATTTAGTATATCATGGATGAAGAAAATAAAGAAACAGTTGTTCTTGGAATGATTAGTAGAGGTCACACCAAATTCAATAAGATTTCTCAAGAAGCAAAAATCGAACCAAAAGAATTGGAACTAATTTTGCAAAAGTTAGAAGGCTCAGGGTTGATAAGAGTCGAAGAGAAAAAAGGATGGCTTGGGACAAAAATCGATATCAGACCAACAGAAGACGGATACAGAGAATTTGAACGCCAGTTAAAGAATCTACAAGACAAATGGAATAATTTGGAAAATACATACAAATCAGGAAACAAGCAAGAGTTGGAACAGAAACTCAAAGAAGACAAATCATTTTTGCCGACAATGATGATGTTTGGAATTATTGATGTGATGATGTTTAGTATGATGTTTAGTATGATTGGGGCAAGTATGGGAAGCTTCATTCCAGCAGAAGATATGCAAGGAATGGACGACGGTTCAGAAGATATGGATGGTTCCGACATGGGCGACGATGGCGGATACGACATCGACATAGGCTTCTAATGTCATACACCTCGTTTGACAACATTGGATTAGTGAAGGTGTTATCATTTTTTCAGACGCATGATTCAGAATATCTATCAGGTGAAGATCTCAGCGATGTACTAAAAATTAGCAGAGTTGCAGTTTGGAAGCATATCAAAAAAATTCAATCCTTAGGATACAAAATTGAATCAAAACAAAAATTGGGTTATAGATTAATCAGTGAGACTGAAAAATTACTTCCCTGGGAAATAACAAAAGATCTGAAAACAAAAACTGTTGGAAAGAGAGTTTATTATTTTGAAGAGATTGATTCTACACAAAATTTTGCAGAACAAATAGCGTTAGATGAAAAAGAAAATGGCACCATAGTAATTGCAGAAAAACAGACAGCAGGGAAAGGTAGATTGGATAGAAAATGGACATCGCCTAAAGGAGGAATATGGTTTTCATTAATCATTCACCCTAAATTTGACGTATCAACATCCACGCTTGTACCAATTGCAGGAGCAGTAGCATTAGCAAAAGCAATCAAGAATACATTAAACATAGATGTTTCAGTCAAATGGCCAAATGACATAACATTGAATGGAAAAAAGGTTGCAGGGATGTTAGTAGATGCATCATTTCAGGCAAATAATATAGATTATCTAATTTTAGGAATAGGAATTAATTTCGACATAGATGCAAAAAAAATTGAAAAAAGATTATCAAAGAGTGCAAATTTCTATGGAGTTAATTCACTTAGGAAAAAGGATGACAACACTCCACCTAAAATTTTACTAAAAGAATTTCTCGTACAGTTTGAAAAAATATTAATCCAATTAAACAAAGGTGAAAAAGCAAAAATCGTTAAAGAATGGACAAAAAAAGCAGATAAAATTGGTAAGAAAATTTCTATCAATACATCTGATGGAAAAATTTCAGGAGTGGCTCAAGGTATTGATAATGATGGAGCGCTGAAATTAAAAACAAGTAAAGGTATAAAGAAAATTTTTGTTGGAGATGTAGTCTTAGAATAATATCCAGTAGACCATATTTGTAGAATCATTTAATTTTGAAAAAAATTTGAAAAGAATATGCGAGAATCTCAGAAAGTGATTTTTGTTTTAACATTCACCGTCATGTTGCTTTTTTCACCTACATTGACCACAGGATATGCTCAAGAGAGTAAAGAAATACCAGTCATGTACAAAAAAGCAAATGACCATTTTATGTTAGGAGAATATCACCAAGCAATCGAGATTTATGATGAGATTTTAGATATTTCACCTACAAGCAAGAAGACACTACTAATGAAAGGAATTGCATTAAGCAATCTAGAGAGACATAAAAGTTCAATATTAGAATTTTACAAAGTTAATCAGCAAGATCCTCAAAACATTTCAGCATTAGTTGGATTAGGTGTAGGATTTGGAAATTTTGGAGAGTATAAACAAGCATTAATGTATTTTGAACAAGCATATGAGTTACAACCTGAGAATCATATTGTAGAAAATTATTACGAGTTTGCAACTAATACAGTAAAAAAATATCCATATAATGAAGTTGAAAAGCCTGAAGTGTTTACATTAAACATTCCTGAAACAGTTCCAACGTGGATAAAAAACACTGCAGGGTGGTGGGCTACAGACAAGATACCAGATGAAGAGTTTTTGAAAGGGATTGATTTTTTGATAGATAACGGATTACTAGTTATTGACTTACCAGATAGTCAAAAATTAACTGAAGAGGAAAAGAAAATTCAAGATAGAAATGAGTGGGAATTTGCCAGATATTTAGATAGAATAGAGAAGACAGTAAATCAGGATAAGAGATACATCGAATATCCAAATCCAAGCAATGATGTGATTAAGAAATTTCTTAGAGATTATGAGAAATGGAACTATGATCAACAAGTTGAAATTGGAAACCAAGGATTTCCAAATCCAGAATATGTCCTTGTCGATGACGTCTATCATTTAGAATACAAGATTTATGTCAATGAGCAGCCAGTAGGATTACCATTAGATCATGTCAGTACATTGGTAGACTCTTTCAAGATGTGGGAAGAAACCGAGTTTAATGCAAGCGATGGAAAAGAGGTTAAGATACATTTTGTAACAACTAAGATGAAAGCAGATGCAAATCTATGGGTCACATGGGTAGTACGAGATTTGGGAGAAGGTGTTTTGGGACATGCAAATATTGGTAAAGGAATTGTAGAAGTAGCGTTAGGCGGATATGGTTGTGATGGAAATTTCCAACTATTTCATGTGGACACAGTCGAATACATAATGACACATGAGTTAGGTCATGGAATAGGTCTAAAACATAGCAATGATCCAAATAGCATAATGTATCCTAGTATGAAAAGCACACAGTATGCATATTGTATTTTAGATGTAGATAAAAAAATAAACACTGGTTCAATAGTTTTGAAAAACGATTAACCAAGTGCTCTAGAGTGTTTTTGAGTGTGAGGACGTTCTCCTGAGAACTTACGTCGCATGTGACCAGAAGGTCTTCCATACAACAACTCTAAGAACCAACTTTCATGTTCAATTTCTTCCATCAAGATGTCTTTTGCAATCTCATAAGTTGCAGGATCTTTACCAAGAGTCATTTTACAAACTTTATCCCAGTTTACAATTGCACCTTGTTCTGCTTTAAGACATTTTTCTAGTATTCCTTTGATGTCTGTCGGATTTTTTGGCAATTGCAAAAATTCACAACCAGACATTTTGATAAATGCTTGTGCATCATTTGGAAGACTTCCTCCTAACTGGAAAATTCTCTCAATACAGGATTCAAAGTGACTAAGATCTTCAAGACGAGCATCTTCAATTATCCCCTTGATTCCTTCTCCTTCCATGCCTGTAGCATGCATTCTGAGGTTTGTGAAGTAATAGTATGCAGTAAATTCCACAGATGCATTTGTGATGAGAAGTTTCACTAGTTTATCAACATCTAATCCATTTTTTTTGAGGACTTCAACGCCGACAACTTTTGGCTTCTTTGTTACCATACAGAAAATATTTTCATGTATGAATAAAGAGTTTCGCTGGTTGTTCTAATAATTCAGAATCATTAACAAGAAGAGACATACTATTAACCAGAAGATTAGTTGTGAAATGATATTAAGTTGATTTGTAGAATATGTATAGTTGAAATCATCTAGTGAGCAAAGATGCCCTTCTTGTAACAAAACCACCCTAATTACAGACGATAATTCAGGCGAAATTGTCTGCAAGACATGCGGTATTGTATTATCAGAAGGTAGTGAAGCATCAGGACCAGAATGGAGATCATTTGCAAATGACGGAGTAGACAAAAGTAGAACAGGTACAGGTACATCAATTACAATGCACGATATGGGATTATCAACAGTAATTGGTGCAGTAAATAAAGATGCAACAGGAAAACCTCTAACATCTGCAATGAAACAATCAATTGACAGATTACGAACATGGGACAGCAGATCACAAGCTCATTCATCTACCGATAAAAATTTGAGACAGGCTCTAAGTGAGATGGATAAATTGAAAGATAAGTTATCTTTAACAGATGCCGTAATTGAAAAAGCCGCATATATTTATCGTAAAGCCATTGAGAAAAAGCTCGTAAAAGGACGTTCAATACAAGGACTAGTTGCAGCATGTGTATATGCAGCATGTAGAGACACAGAGACACCAAGAACATTAGATAATGTGGCAGATGGAATAAACATTAGAAGAAAAGATGTAGCCAGATGTTATAGACTTGTATTTAGAGAATTAGACTTGAAAGTACCAGTAGCAGACCCAGTTAATGGAATTCCAAGAATTGCAAGTGTTGCAGGATTAGGAGAAAAAACAAAACGAAAAGCAGTGGAGATTCTAAGAAAAGCAAAAAAGATTGGAGTCGTAGCAGGAAAAGATCCTACAGGATTAGCAGCTGCAGCATTATATCTTGCATGTATTTCAGAAGGAGGAAACAAAACCCAAAAAGAAATTTCTGAAGCCTCAGGGGTTACAGAAGTAACCATACGAAATAGATGTGCAGGATTAAAAACATTCTTAGAAAAATAATCAGTTAAAATCGTTCAAAGGATCATTTTCACGTCGTCGCATTACAACAAATATTCCTAAAGTCATACCAAGTTGATACATCACATACAGGATTATTTGGAAAGTTGTCGGGACATAATCAGTGAATCGTCCTAACAATGCGATAATGAATACTATCACACTAATTGTAAACACAAAATATCTTGAAAGAGGATTTAGTTCAGCAAACCGAAATAATAGTATCAGTGTGATAGATATGAAAATTCCAGAGATTGCAATTATTCCAGCATTCAATCCAAGTACATCAATAAGCAAGAGAAATGCAGCCTCAGGGGTTTCAGGCATAACAAATTCAGTGAATTCAACTTTTTGAGGTTCAGCAAATTTTGATATGTTTCCAGCTGCATTAATTGAAAATAGAATTAAAATTACAATTGAGACTCCTTTTGCATATTTCTTTAATTTTGGAAATTTACGTCGTATTCCACGAGCAAGTATTGCGCCTTGTAAAAGACCAATAGCAAAGACAACAGCAAACGTGTAGTAGTAATATTCTTCAGCTAATTGCAGTATGTCCAACTTATTTTGGATTATTGCTGTCCATTTTAAAGACTAAAGATTAGAATTAACAGACTAGGAAGAAAATATTGAATAGACTTTTCAAGTCGAAAAATATTGTATAAACATGTCAGAGAATTTCAAGATTGAAGCACCATATCTGCCAGGCGAGAAAGGTTGTAGAATTACATGGCTATACACAGATGATGATGAAAAAACATTATACCTACGACATGAAGATTTGATGGAAATTATCGACATTTTAGAGCACGGTTCAACTGCAAAAGTTGAGATGGAAGATGGCGCAAGTTCAATACTTGTAAACACAGATTCAACTGATTTTTTTCTTGCAGGTCAAAAACCGCAAAAAATTGAAACACTTGCACTAAAGATAGCATTGAAAGAATTTATCAAAAATAACCCAGATGCTTGACTTTAGATTATGTTTCCAGGATTTAAAATTCCAGAAGGATCAAATTGTTTCTTGATATACTGAAATTTTTGTAAAAGATGAGGAGAATATTGTAATTTGAGATACTTTGTCCGAGCAATACCATCACCATGTTCGCCAGAAATTGTGCCATCCAAAGATATCACAAACGAAAAGAATTCTTTGTGTAGTTTATCCAGATTTCGTTTTGAATTTGAAATTAATCTAATGTGTAAATTTCCGTTCCCAGCATGACCATAAATGACAAATTTTAGACGATATTTTTTGGTAATTTTTTTCAAAAAAGTAACAAGATATTTTAGATTTTCAGGAGGTACTGTTGCATCCTCTATCACGTGAGGAACAAGTTGATTTTTTGGGATGTTTTTTAAAGTAAAGAATAATGCTGAATCTCTATATGACCACCATTTTTCAACATCAGATTTTTTATTAGAAGTGAAAATTATAGAGAATTTATGAATAAGGGAGTCTAGATTTTTTTGTGATTTAGTTACATTGGCGTCAAATTCTATCATCAAAAGACATTTTGGTTTATCTTTGAATTTATGAGGAATGTTTTTGATTACGGTTTCATCTACAAATTCAAGAGACGAGGGATTTAGGCGAAGAATGTATGGAACAAGATAGAGGGCATCCTCTAGTCTGTTAAATCCAACAACGGTTAGTTGACGTTTTTTTGGAATATCAAATATTCGTAATTTTGCCTGAACAATTATGCCCAGTGTAGATTCAGAACCAGCGATAATTTTCTGAGAGTTGTTTTCAGTTACAACGTCCAGTCTATAACCTGCAGAATTTTTTGTTACGTGAGGGTATAGGTGATCAGTTTCATTAGAAATTTTAGCAATTTTTTTTGATATTGTTTTATTTTTTGGAAGGATTATTTCTGTGCCATTTCCATCAACTAGGATTATTTCAAGTAAATTATCTATCACACTACCATATTTCAGTGACCTAGAGCCACTTGAATTATTTGCAATCATTCCACCAATTTTACAGAAAGCACCAACAGAAGGATTTGGGCCTAAAAACTTTTTGTTACGTTTCAGAATTAAATCTAATTCACCTTTACTAACCCCAGCTCCAACGATTACATGTTTTTTAGATAATTTTATTTTGTTGAAGTTTTTCATATCTAAGATTATACCTGTTGTCAGAGAACTACCAACAAGTCCAGTAGAACCTCCACGTGCACAAATAGGAATTTTTCTTTTTTTAGCAAATCTGATGGTTTTTTTGACATCATCAGTAGATTTGGGAAATACAATCAGTCTGGGCCTTTTTGAATAAGCACTTGAGTCGAGAGAATAAAAATCAAGGAATTCCTTTTCCGCAGTAACCTTCCCTGAAATCAGATTCTTCAATGAATCAACTAATTTTTCCTCCATGAGTTTTTAATAAAATGGAAATATTTGTTGTTTTTTGAACTTTTGGTTAGTATTAGTTCAAAATTATCTGAGAACCATCTATAAATAGACATAAAATAATAAAAAATTAAGATGGAAAACGGTACCGTAAAATGGTTCAATCAAACCAAAGGTTTCGGTTTTATCGAACGCGAAAATGAAGACAAAGATTTGTTTGTTCACAAGACAAATGTTGAAGGTCAAATTAGAGACGGAGATAAAGTTGAATTCGAAATTGGCGAATCAGAAAAAGGCCCAAACGCTGTAAAAGTGAAAAGAGTAGAGTAAGACTAGTAATTTTAAATTAATTTTCTTAACAATCTATTATTGAGTAACTACCAATTTTCTTTTTTTTAATTTCTAAAAGTAAATGCCTAGTTTTCACTAAGGGATTCAAAAATGAATCGTCATGCATATGTCTTTCTATGTTTGTGGCCGTACCGATGTTTTGGTCTATTAGTAATGGCTGGCTCACCACTCGCCGAAGCTTGTGATCTACACCACCATTCTATCAACGCAGTCTTCTGCTGCGAACCTTCAACTTTATGTAACGCTGTCATGTCTCAGGATAGGCTTCGTGCTTAGATGCTTTCAGCACTTAACCTAAATCGCTTAGCTGCCCGGCCTGCCTTATCAGACAACCGGTACACCAGCGGCGACGCTGCTCTGTTCCTCTCGTACTAAGAGCAACTTCCCCTCAGACAGCGACGCTTCCATCAGGCAGAGACCGACCTGTCTCACGACGGTCTAAACCCAGCTCATGTTCCCTTTTAATAGGCGAGCAGCCTCACCCTTGGCCCCTGCTGCAGGACCAGGATAGGAAAAGCCGACATCGAGGTACCAAACCGCGGGGTCGATAGGAGCTCTCGCCCGCGACGAGCCTGTTATCCCTGGGGTAATTTTTCTGTCACCTTCGGGCCCCAATAGTGGGCACACGAAGGATCGCTAAGCCAGACTTTCGTCTCAGAATTCCGTGCGTTTGGAAATCCTGTCAGTCTAGTTTTTGGCTTTGCCCTCTTCAACGGATTTCTGACCCGTTTGAACTAAACTTTGGGCCCCTCAGATATCTTTTCTGAGGGGTGCCGCCCCAGCCGAACTGCCCACCTGCACGTGTCCCCGGTCTGCACCGGGTAAGTAGTACTGCAAAAATAATCTGGTGTTACATCGTTGCTTCACTCATTTCCCAAAGAAAATGAGGCATGGCTCCCAGATACACTATGTAATCTTTACTATACTACAAGCACAAGCTGCAGTAAAACTCCACGGGGTCTTCTCTCCCCGATGGAAGATGATGGACTGTTCGTCCACCTTATGTGGCTTCACCGGGTTGTAGGTGGGGACAGTGGGGCTCTCGTTGTTCCATTCATGCGCGTCGGAACTTACCCGACAAGGCATTTGGCTACCTTAAGAGAGTCAGAGTTACTCCCGGCGTTAACGGGCCCTTAGCTCGGTTGAACCCAAGTTTTAGGTACCCGCACCGGCCAGGATTCAGCGACTATACAAATCCTTTCGGACTAGCAGTCGCCTGTGTTTTTATTAAACAGTCGAAACCCCCTTGTCATTGCAACCTGCTCACCCCATTCCTCATGAAGTGTGCAGGCATCCCTTATACCTAAGCTACAGGACTAATTTGCCGAATTCCCTCACCATACGGTATACCCGTAGCACCTTAGCTTTCTAAGCCAGCGCACCTGTGTCGGTTCTCGGTACGAACTTACAAGTCGCTCTCTACACAGATTTTCAAGGTCCCCTGGAATCAAGAGAACTCTGCTAACGCAGAGCCATTAACGCCTCGGAATGGTTCTCGTCATTACGACACTCCCCATCCCTCGAACGCTTAGACACAACGATGGTTATGCTCTCCCTATCCGGAAGCGGTCCATATAGATAATAACGCAACTTGCAAGGTACTGGAATATTAACCAGTTTCCCTTTCGAATTACTCTGTTGAGGTAATCCTTAGGATCGACTAACTCCAGGCTGATAACGCATTGCCTGGAAACCCTTGCGCTTGCGGTGGTAGAGGTTCTCACTCTACTATGCTGTTACTGCCGCCAAGATCTGCAATAGAAAATGGTCCACAGGACGTCACCGCCCTGCTTCGACCCAATCACTACGCCAACCTACCATGACATGCCCCTTGGCATGTATCCAAAGTATCGGTACTTTGCTTTAGCCCCGTCCGTTTTTGTGGCGCCCACGCTCGGCAGGTAAGTTGTTACACACTTTTTAAAGGATAGCTGCTTCTGAGCTTACCTCCCTGCTGTCTTGGCGCGAACACACACTTTAGCTTGACACTTAGCAAAAATTTGGGGACCTTAACTTCGGTCTGGGTTAAACCCCTCTCGGTCGTGAACCTTACGTCACACGAACCCGTCTCCTAGCTTCTTCAATGCATATCCCTTCGGAGTTTGAATGGGAAGCGAGGAATTTCTTCCCCATACTTCCTTATCAGTGCTCTACAGGAAACGCTATCTCCACTAAGGACGCCCTACGAGACGCTTCGGTTGGAACTAGCAATCGCCAGTCTAGATTGGTTTTTGACCCCTAATCCCAAGTCACACAAACGATTTGCACGTCAGAACTGCTTCAGCCCTCCAGCGGGCTTTCGCCCGCCTTCAGCTTGCTCAGGATTAGATCGACTGGCTTCTAGCCTGGCCGCCATGACTCAACGCACTTTCACACGCTTCTCCTCGCTAATGCTGCGAGAACTCGGTTTCCCTTCGACTCCACCTTGTCTGGTTTAGTCTTGCCATGACAGTCAGCTCCTTGGCCCGTGTTTCGAGACGGAACGCATAACACTGACGATTTGAGCTCCAAATCTTTAGCTCTATTGCTAGAACCTCCAATAAGGAAAAATCACCTTTCATGCTATGCACGTCTGTAAGTAATAGATTTCATGCACTTTTCACCCCCCTTCCGGGGTACTTTTCAGCTTTCCCTCACGGTACTAGTGCACTATCGGTTTTGAGTTATATTTAGCCTTAGAAGCTACTTTCTCCTAATATTCGATGCCCACTACCAAGGACATCTACTCTGGTACTCAACTGATCCTATACCGTTTCGTCTACGGGGGTATCACCCTCTATGCCAAAACGTTCCAGATTATTTCAACTACGTTCTAGGATCATTATATGAGTCCGTATACACCACATCTCTGTTAAGTTACCATAACAGATTCAGTTTGGGCTGTTACCTTTTCGTTCGCCACTACTTGGGTAATCTCTATTGATTTCTCTTCCACGTCGTACTAAGATGCTTCAATTCCGACGGTTCGACCTCCGCCACCTATGTAACGGAGTATGTAAACATAAGATTCTCATTCGGACATCCCGGGATCATAAGTCGCGTGCGCTTACCCCGGGCTTATCGCAGCTTGCCACGTCCTTCATCTCTACTCAAACCTAGCAATCCCTCTATTACCGTCTTTACACCGGCAATTACGGCCACAATTTACACAAGACATATGCATGACGATCATTGCGGAACATGTGCGTTGTCCGCTACATCCTTCTTACATCACTTTCATGATGTAATGCATCGATGGTGATGCAAAGATTATGTGCTTTCCGTAATTCTTTCTAAGGAGGTGATCCGACCGCAGGTTCCCCTACGGTCACCTTGTTACGACTTTTCCCTTGTCACTTACCCCAAGTTCGATAATGCCAATTAGACATCACCTCGCTAAAGGCAAACTTCAATGAAACGACGGGCGGTGTGTGCAAGGAGCAGGGACGTATTCACTGCGCGATAATGACACGCGGTTACTAGGGATTCCATATTCATGAGGGCGAGTTGCAGCCCTCAATCATAACTGTGGTAACGTTTAGGGATTACCTCTATCTTTCGATTTTGGAACTCATTGTCGTTACCATTGCAGCCCGCGTGTGGCCCCAGAGTTTCGGGGCATACTGACCTGCCGTGGCCCCTTCCTTCCTCCGCATTAACTGCGGCGGTCCCCCTAATTCGCCCTACTACACCAGGGTGTAATAGTGGCAACTAGAGGCAGGGATCTCGCTCGTTACCTGACTTAACAGGACATCTCACGGCACGAGCTGGCGACGGCCATGCACCACCTCTCAGCTTGTCTGGTAAAGTCTTCAGCTTGACCTTCATTCTGCTGTCTCTCCGGGTAAGGTTTCAGGCGTTGACTCCAATTGAACCGCAGGCTTCACCCCTTGTGGTGCTCCCCCGCCAATTCCTTTAAGTTTCATACTTGCGTACGTACTTCCCAGGCGGCAAACTTAACGGCTTCCCTGCGACACTGCGCTAGCAACAAGCCAACGCATCATCGAGTTTGCATCGTTTACAGCTGGGACTACCCGGGTATCTAATCCGGTTTGCTCCCCCAGCTTTCATCCCTCACCGTCGAACGTGTTCTGGTAGACCGCCTTCGCCACAGGTGGTCATCAATAGATCAAAGGATTTTACCCCTTCCTACCGAGTACCGTCTACCTCTCCCACTCCCTAGTCCTGCAGTATTTTCGGCAGCCCATAAGTTGAGCTTATGGATTTAACCGAAAACTTACAGAACAGGCTACGGATGCTTTAGGCCCAATAATCATCCTGACCACTTGAGGTGCTGGTTTTACCGCGGCGGCTGACACCAGAACTTGCCCACCCCTTATTCATCAGTGGTTCTACGACTAACAAAAGGTTCCTTTAGCAGGAACCACTCAGATTAACCTTGTCGAGCTTTCGCGCATTGCAAAGTTTTCTCGCCTGCTGCGCCCCATAGGGCCTGGGTCCTTGTCTCAGTACCCATCTCCGGGCTACTCCTCTCAGAGCCCGTAGCTGTTATAGCCTTGGTGGGCCATTACCTCACCAACAAGCTGATAGCTCGCAGTCCCATCCTACGGCGACATTCATTTGAGTCATAAACCATTCCAGGCATCATGACCTATCGGGTATTATTCTCAGTTTCCCGAGGTTATCCCCGTCCATAAGTTAGGTTGACTACGTGTTACTGAGCCGTCTGCCTTGTATTACTACAATGACTAACATGGCTTAGTATCAATCTGATAGCAGTCAGGTCCGTCAGGATCAAACGGATTCTATTATTTTATTTTCAAAGTACATTTTTTGCACAACTAATTTTTCTATTATTGGAATTAACGGAATGCACATAATCTTCACATCTCAGAACTGACCTTATGATCAGATCCTCATTTTGTATGCGTAACTGGAGGCCTACAAATCACAAACTGGCATGTTGCCATGATGTAGATTCCAACAATTACGTAGATTATTGGATGGGACACTGGAGTTTGATTTTAGGGCATGCACAAAAAAAGGTCCAGAGAAAAGCTGCAAGTCAGTTGAAAAAAGGATGGATGCATGGAACATCAAATGAAAATGCAATACCACTTTCAGAGAAGATTTCAAAGGCAGTACCAGTAGCAGAGAAAATTCGTTATGCATCAACTGGTACAGAGGCTACAATGTACTCGGTCAGATTAGCACGTGCCGTAACAGGGAAAAAGATTATTGCCAAAATAGATGGGGGATGGCATGGATATACAACAGATTTACTAAAGACAGTTAACTGGCCATTTGACATTTCAGAAAGTCAAGGACTTACAGATGAAGAACACATCATTTCATTACCATTAAACAATTTGGAAGAATCTTTGAGAATTTTAAATTCAGTAAAGAAGGATTTGGCAGGAATTTTGATTGAGCCAGTTTTAGGAGGAGGAGGCGCAATACCTGCAAGCCAAGAATATCTTAGAGGTTTACAAGAAATGGTAAAAGCAAACAATTCTCTTTTCATGTTAGATGAAATTGTTACAGGATTCAGATTCAGGTATGGCTGTCTTTATCCAACGATGAGATTAGATCCTGATATTGTCACACTAGGAAAAATTGTAGGAGGAGGTTTTCCAATAGGAGTGATTTGTGGAAAAGATGAGATCATGGAACATGCCAATACATCTGTTAATTCAAAAAAGAGTAGAACATACATTGGCGGAGGAACATTTTCTGCAAATCCGCTAAGCATGATTGCAGGAGAAACCACATTAGAGATTTTGAAAAATAAGAATAGAACACTTTACAAGAAATTAGATGGTTTAGGAAAAGATGCAACCAAGATGTTAAAAAAAGTATTTTCTAATGACGTCATTGTTACAGGAAAAGGATCTTTGTTTATGACTCATTTTC
>LUPB01000053.1 GCA_001627235.1 Nitrosopelagicus sp. REDSEA-S31_B2 | reverse complement strand
TGGAAGTACAAGTATTGTAATTGATCATACTTTTGATGTAAAGGGTGTAGGTACTGTGGCATTAGGCAAGGTTCTCTCAGGAAAGATTACCCAATATGACAAAATTCTACACTATCCTTCTGAAATTGAAGCGATGGTAAAATCAATTCAAATGCACGACGATGATGTAAAAGAATCAATTTCTCCTGCACGAGTTGGGCTATCTCTCAAAAACATAAAACATGATGAAATTACTCGTGGAGATTTATTGTCAAATGACCCCTCTATCAAAACTGTAACTGAAATTACCATTGATTTTAAACAAAATCAATTCTTCAAGGCAACGCTTGCAGAAAACCAAATGTGTCTTGTAAGTGTGGGCCTTCAGATAAAGGCTGCAAAATTTGCATCTGTTTCTCCTATGAAATTAACCTTTGAAAAACCTGTAATCATAATGCCTGGTGATGTATGCGTTTTGCTAAAACCTGAATCCAATACCGTTCGAATAATCGGAAGTGGTATTCCGCAATGAAACCTGCAAGAGCATGTCCTATATGTCCTGATTGTGGATCTAAAAAATTTGAAAGACTAGAATCTGATGGTGTAAAGGTTCAATGTGCAAACTGCAAAAAAATCATTACTATTTAGACAAACACTCTGACAAATCCTCATGAAATTTACTTGCTTGAAAGTCATTTAGATTGTCATCTCTGTCTTCTAATGCAAATTTTTCCATTTCATCACATGTCCAATTTTCCCATATACGCGGATTTGAAANNNNTTGACTTTGAGTTTGTGTATGGCAAAGACATGGAAAGACGCAGACATTAGTCTTGATCCTATCAAAGACCAAACAGTTGCAGTAATTGGATATGGTATCCAAGGAGATGCACAGGCAAATAACATGAAAGATTCGGGTCTAAAAGTTATTGTTGGTCTAAGAGAAGGCAGTCCAACCTGGAACAAAGCAAAAGAAGATGGTCATGAGGTCATGTCAGTTGCCGATGCCACAAAACAGGCAGACATTGTTCACATTTTACTTCCTGATATGGTTCAAGCCAAAGTGTACAAAGAAGAAATTGGTCCAAACCTCTCAGAAGGAAACGCATTATCATTTTCGCACGCAGCAGCAATTTACTGGAAATGGATTGACGCACCAGAAAACGTTGATCTAATTATGGTGGCACCAAAAGGTCCTGGCTCTAAAGTTAGAGAAACATACCAGCAAAACTTTGGAACTCCATCAATTGTTGCAGTAGAACAAGACAAAACAGGAAAAGCATGGGATAGAACACTAGGAATTGCAAAAGCAATTGGCAGTGCACGTGCAGGATTAATCCAAACAACATTCAAAGAAGAAGTTGAAACTGACTGGTTTGGAGAACAAGCAGATTTGTGTGGAGGCTCTGCATCTATGGTAGTTAATGCATTTGAAACATTAGTTGAAGCAGGGTATCAACCTGAAATAGCATACTTTGAGGTATTACACGAACTAAAATTAATCGTAGATATGATTCAAAGATACGGAATTAATGGAATGTGGAGACGTGTTTCAGAAACTGCAAGATACGGCGGACTCACTAGAGGTCCTATGGTAATGACATCTGATTCAAAAGACAGAATGAAAAAAGTACTTGAAATGATACAAGATGGAACATTCAACAAAGAATGGATTGATAATTATCAAAATGAAGGCAAGGCTGCATTTGATAAATACATGAAAGAGTTAGACAATCATCAAATCGAAACTGTAGGAAAACAGATGAGAAAGATGATGTGGCCAGACTCTACTGAATAAAATTATAATTTTCTTAGTTTAGAGACACCTTTTGTAATGTGGTCAATTATAATGTCTAATGATGTTCCTGGACCAAAGTTTCCTGAAACTCCTGCTTTTTCTAATGCTTTTTTATCTTCTTCAGGAATTACACCGCCACCCACAACAAGTACGTCTGTGATCTTTTTCTTTTTCAATTCTTTTACAACTCTTGGAAATAGAGTTCCGTGAGCACCATTGAGTAAACTTAGTGCAACAGCATCTGCATCTTCATCTTCAACAATTTGGGCAATTCTGTCTGGTGTTGCAAATAATCCTGAATAGATTACCTCCATACCTGCATCTCGAAATGCCCTACAAAGAACCAATGCGCCTCTATCATGTCCGTCTAGACCTAATTTTGCAACTAGAATCTTTACGCGTCGTGACTGTGCCTTTTGCTTCATGTTTTGATTCTTAAAAATTGGCTTTAAAATCTTTCTTTACATCTACAGATTTTTAATTAAGGAATGAGAAGCTTTTGTATGGCGCTACTTCCAGATTTAAAAAAAGCCAAACGAGGAGCAATTGCCAAAGCCATATCAATTATGGAAAATGATCCCGTAGAATCAAGAAAATTAGTTAAAAAAATCTACAAATCCTCTGGAAAAGCATCTGTAATTGGAATTACAGGACCTGCTGGTGCCGGTAAATCATCATTAATCAATAAACTATCTATAGAATTAAAAAAATTGAAACTAAAACCCGCTGTTTTAGCAGTTGATCCTACAAGTCATGTTACCGGCGGTGCCATTTTAGGAGACCGTGTTAGAATGTCAGAATCTACTGACACTGGAACATACATTCGAAGTATTGCATCACGGGGTGCAACAGGTGCTATAGCACATTCTGTTCGTAATAGTTTACGCGTTCTAGAATATGCAGGATTTAATCCAATCATAATAGAAAGTGTAGGGGCAGGACAAACTGAAGTCGATATTTCTAAAATTGCAGACATTACCGTAGTTACATTCAATCCTCACACAGGTGATAGTATTCAGACAATTAAAGCAGGTATTACTGAGATTGGTGATCTTTATTTGGTAAACAAAAGTGACTTGGACGGTGCAACCCAATTATTCCAAGCATTACAAGATTTCATTGGGACTGCCGAAGAGGAAGCAATAATTCTAAAAACATCTGTAAAGAAAAACAAAGGCATTAAAGAACTGGCAGCAAAACTTAAAGATCTTATGAAACAAAAGGCAAAAGACAAAAAAAATTCTGAAAAATCTCGTCTGGAATCTGAATTAGAAGATATTATTTTAAATAACGTTAGACAGGAAATTTCAACAATGATTGGCAAAAACAAATCATTTTCTACTTATCTAAAAAAAGTCCAAGACAAAAAGATGGATCCATTTGAGGCAGCAGACAAGCTGACAAAAAATTTCATGAAGTGATTGAACATGGCTGAAAAAAAGAAAGCAAAACCTACACCAAAACAATACGTGACTGACTCTAGCATTCCGATAAAACCATTTTATCAAAAATCTGCAAAAAAGCGACCAAAAGAAGAACCTGGAAAATATCCATTTACACGAGGAATCCATCAGGGAATGTATCGTGACCGTTTCTGGACTATGCGACAGTATGCAGGATTTGGTGATGCTGCACAAAGTAACAAACGATACAAGTTCATGCTAGAAAAAGGCCAAACCGGAATTTCAATGGCATTTGATTTACCGACACAAATCGGTCATGATCCTGATGCGGCACAAGCAGAAGGTGAAGTTGGTAAAGTAGGCGTATCGATATCTTCACTAAAAGACATGCAAACTGTATTCAATGGAATTGAATTAGGAAAGGTTTCAACTTCTATGACAATTAACGCAACTGCATCTACATTACTTGCATATTATATTGCAGTGGGACAATCACAAGGATTTTCAAGTAAACAGTTACGGGGAACTACACAAAATGACATCTTAAAAGAATACATTGCACGAAATACCTACATCTATCCTCCAGAACCATCCATGCGTATCATTGGTGATATGATTGGATATTGTGCAACTGAGGTTCCACAGTGGTATCCTGTTTCCATATCTGGCTATCATATTAGAGAGGCAGGCTCAAATGCTGTCCAAGAGATTGCATTTACCATTGCAAATGCCATACAATACATAGAAACATGTCTTGATCAAGGATTGAAAATTGATGAATTTGCACCAAGATTGTCATTTTTCTTCTGTTGTACAATTGAATTCTTCGAAGAAATCGCAAAGTTCAGAGTTGCAAGAAAAGTTTATGCAAAAATTCTAAAAGAACGATTCCATGCAAAAAATGAAAAATCATTACAATTAAAATTCCATACACAAACAAGTGGTGAATCTCTAACTGCACAACAACCTGACAATAATATTGTCCGTGTTGCAATGCAAACAATGGCTGCAGTATTGGGAGGTACACAATCACTTCATACTAATTCTAGAGACGAAGCTCTTGCATTACCAACTGAAGAATCTGCAAAGATTGCACTTCGAACTCAACAAATTGTTGCATCTGAGTCTGGAATAATAAAAACTGTGGATCCAATGGCAGGCTCTCATTATTTAGAAGAGCTATGTGATGAGATTGAAGAGCAGACATGGGCCTATCTCAAAAAAATTGACAAGATGGGAGGTTCACTCAAAGCAATTGAAAAAGGATTCTTCCAGGCAGAAATTAGGCAAAATGCATATCGCATAAAAAAAGAAGTAGATGATGCATCTCGGGTTTTAGTCGGCGTCAACAAATTTGTAGATGAAGTAGAGGCAAAGCAAAAACTACTCCGAATTGATGATTCATTAGGTAAAAAACAGGAAAAAGCAATCAAGGCTCTAAGAAAATCACGAGATAACAAAAAAACTGATAGTGCATTATCTAAATTACAAGCAGCAGCAGAAACTGACCAAAACTTAATGCCATTCATTTTAGACTCGGTAAAGACGTATGCAACAACTGGTGAAATCAGCAATACATTACGTGAGGTATTTGGTGAATACCGACCAAAGGAGATATTCTAGATGAAAATTGATCATATTGCAATTGCAGTAACTGATGTAGAAGCATCTGCAAAAATATACCAAGATGCACTTGGCATTGATGAGATTGAATTTGAAACAGTTGAAACTGAAGGCGTCAAGGTTGCAATTATTCCAATGGAAAATGGTAGAATTGAGTTAATGCAACCAACCAATGATTCCAGCCCAATCAAAAAATTCCTTGAAAAAAAGGGACAAGGCTTACACCATATGGCTTTAGAAACCGATGACATTGACGGTGAAGTAGAAAGAATGGAAGGTTGTGGAGTTCAATTCTTAGGAAAGGTTCGTCCTGGTTCTGCAGGAACCAAAGTTACATTCATTCATCCAAAATCTCTAGAAGGTGTTTTGGCTGAATTATGTTCTCATCCAAAATAAAATACTGATGTGATATAGAAAATGGATACTTTTGATGCAATTAAGACAAGACGTGCAATAAAAAAATTTGATAGTAATTACAAAATGACTCCTGAGCAAGTTAAATCCTTGATGGAACTTGCCATACTATCTCCTACAAGCTATAATCAACAAAACTGGAGATTTGTAACTGTCACAGATCAGGCAGTAAAAGAAAAAATTCATGTGGCTGCACGAAATCAAGCCCAACCATTAGATGGTTCTCTTGTAATTTTACTATGTGGTAACACAAATGCTTGGAAAGATGATCCAATGAGATATTGGAAAAATCATCCTCTAGAAAAACAAGAACACGTTAAAGAAGCAATGCACAAAAAATACTCTGATAGCCCACAAAATAGGCGCGATGAAGCAATGCGTTCTTGTGGATTTGCAGCCCAAACGATAATGCTTGCAGCAAAACAAATGGGTCTTGACTCTTGCCCTATGGTTGGATTTGAATATGATGAAATGGCAAAAATCATCAATCTTCCAGATGATTATGTTATTGTGATGATGATTGTTGTCGGTAAGGCCGCGGCTCCTGCAGCAGAGCGTGGTGGACAACTACCATTAGATGAAGTTGTATTTGAAAACAAATTCAATTAATCCGACAAAACATCTAACATGAATTTTTAAATTCAACATTTCCTTAACTCTTGTATGAATGACAAACAGGTAATGGGAGTTGTAGTTGTATTAATCAGCATCATTGGTCTCTTTCTAGGTGTAACCAACTTTTTTGGATAACTCAAAATTGTTAAATGCGTGAAAATCTCTCAAAAAGCACTTGAAATTCATACATGCAATACCTGTTTTAGCCCTGCTGATGGTATTTCCTGGTACTGCATTTGCTCATGAATCTGGAATTCATCTTCATACTGATGCTCCTTCCACAAATATCGCATTTGCAGAAACATTGATGGATAAAGATGTCTTTGCCCCTGGTGCACAATTTGATGCTAAGCCTTTAGATGAGGCCCAGCAAGAAGAGGCAGATTTGGCTGAAATCTGGACATATGCCGTAATTGCTGTAATTGGCATAATTATTGCAAGAATTGCACTTCAAATAGTGAAGAAAAGAATGACTAGAACTACCTAGTTAATTTGTTGAAGCAATCTGCACATAAATCGTCTCTAGTAGTCATGCCTCTTGGCAATTTAAAGTTGAATTTTCTAACATCTGAGACTGAAAATTTCTGCATGAATCTTTTTAGCTCTTTTTTACATTTGTAACAAAGATGTTTTCCTTCCAAAAGGAATCTTAAATTCAATCTGCTGAGGGTTGGCAGGTCTGTGACTCCAAAAAACACCATCATGTTTACCATGTATGGATTTTCTGTAATTATTTGATCCAGTTGTTCTCTTTCTCCTGCAATTGCCAAATCCAACATCTCTCTCCATTTATCTCGAAGGACTTCTAGATATTCTTCTACTTTTTCATCTCCTTTACTTGTTAGTTCAATGATTAGTTTTTTCTGTCCGAGCAGGCCTGTACTTGTAGTTGATTTTATTAATTCACTGTTATCTAAAATATCTAAAATTTTTACCAGTTCGTCTTTTTTTAGATTAATTCCGCTTTTAATTCCGCCAAAAGTTGTAATGCCTTTTTTGACAGCACCCATAACTCTAAAATCGTTTGTATCTAATTCCACAAAACACTAGAAAATTACTATCTTAAAACTTCAGCTGCCCATTCTGTTGCAGCGATGGCTTTTCCTATCAAAGAGCCTACCAAAATTGTCAAACCTATTGACATCCATAAGGTTGGTTGAATGTCATATGGCTTTACTGCTTTCTCAAAACGTGACATATGTCTGAAATTGGTTATATACTAAATTTAACCCACGCTCACCTTTGTGACTAGTTCTAATTCTTTTTTTATTCTCAAATCTGAAAACAACAAGTCTAAGTATCACTTGTTAGCACTATTCGCATGGAAACTTTTGATTCTAGCATTATTGAACCAATTGAAATGAGAATGGTAAAACCTTCTCCATTTGAAGTACGTCATAAAATTGATAAAAAATCATCCGAGTTTCGTTCACTTGTGAAAAGCATCTCTGAACATGGTTTGTTACAGCCAATTTTGGTAAGGCCTGTAGCACATGGATTTGAAATTGTTGCAGGATATCGTAGATTTGAGGCATGTCGTTCACTTAGATGGCGTCATATTCAATCAAAAATTAGGGAATTAAGTGACAAGCAGACATATGAAATTCAACTAACTGAAAATATTCAAAGACAGTCTTTTACTCCTCTTGAAGAGGCCGAAGCCTTCAAGAAATATGTTGATGATTTTGGCTGGGGAGGCGTGTCTGAATTGGCAAGCAAAATTGAAAAAAGTGAGGAATACGTATCACACAGAATTCAACTCCTAAAACTGCCCTCTGATGCAAAAAAACAACTAATGCAAAACATGCTCTCAGTCAGCCAAAGTTTGGAGCTATTAGGTGTCCCATCTGATGAACAAGCTGAAATGACTAAGAGAATCTACGATGAAAATCTGACCGTCAAACAAATACGTTCAATCAAAAAGGCCAAAGCAACCAAAAAAGATCCATTAGAAACCAAAAAGGAGCAATCTCACAGAATTACCAAAAAAACCAAACTTGGACTAAAAATGGCCTTGTCCAGAATTGATTCTGTTGCAAATGAGGCTCATACTATATCTGATCCAAAAATTAGAAGCGAAGTTGTCACATACATGATGGATTTGAGATACAAACTACATGAATTACTAGATGAAACAATTCACTTTGAAAGGGTCACACTAAAGAAAAATCTGAAACTCTAAAGAAATGGTGGCATCCATTCTTTAAGAAATTCTTTGTGCTCTTTTTCTGTATATGATAGGGCGTGCAATGATACTTCTTTTGTTGGTGCAAAGTCATAAACTTGGTATGTCTGAATAATATCGCCAAACAGATTTCTGAAAATATCTGTCTCCTCATCAGCAATTTCAACTGATGGGAATGCTCTAATTGTAATCCAGTCCAGTCCTCCTTTGGTACTTCCAGAAAATACTACAAATGGTGCATCTCCCAGATATTTCTCCAAACTTTCGGTTCTCTTTTTTAGAGATTGAGAAACCTTGAATGTAATCAGAGTGGTTCTGATAATTCTTTGTGGTAATTTCTTTGGGTTTATTGTAATTGAATATCCTGTGATAACGCCTTCATCAATCAAATTTGTAATTCTTGACTCTATCTCTTCTTGGCTTATGTTATGTCCAAATCCTCTAAGAAAATCCCACACTTCTGCAGAATCTTGTCTTGAATCCTTTGATAATGCTGAAATTATTAACTCATCAATCTCGTCTGTCATGTTATACTAAATGTGCTCAAGAATATGTAAGGGTTTCAGCTCTTTCATGCCTAATTGGCACTATGCGTTTAAATAATTACTCTGTCATGTCTAATGATTGTCTTACATACTTGACGAAAGTGTGGGTTATCTAATTTTGATTGGAGTGGGAATCCTACTGTCATCTGTTGTACTAATCTTGGTCAAAGCTGAAACAAAATGGCTAGGAACAAAAAAGACCTTCGAGTGGTTTTCCACTGCTGGAAGAACTGTAAAAACTGGTCTGATTGTAACATCTGTTGTATCGGCGTGGACTTGGGCTGCCACACTTCTTCAATCTTCTACTGTTGCATACCAATATGGCGTAAGTGGTCCATTCTGGTATGCTGCTGGCGCATCTATCCAGGTTGTACTCTTTGCCATATTGGCAATTGAACTGAAACGAAAATCTCCAATGTCTCATACTTTCCCTGAAATGATCAACGCCAGATTTGGAAAATCATCCCACAAGGTTTTCCTAAGTTTTGCATTTCTAACAAACATCATAGTTACCGCAATGCTTGTCTTGGGTGGCGCTGCAGTTGTAAATGCACTAACCGGAATTAATGTCTATATTGCAGCATTTTTGATTCCAATAGGTGTAATTGCATACACCTTGTTTGGTGGCCTAAAGGCTACATTTCTTGCCGAATACTTCAATACTGCATTCATCTTTGTCGTGGTTTTGATATTTGTCTCTGCCATCTATTTCACAAACGATGAGATTGGTGGAATTTCTGGAATGTTTGAAAAACTTTCTGATGCTGCTGTTATGTCTCCGGTTGAAGGTAATGCTGCAGGTTCATTTCTTACCTTGGCATCTGTAGGCGCATTAATTTTTGGTATCATCAATATTGTAGGAAACTTTGGAACGGTCTTTGTAGATCAGTCGTATTGGCAACGGGCAATTGCATCACGACCTCGTTCTGTAGTACCTGGATTTTTAGTTGGAGGTCTAGCATGGTTTGCAATTCCATTTGCTCTGGCAACTACTCTTGGTCTTGCAGCAGTTGCGGTAAATCTACAACTTACTCCTTTGGAGATTAGCTCCGGATTGGTGGCGCCACTAGCTGCTGCTCATATTCTAGGCGACGTCGGCGCAATTCTTATGCTAACTGTTTTGTTTACTGCGGTTACAGCTGCAGGCTCGGCACAGCTAATTTCGGTTTCATCTCTAATCACATATGACGTGTTTAGAACATACGTTAAACCATCTTCCACCGGTCGGCAACTTATGAAAATTTCCCGATATTCCATACTTGGATTTGGACTTGGAATGGGTGCTTTAGCATCACTGCTTTTCATGTCTGAAATCAGCTTACAGTATGTCTATTTGGCAATGGGTGTACTGATTGGCTCCGCAGTTGCACCAATTTCTCTTGCCATACTCTGGAAAAACACCAATCGTTATGCTGCAACAGCTGCCGCAATTATCGGATTAGGATGTGGCGTATCTGTCTGGCTGGGATATGCATTTTCTACCTCTGGAGAAATATCTCTGATATCTACTGCTGATATGTTTGCACTTTTGGCAGGAAACCTTGCATC
>LUPB01000052.1 GCA_001627235.1 Nitrosopelagicus sp. REDSEA-S31_B2 | reverse complement strand
GTCACGAAATTGGATTTTTTTATCAACAGAGCCTTCTGTTTTAAGATAACATACATCAAAATCAAACATCTCCCCCATAGCAATTCTGCCAGGAACAATAGTTTCAGAGTATACAACAGTTGAAGAATCATCAATATTCAATTCTGTTTTTTGGTAAAAGCGGGAATCAACGTAAGGGATTATTTGCTCAGGAATGAATTCAAGATAGGAATTATTTTTGAGGTTTATTGCTACCATGTGTGTTGCATAGTTTGAATCCATCTTGTATATTCGAGTAGCACCCTGAGTAGTTAGATGAGAAATTGCATTATTTTTTAGCTCAACGTCCATCCTGTAACGATCCCCTTGTAAAATTCCTCCAGAGGGAGACAAAATGAAAAGATGTGCCATAGATGGATAATCCTGATCATAATGCAACGCTTTTTGCAGATATAGTGGCACCTGAGTTTTTTTGTGTGTAATCACAGTTTTCTTTTTTTGAGAATCATTTTGTAATTCTAGTTGTAGCAATCCAATCTTCCCAGACTTGCCAACATTCAGTTGTGGAATGTTGCCATCATATTGCGATACCTCCTTAGGAATGTCTAAGGGGGTACAATATTCAGTGTTGTGCAACAGTTTCTACACCTTGATCAGTCTTACAGTTTACTAAGACGTAAGGTTTGTTTTTCCTTACAATTTTTGCATCACGTTCCATTATACTCAAATCAGCACCGATAGAAGGTGCAAGATCAATTTTATTGATTACTAAAAGATCACTTGTTTCAATTCCTAATCCACCCTTTCGAGGATATTTGTCTCCACCAGAAACATCTACGATGTAAATTGTGTAATCTGCAAGTGCAGGACTAAATGTTGTAGTAACATTATCACCTCCACTTTCTATAATTATCAAATCCAAATCATCATACTTTGTTTCAATTTCTTCAATAACTGCAAGGTTTATCGATGGATCCTCACGAACCGCAGTGTGAGGGCAACCTCCAGTTGCAAGACCAATAACCATGTTTTCAGGCAGTAAACCTTGTTCGGTTGCAAGATTTTTTCGTATTCTATCAGCGTCTTCTTTAGAAATTACATCATTTGAGATAATACATACACGGTAATTCTTTTTTGCAAGAATAGGAACAACACGTTCAATCAACATACTTTTTCCAGAACCTACAGGACCACCAATACCAACACGAAGAATTCTAGTCATAACCAAAAAGTTTGTCGTTATGTAATAAACATTTTAGAAAATTTCTTCTCATGCGTCATTTGTACAAGGTCATAGCCAGGAGAAAACTGCCAGCAGTCATTAATACCAGTATCTTTGAATTTTTCTAATGTTTTCTGAATTGTAGGTTTTAGATTGTGAAGAATTTTTTGACTTTGAATGTGATCAATCAATCCCAGTCTTAATGCAGCACCTGTAACACTTACACAGAATCCATACATCATCATTTGTCTTGCCTGTTCTTTTTTTACACCAAGAATAAAACTACACACTCCTGCCACAACAGGATGTGTTCCCGGCGATTCATTTTTAGAAATAGCATCAGAATATGCTTGAAGAATGTCATTAGAAGAAATTGCAGATATGCATTTTAGCATTTGAGATCCTGCCCTACAAGATGCAGCTCGGGTTTCTTCAATTAACTTCATAGAATGAAGTATTTCATCACATTGAATAATTCCAGAAATGTCACCATTTTTTGCACAATCATAAGCATTTGAGAGTGCAACAGAGTCAGCAGGACCAAGTTGTTGTTCTAGTATATTTTCTAAAAAATCGTAAACATCAGATTCAGAACGTACACGTTTTTGATCAAAGACGGTTTCTAGACCATTTGACATCGTATACATCCCAGAAGGAAAAAATGAATCAGATAGCTGCATCAATGTCAGCTCAGAGTCATCAGTGTTCATGAACATTCATGCCTTCATTGGGGACAAATATTTCATCTTCCACATTCAATGTTATGTGATGAATTATTTCATGAAATAGGTTTTGAAACAATTCTAGTTCTGTTTCATCATGAATCGGAAACAAGACAGAACCATTACTTGTTATAGAAATTGGTCTATGTCTATTACCAATAATATGACCTAGTTGGATAAGCAGATTGGGAGACCATTCATTTTCAGGAATGTTTACACGGATTACTTTTTCAGGTAGCTGATGTATGATGATTAAATTAGAATTTATCTCTAGTACGTCACCATTACGAAGAACAGTTCCGGGTTCAAGAGACAAGCCAATCTCAAGCCCATCTTCTGTTTCGGTACGTAAATGGGATTTTTCCATTTGAGTTCGTGTAAGAAATAATCTTTTCAGAGTGTTGTTTTCTTTTGCAGTATGAATTTTAGAATCAAGATGTTTTCCATGATATGCATTACCAAGAATAGAATTGATGACAAGCATAAGATAAGATAGTTTTTCTTTAAGTTAAATTTTTAGAGATTTTTCTAATTGTTAAATATGTCAAAGAGCAAAATTACTCATGTTTTTGACACCTCGGGAGATTGACAAGCTGCAAATATTCACAGCAGCACAGTTGGCACAGAGAAGAAAAGATAGAGGTTTAAAATTAAATCATCCAGAATCGGTAGCTCTTATAGCTGATCATATTTTAGAAGGGGCTAGAGATGGAAAGTCAGTATCTGAAATTATGAGTACAGGAAAAAATGTACTAAAAAAAGACGAGGTATTACCAGGAGTTCCTGAAATTATTCACACTATTCAAGTAGAAGCTACCTTCGAGGATGGGACAAAGCTGGTCACAATCCACGACCCAATTGTGTGATGTAAAATGATACCAGGCGAATATTTCCCAACAAACGATCCAATCATAGCAAATAGAGATAAAAAAATTCTAAAAATTACAGTTGCAAATACAGGAGATAGACCAATTCAGGTTGGCTCACATACCCATTTTGCAGAGGCAAACAAAGCATTGGAATTTGATAGAGAAAAAAGTCTAGGATTTCATCTAAACATATCATCGGGAACGTCTATCAGATTCGAACCAGGAGAATCAAAGCATGTGGAATTGGTAGAGTTTGGTGGAACAAAGACAATTTATGGATTTAGCGGAATGGTTAGCGGCAAACTAGATGAAAAAAGAGATGATGCTGTAAGAAAGCTTCATGAAAATGGATTCAAAAATTCATTAGAAGACATAACAGAAGAACAAGGAAGTTTAGAGATTCCAAGAAATAGATACGTCGAATTATTTGGACCCTCAAAAGGAGACAAGGTTCGATTAGGGGATACAGATTTGATATTAGAAGTAGAAGAAGATTTGATCAAGCACGGAGATGAGTTAGTTTTTGGTGGAGGAAAAAGTGCCAGAGACGGATTAGGACAAGCAAGTGGGGTTTTGAGAGACCAGTCTGCAGATTTAGTTATTACAAATGCAGTGATTGTAGATGCTAAACTAGGGATCATCAAAGCAGACATTGGAATCAGAGATGGAAAAATTTTAGGAATCGGTAATGCAGGAAATCCAGATGTAATGGATGACGTAGATATTATCGTATCATCAAATACAGAGATTATTTCTGGAGAGCATACAATTTGTACAGCAGGAACAATTGATAGTCATATTCACTTTATTTCCCCACAACAGGCAATTGACGCAATTTGTAATGGAACTACGACTATGATTGGCGGTGGCACAGGACCCGCTGATGGAACAAACGCTACCACATGCACCCCAGGAGAATTCAATATTCATAAAATGATTCAGTCAGTGGAAGAATTTCCATTAAACTTTGGATTCTTATGTAAAGGAAATGATTCTAGAGAAGAATCCCTCATGGAGCAGATAAGGGCAGGAGCGTGCGGTCTAAAATTACATGAAGACTGGGGAACCACTCCAGCTACAATTAATTCAGCCCTAAATGTTGCAGATAAAACAGATACGCAAGTAGCAATCCATACAGATACACTAAACGAATGTGGGTATGTTGACGATACAATTGCTGCAATTAATGGAAGAGTAATTCACACGTATCATACTGATTGCTCCTATGTCATGAAGTATGTCTTCAGCAGCAATTGTCTCTGCTCTAATTCTCGATTCTGCAAATGAAATGTCTTCAGGAACTGACGGATTGAGATGATGACAAACCATCATCATATCTAGATGCTCTTCAAGCGTATTAGTTGTAAATGGCCTCGTAGGATTAGTCGATGACGGCAAAATATTAGGCTCTGAGGCAATTTTCATGATATCTGGAGCGTGACCTCCACCTGCACCCTCAGTATGGTATG
>LUPB01000051.1 GCA_001627235.1 Nitrosopelagicus sp. REDSEA-S31_B2 | reverse complement strand
TGAGACGTAGGTAAATGGACTTCCTAAATGCAAACATAATATTCTTGAAAATTTTCCTTGTTCGCCCATACAAAATGCAATGGTCTTACTCTTTGATTAAACAGAATAAAGTGATAACAATCTTGATGCATCTGAAACGCTTTTTGCTACTGTAACAATCTTTACCACCTCTGAAAATTTCTTCATTTTGTTGAATTTTGCTCTTAGTTGGGACTCATTTGGTGTTTTCTTAAAATCATGCCAAGAAATTAACAATTTAGACTTTGTTTTCTTAAGATATGTTGCAAGTTTCTTGTCTTTCTGAATTGTGTTAAATTCTACATCTAGCAAATATGGATTATATTCTGCAATTAATCGTAAAATTGATTTCCTTTCATCTTCTTTTCCAACAAATAACCCTCCTTCTGATTTTGGTCTTAGTGTACAAACGCATCTTGAAAGATTTTTCTTAATATCTTCTAAAACTATTGGAATATCTGATTTCTTTAAGAAATCAAATCGAATTTCTGCATAATCTGACTTTGAAAGTGCTTTTTTTAATACTGATTTAACTTTCTTTGGATTTTTTTCACCAATTGAAACACAAGTTCTATACTTCATTATTTTTCAAGTATATACTCGTCAGAAACTTCCATTCCAAAGTGTCTTCCAGTAGCCTCTTTTGAAAATGCCAATACTGAGTCACCTTTTTTGAGATGTGTTACTGATACTAATTGACCATTTGCTTTTACAAATCGGATTGTCTCTGCATCTTGTGCTATGATTCCTCCAATCTCATTTCCAACTTTTGCTTTAATCAATAACATTGGTCTTTTCTCAATTTTACAACGTCCAATAGCTGCTCTTCTTGCCTTTCCTTTTGAATTTAATATCAAGACTTCACTTCCTGTTTCTAATTCAGATAGATATTTTGTATTGCCGTCTGGAGATAATGTATAACAGTGAACTGCTCCTGCATTAACTCTAAATGGCCTAGGAGATGTAAATGATGAACCTACTGATTCATTATGTACTAAGAACATAAAATTTGCACGGCTTCCAATCAACATACCTTCTCCTTTATGTAACATTGATGCAGTATCGACGCAAACTCGTTCTCCATCTCCTACCTCTTGAATTTCTGTAATTTTTGCTGTTTTCAAATCAAAATTCTTTGTTCCAAGATTGACCAAAGTCTCTTGTCCTTCCCCAATTGAACCTTTCTGAAAGATTTCTCCCTCTACTCCTACATCTAAAATAGAAAACATCTTTCAAACTTCTTTCTGATTTTTTGCTATTGTGAATATTTGTGTATGAATTTTGTGTAATTTTGCTATAATGTTCTCTAATGGGATTATTTTCCAATCTTTAACTTCAATTATGACAAAATCCAGTCCTTTTTTTGCTGTTTCAAAAACTCCGTCTATGTCTTTATTTGATAAAATTTTGAATTGCTTTCCAATTTTTTTCCCTCTAATTTTTTTTCCATCTTTGTTTAGTATAATGTAGTCTGCATTAGGTGTAGTAAAAACGGTCTTTAACTTACTTTTCTTATCTGTAATGGATTTAGGATCTGCATAGATGTGTTTTACTCCTTCATCTTCCAAACTCTTTACAAATTTATTTAATTGATTCTTTCCAACTTTTGGCTGGACAATCAAAAGTTTATCATGCGCCAATTTTCTTTGCCATTTCTTTTGCTGTTTCTTTTCTGAAAATTATTCCTGCTAATGCTTGTACCATTTTATCTGGAGATTTATGTGCAAAAATATTTCTTCCATATGTAACTCCTTTTGCACCTGCAGCCATTGCATCTTCAGTCATTTGTAAAATATCTAAATCTGTTTTTGCTTTAGGTCCACCTGCTATAACTACTGGAACTGGAATACTCTCTACAACTTTTTTAAAGGAATCTACATCTCCTGTGTAAACTGTTTTTACAATATCTGCTCCACACTCTGCACCAATTCTGGCAGTATGCGCGACAACTTCTGGATCATGTGGATCTTTTACATTCTCCCCTCTTGGATACATCATTGCAAGTAATGGAACATTCCATTCATGACATTCTTCAGAAATCTTTCCTAACTGTTCAATCATTTCTGGTTCTTCATTACCACCAATGTTGATGTGCAGTGAAACTCCATCTGCACCTAATCTAATTGCCTCTTTTACAGAACCTGTTAACATCTTTCTATTTGGTGCAGTTGACAATGAAGTACTTGATGAAAAATGTGCTAATATCCCAACTTTGGTTGGTCTTGGTAATGTTTTGATAATTCCTTTATTGATTATGATGCTTGTCAAACCTTGATTTTCACATTTGTAAATAACATCATGTGGTTTTTCCAATCCTTCAATAGGTCCATTTGAAATGCCATGATCCATTGGAATACAAAGCATCCTTCCTTTTCTCATTATTCGATTTAATCTAATTTCGGTACCTGTTGCCATAGGTGATCTCCTTGATGTACCATACTTAAAAATTGTCAAAAATGCATTTTTAGGCTCATTTTTTATCTAAGGATTAAATATTAACCACAAAGATAGATTGTGATTGAGTCAGTTAACACAAGAAATCCATACAAGTGAGATAGGCGACATACTAGAAAATTCACTAAATGGTATTAGACCAAAAAAAGATGATTACTTACGATTAATCCAATCTGACGATACATATTTGATGGGATTAGTTGCTGGAAAAATCACACAAAAGAAATTTGGAAAAAAAGTCTCGTTTGTTAATAATATAATTTTGAATTATACCAATGTTTGTATCACTGATTGTAAATTTTGTGCATTTTATCGTCCTCCAAAACATGAAGAATCATACACCTTAACACTTGATGAAATTGAAGCAAGAGTGAAGACTGGCTGGGATATGTTTAAGATAAGACAGGTATTGATTCAAGGCGGTCATAATCCTGAACTTGGAATTGAATACTATGAAGATTCTTTCAAGATGATTCGTTCAAAATTTCCTGAAGTTGGAGTTCATGGATTGTCTACTTCTGAGATTGATATGATAGCACGAGTTGAAAAATCATCCACAAAAGAAGTATTATCTAGATTAAAAGATGCAGGTTTACAATCTGTTCCTGGTGCTGGTGCAGAAATCCTTACTGATTCTGTAAAAGAAATTATCAGTCCAAAAAAAATTGATAGTGATGATTGGCTTCGAATAATGAGAGAAGCATTCGAGTTGGGCTTACCAGCTTCTGCTACTATGATGTACGGTCATGTTGAAACTGATAATGATATTGTTGAACATTATGATAAAATTGCCAAATTACAAAAAGATCTAAATGGCTTCATGGCATTCATTCCTTGGAGCTTTGAACCAAATAATACCTTGATGCAAAAAGAAGGTACTGTCACAACTGGTGCAGGAGGAATCCAATTATTAAAAATGATTGCAATTTCTAGAATTATCTTTGATGGATTAATTGACCACATACAATCTTCATGGCTAACTAATGGTGTTGGAATGGCACAATTGGCTTTACAATATGGTTCTGATGATTTTGGTGGAACTCTGATTGGCGAGGAAGTTGTTTCATGTACTGGCTCTCGTTCAACTGAACTTACTGATAAAAGAATTATAGACTCAATAAAACAAATTGGTTATTCTGCTGAAGAACGTGATAATTTTTACGAAACAGTATCTATGCGTTAAATTCCATATTCAGACCATTTAGAATCTACTAATTTCTTAGTTTCATCATCAACCTCAACTTTTTCTTGAATTTCTCTTTCAAAACCTTCTTCAGCTGTCTTTTGTGTTGCATCAATTCCAAGTTTTGAGCCTAAATTGACTAATGGTGATGCAGGATCCAAAGTATCTGTTGGAGTATTATTGATGATTGTGATATCTCTTGCAGCATCTGTCCTAGTTGTTATTGCCCAAATAACATCATTCATATCATGAACGTTCACATCTTCATCTACTACTACGAACATCTTTGTCAGAGCAAGTTGTCCCATTCCCCATAATCCCATCATGACTTTTTTTGCTTGACCTGGATATCTTTTCTTAATTGAAATTATAGCTAAACCTTGGAACCATCCTGCTGCAGGCATTTCAAAGTCAACTACTTCTGGATGAAACATCCTAATCATTGGCAAAAATGAACTTGCAATAACTTTTCCAATGTATGCATCTTCTAAAACTGGTTTTCCTACTACCGTAGTTAGATAAATTGGATTTTTTCTTTGCATTATTCCTGTTAATGTGAAAGTTGGGAATGGTTCTTTTGGTGTATAGTATCCTGTATGATCTCCGAACGGTCCTTCATCTCTAATATCTTCAGAGTCTACATATCCTTCTAAGACAATTTCTGCATTGGCAGGAACTTCAACATCTATTGTTTTACATTTTACCATTTTGATTCCTTTTTTTCTTGTAATTCCTGCAAAAAGATATTTGTCTAGTCCTTCTGGAACTGGTGCAACACCTGAAAATACTGTTGCAGGCTCTCCTCCTATTACAATTGCTACTTCTGTTTTGCTTGATTTTGTTTTATCATGATGTTCTGCACCTCTTTTGTGTTTTTGCCAATGCATTAATGCATGGGTACTATCTACAATTTGTATTCTGTATACTCCCAAATTTCTAACTCCTGTTTCAGGATGCTTTGTTGCTGTTAGTCCAAACGTAATGAATTTTCCTGCATCTTTATGAAATGATTTTAAAATTGGAATGTCATCAAAAGTTGGATTTTCTTTTATTATTTCTGTAACAGGACCACTTTTCTCCAAGCTTGGAAATGACTCACTCATCTTAGAAAGTTCTGGTAATTTTTTTAGTTTATCAAACATTCCTTTTGGAATTTCCATTTTTGTCATATCTGCAATTCTCTGTCCAATTTCTGTAAAATCTGATGTTTCAAGTGATAATTCTAATCTCTTCATTGAACCAAATGCATTTCCTAATACTGACATATCATATCCTTTGACATTTTCAAAAAGTAATGCCGGTCCATTGTCATACATTGTTCGGCGTAAAATTTCTGCTAACTCTAGGTCAGAATCCACCTCTGTTGAAATTCTCTTTAATTCTCCAGCCTTTTCTAAAACTTCTACTAACTCATGAATGTCTTCAATTGGCATGTGCTACCTCTTTTCAAAAAGAAGGTATAAGCCTAACTCGATGCTCAAAAGTCACTCTCAGCAAGAGTTTAATTCTCTTTTAATGAAAATGGTTTGTGACTGATTCTGACATATGTGGTGTTTGTAAGGGTGTTGGAACTATTGAACTAATTGATTCTCAATGTCCTTTCTGTAATGGTACTGGTGAAAATTCTACTGCTGCAGAAAGTTATATGAAATCACATATTTGCCAATGTATCTTCCTTGATAGAAAGATGTGTCCTATATGTGGAAAGAAATGTCATCATGATACTCCACACCGTCCAAAAATAAGACTTAGTCCAATTAACTAAGGCATTGGAGGAAGTTCGCTTTTCTTACCGTGTCCACCTGAACCAAATTTACAATAAAAGCACAAGTCTGATTGCATATGTGTAAGATGTTCGATCTGTATTGCTCCAATTTTCAATGCAATTTTTGTAAGAATTTTGTATTTTAATGGCATCGCAGGAATCACTTCTTTGATGTATACCTGATAATGGTCTGGACAAAACTTCAAAGTAACACGAGCTGCATCCGATCCTGCCTCGTTAACTTGTTTTGCAAAATTTATCTGCTCTCTGATGTATTCATGTTTTGGACAAGGGCAATTTTTTCCACCTGGGTGCTTGTACGCAGGGGTATTTTTCCAATCAAAATCTGGAAATTCTTTTTCAAAATCATCCATTCTTCTTCTAAGTGTATATAACTAATAAAATTAGATCAATTTTCCCTCTTAGAATAATCAAAATCTACATAAACCCCTCAAATGACGTGAAATTATGGCTACTGCAAAGAAGACTACAAAAAAACCAACTAAAGCAGATCTAGAAGCCAAAATTGCTGAATTAGAAGCTAAATTGAATAAATTAGCTGCTGCAACTGAAGCTCCAAAACCAGCTCCAAAACCAGCAGAAGCTCCAAAACCAGCAGAGACTGCTCCAAAACCAGCAGAGAAAGCACAACCAGCTCCACTCCATGAGAGATTCCGTGAAATCCCAACTGGAAACTGGAACACACAAAAAGTTGCAATCACTGGTTAC
>LUPB01000050.1 GCA_001627235.1 Nitrosopelagicus sp. REDSEA-S31_B2 | reverse complement strand
GAGTAGTTCCATTTTGAATTACTGCAACAGGTGTGGATTTTTTCATTCCACCTTCAACTAATTGTTTAGAAATGATTCCAATTCGGGATAACCCCATCATAATTACAATGGTATCTACAGATTTTGCCAATCTTTTCCATTTCACAATTTCTGTTTTTTTCTCAGGATCTTCATGTCCTGTTACAAATACTACAGATGAAGCATGTTTTCTATGTGTCAATGGAATTCCCGCATAGGTTGAAGAGCCTATTCCAGAAGTTATTCCAGGAACTATTTCATATTTCACTTTGAATGATTTTAGAAATTCAGCTTCTTCTCCACCTCTACCAAAAATTATAGGATCACCACCTTTCAGTCGAACTACATTTTTGTTTAGTTTTGCATATTTTACCATCAATTCATTTGTTCCATCTTGATGTCTTGTATCATCACCAACTGCACGACCAACATAGATTGCTTTAGCACGCTTAGGAATCATAGAAATTATTTTTTTGCTAACAAGTCTATCATACAAAACAACATGAGCGTCCTTCAATAGCTCAACTGCACGTAGAGTGATTAATTTAGGATCTCCAGGCCCTGCACCGACTAAATACACTTTTCCTGTCATTGTTTGTTCCACTCTTCCAGTTTTTCTCTCCAATTAGAAGCAATCTCTGAAACACCTTGAGATTTAAGTTCATTACCAACTTTTTTGCCTAATTCAAAAGGATTCTCAATAGTACCATCTTCTTCTATGACGATTGATTTTTTTCCATCCATCGAATATACACCAACTTTGAGAATTAATGAATCTGACTTGATTGATGCATATGCACCAACAGGAAATCTACACCCAGAATCAATATGTTCAGACAATGAACGCTCAGCTTCAGTCTCTATTCTAGAGTTTTTATCTTCAATTTTTTTTAACATTTCAATCATTTTTGAATCATCGCTTCTACAAATAATAGCTAATGCACCTTGTCCAGGAGAAGGAAGAAATTCATCTTTGGATAATACAGTATGTTTTGTGTCAACCCCTAATCTGGATATTCCAGCTTTAGCTAGAATGATACCATCAATTTTTTCTTCTGAAACTTTGTTAATCCTAGTTTCAATATTTCCTCTAATTGGTTTAACATTTAGATCAGGTCGTTTTCTTGTGATTTGAACCGCACGTCTTAGACTACTACTACCAACTGTAGAGCCAGAAGGAATAGTATCCAATGAAAATCCATCATTAGTGATTAGAACATCGTTTACAGATTCTCGTTTTGGCACACATGCAATTGTGAGGGATGAATCAAGTATGGAAGGAACATCCTTCATACTATGAACAGCAAAATCTACTCGTTTTTCAGAAACTGCACGATCAATTTCTTTTTCAAAAATTCCTTTTTGTTCCATGGCAAATAAAGGACGAGTATCAGTATCACCCTTGGTGGTAATTTTTTCAATTTCAAAGGAAAGGGAGGAGTCAGTTTTTTTTAATTCTTCAAGAACCCAATTTGTTTGAGATAATGATAATTTGCTACCACGAGTGCCTAGTTTGTAATTCAATTTTTTACCGCCTGTAGTGATAGACCATAAGCACCTAATGCTTTTGTTATATCTTGATCAGTATGTGCATCAGATAAGAATACGGTCTCATATTGAGAAGGTGCTATGAATATACCATTTTTAAGAAGATTTGAGAATAATTTATGGAATTTCTTTGTACTTGATTTTTTTGATGTTTTGTAATCAATTACCTTTTGATTTGTAAAGAAAATTTGGAACATTGACGCAATAGAATTTATCGTATGAGGTATGTTATAGTCTGTTGCAAGATCATCAATCTCATCAACCATCATTTTACAATATCTTTCAAGTTTTGGGTAGAGTTTGTTTTTTATTTTGTTAATTGTTTTAATCGAGCTTATTGCAGCTGCTACTGAGACGGGATTACCAGCATATGTGCTTGCTTGGTAAACTTTACCATCAGGCGAGAGTAGATTCATAATTTCATTTTTTCCTCCCACAGCAGAGATGGTAAAACCATTTCCTAATGCTTTACCAAGTGTTGTAATATCGGGTTTAATTCCAAATGTTTTTTGTGCACCACCTTCAGAAATCCTAAATCCATTTACAACTTCATCAAAGATTAGAGGAACATCAAATTGTTTTGTAATTTTTCGAAGATCCTTTAAGAAGTTTTTTTCTGGTATGACCAAGCCCATATTTGCTAGAACTGGTTCAACAATTAATCCTGCCACATCTTTATTTTTTGAAAGAGTTCTTTCAAGTTCATCAATATCATTGTAAGGAACAACAAGTGTGTTACGAGAAACCTCATCCAAACCTCCATCAGAAATTGATATACCATTATGAGCAGAGCCTGAACCAGCCTGAACTAGAACTGTATCATATGCACCATGATAACATCCTTCAAATTTTATGATTTTTTTCTTTTTTGTGAAACCTCTTGCAAGTCTAATGGCAGTCATAGTTGCTTCAGCACCAGTATTCATTGTTCTTACTTTTTGCATTGAAGGAAAATTTTTCATGATTAATTTTGATAATTCAATTTCTAGAGCAGTAGGAGCAGTATACAAAGTACCTTTTTTCATTTGATTAGATACTGCAGTAATGATTTCTTTTCTGGTATGACCTAACAATAATGCACCATAACCATTACAGAAATCAACAAGTTTACGTCCATCTTCATCCCATAATGAAGAACCTTGTGAACGCTTTACAAAAAATGGATATGGTTCAAAATATCGTACAGGACTATTTACCCCAGAAGGAATTACTTTTTTTGCATCTGAGAATAATTTTTTAGAATTATTCAATATTTTTCTAATAGATTAGGGAATTATTAATCTAACATAAGTATAGGTTAGTTTTCAGTTGAATTTGTGGATGGTTTTAAGGAATTTTCTGATTTTTCAGTAAATGCATTCATTTCTTCTTGAGTTATTGAGACGTACTCAAGATATGCATTCCTAGCATCAGCATAAGATCCGCCTTGTAAGAGAATTTCTTTCATTAGAAGTTGACCTTCATTGAAACGTATTTTGGTAGAGTTTAATTGTAATTCAAATAATTCTCGTTTTTCATCATCAAGATTTTGTAAGAATTTTCCTAGTTTTGTTGAATCAGTAAAGTCTCTAGTTAGTAATGGACGTTCTTCAAGAGTCATAACTAAACTTTCATAGGATAATTGCCTTGCTTCTCTAATTTTTTGTTGAGGAATGTCTAATAATTTTTCTTCATACTGTGCATGGGCAGATTTTTCTTGCAAGTCTAAATAATGTTGGAATAATATTTCAGAAATTGGATCGTTAGAGTTTTTTCGTAGTTTGGAAGGATCATTTGCCATCTCCATAGATTCTATTTGTCGTTCATATTTTGCTGATTTTTCTGTGTGACCGTCAATTTGAAGAGTTGCACGTGCCATACTTTTTTTTCCATCATCAGTAGTAACGAAAATTTGTACAGAGTATGTACGAGGTTTCAATTGTTTAGCATCAAGTTGTTTTCCAAATTCACCAGTACTGTCAGTTTTCAACATATACGATTCACCTGCAAAAGTAACTTTCACATCAGCATGAGAAACAGGTCTATATGCATGATCAACTACAGTTCCAATTACAATAGGATTCTTACCTTGTGAAATTGGATTTTCTAAGAATTTGACATCTACAACATAATCCCATAATTTTGCTTCAGAATCAGGGATAGATGAAAACAAAAATGTTAATCCAATTGCAAGAATTGAGAAAAGAATTGATAGGTTATTCATTTGATTCACATCTTATTACAATGTCAAAGTTTTGTTCATCAATTATTTTGCAAGTATCAATATCTTCACCACCGTCAATCATATCTAGACCATATCCACCAAAGACAAAGTCTTCACCAGAATGACCTTTGATTATATCATTTCCACCTTGACCAAATATGTGATCATTGCCTTCATTACCAAAAATTATATCATCACCATCACCTGCAATAATACAATCATTTCCTTTATCAGCAGATATTATATCATCACCACCTTTTGCAAATATCAAATCAGACATAGTAGTTCCAATTAGTAGATCATCATCATCGGTTCCAATAATCAAGTTGTAATATGATGGTGAATTTCCACAAACTTGTACGGAAATTATTTGTGTTGAAGATGAGATATTACCAAATTTGTCAGTTGCAGTCCAGGTTACTATGGTCTCACCAAGTGGGAATACTTCTGGTGCGTCGTTAGTGATGGAAGGAGAATCATCAATTATATCGCTAACAGATGCAGAGCCAATTTCAAGAATAGTGTCGATACTCTCAGTATCAATTGTGATGTTTTCAGGAACATTGAGTTTTGGAGCAGTGGTATCGACAACTGTGATTGTTTGAGTTGCAGATGCAGAGTTGCCTGAAGAGTCAGTTGCAGTCCAGGTTACTATGGTCTCACCAAGTGGGAATACTTCTGGTGCGTCGTTAGTGATAGAGGATACTTCTACCTGATCAGATGCTTGAGCAAAGCCGTAATCAACAATTGTGCTTTCCATAGAGATGGCTTCAACTTGGACATTTGATGGAGCAGTGATTGTTGGGATTGTGGTGTCGACAACATGTACTTCTTGTAACACGGTTGAGTGATTACCAACAATATCAACTACAGTCCAAGTGACAGTGGTTATTCCAAATTCATATGAGGATGGTGCGTCGTTAGTGATGGAGATTATTTCAGTATTATCAGAGGGTATAATCATTGGTAATTCAATTGTGTTATTCAATTGATTTTCTGCTTCTGAAATGAGATTCTCAGGTTGTTCTAGAATTGGTGCAGTGGTGTCGACAACGGTGATTGTTTGAGTTGCAGATGCAGAGTTGCCTGAAGAGTCAGTTGCAGTCCAGGTTACTATGGTTTCACCAAGTGGGAATA
>LUPB01000005.1 GCA_001627235.1 Nitrosopelagicus sp. REDSEA-S31_B2 | reverse complement strand
ATACACAAGTGATGGCGGTGACACTTGGACTGCTGCCTCAACAACAAATGTAGGCACCACTGTCATGCACGGAGTCTCGATGAGTGATGCAAGTAACGGTGTAGCTGTTGGGAATGGGGGAACAATAGTATACACAAGTGATGGCGGTGACACTTGGACTGCTGCCTCAACAACAAATGTAGGCACCACTAGCATGCGCGGAGTCTCGATGAGTGATGCAAGTAACGGTGTAGCTGTTGGTCCATCAGGAAAAATAGTATTTGCAGATTCATCATCCTCTGAAGATTCATCATCTACTGAAACATCTAGTAGTAAAAGCGGGGCATGTGGTTTTGACAGAGACTGTACTGCCCCTAGAATTACAAAGCACGGAATTTCAGAGACACCAGATGGATTTTCAATAAACAATGTAATTTTTGAAGAAAATCAAAAATTTTACAATGAAAATCCAACAGTCGAGATAGGAATAGGCGAACTAACAACAATCAAGACAAGAGCATGGGAAAACATGGGACCTGAGAAAATTTTCTTGGCAATAGCATATCTTGACATGCAGGGTACAAAGCCTGACTGGCGAGACAGCAAGGCGTACATTGAATATGACATCAAAGATGACAACATCACCATCCATGACGAAAACAAGATGTTTCTAGCGCAAGCATCAACTGAAATAGTAAAAGATCCGTATGGAGACAATCAAGGTTTAGAATTTCTAGACATTACATTTAGTCTAATGTTTACAAAACCAATGGAGACATCACATGTAGCAATACAGGTAGTTGATCACATTAGAAACTACGAGTTGGTTTACTTTAAAGACGCACTAAAGGTAGTAGACAGACCAATTTCTGAAATGCCAGAATTTCCAGGTAAAATAGAAAAGGCAAACACCACACCAAAACAAGATGAAGACATTCATTTTGTATTAGCAGTAAATGGAACTGAAGATACAATTTTTGCAGCAGTAGACGGTGATGCAATTCCATTAGAAGAGATGAACAAAGAAGAACCAAAAATTGAGACACCTGAAGAAAGAGATGCCAGATATCATCTCAAAGCAAAACAATCTGAACAGTATGAGAGACTTTTAGAGTACATAGCAGAGTCACAGGCAAAATACCCTGATGCATGGAACAAAATTGTAGGCTCAGACAATGTTTCAAACCAGATGGAGCATGTCACTGATGGAACAAAAACAAACGTAGTCAAAAATGACAGAAGAAGATAGGCAGTTTTAGTATATCCCTAACATATATTGAATACAATTTTCTAACCTTCAGTATGGAATTTGCAAAAGAATTCTCAGCATTCCTTTATGAAAAAAAGATCATTAGATTCGGAGATTTCACTTTGGCAAGTGGAAAAAAGAGCCCATATTACATTGATTTGAGATTGGTTCCAAGCTATCCAATTTACTATAGAAAAATGATCAAGGGATTGCAAAATATTATAGCAGAAGATGTTGGATTTGAAAACTTTCACTCGCTAGTTTCAGTTCCAACTGGGGGATTGGTAGTTGCAGCATCACTTGCAATTGAAATTGTAAAACCAATCATCTATGTCAGAAAAGAAGCAAAAGAACACGGAACAGGAAAAGCAGTAGAAGGTGTAACATGCCAAGACATGAAGTTGTTAATGATTGAAGATGTTGTAACAAGTGGCGGTTCTGTAATTAACGCAATAAAATCAATCAAAGATGAGAAGATGCAAGTGACAGACGCATATGCAATAGTTGACAGAATGGAAGGTGCAACTGAAGCACTGCAAGCAGAAGGCGTAAAACTTCACAGTCTTTTAACAATCAAACAGATTGCTGAGAGTTTGTTTGAGCAAAAACTAATCACAGAAGACGTACTAAACCAAGTTAAAGAAAGAATACAATAGGCAGCTCAGTCAAATGCCTTTACATCATTAATCAGGTATAACTCTGATTCTTCATTGCAGCCAATACAAGTAGTATAGTCTAGAATTAAAATTTTAGTGGGCCCGAAGGGCTTCGATCCCTTGGCTCCTCGGTTATGAGCCGAGTACTCTACTAGGCTGAGTTACGGGCCCTAGGAAAAAATAATTTCAACTGGGTAAAAAGTGTTAGATTAGCAGTAAGACTCGTAGCAGCTGTCTAACAAAAGATTTTGTGCTGCAACAGATTTTTCAGCTGTTGTTAACATCAAGGAATCATCGATTGAAGTGTTGTTAATGATTTTTTCCCAGGATGCTGCGTGTCTAATGTCAGCAGTCATGTGTTCTTCAAAGTATTCTGTTGCATCTTTTGTGTCAATGCCGTAGAATTCTTTCAATCCTTCTAGTTTGGTTTTGCTTACTTTAGGAATTTCTTTTTCAAATGCATACATTGCACATGCACCGTTATCAAAGGAGTCCATTAGTGAGCCCAAATTGGATACTGCTCTATTGGTTTTTTCAAGACCTTCATAGCCTTGAAGTTCTGATTCAGATATGCCCATTGAGCCTGCAAATTTTTCCCATAGAGGAATGTGCTCGGCTTCTTCGTTCATGTTCTGAATTAACTCTTCTTTCATTTCTGAAGTTGCATCGTTTACCATTGGCTCCATGAATTGTGGGACCTGCTTTACCAATTGGTAGTATTCTTTTGAATAGCCCTTTAGTGATTCAAGTTCCAGTTTTCCATCTGACCACATCTCATAAAATGGATGTTTGAGTAAACTTTTCTCTTCAATGATTTGATCGATTCGTTTGATTAGAGAACCCATGAATCATCTTCTTGAAATTAGGATAAAAAAGCTTGTGATTACAAAAAGTTTTATGGATTAGAAGAGCCGGAAATTTAAGCTCCTGTAGTGTAGTCCGGTCAAGCATTTAGGCCTTTCACGCCTGAGACTCGGGTTCGAATCCCGACGGGAGCATACAGTATTCTAAAGTTTAATATTGTAATTTGAAAAAATTTTGATCAGATATTTTTGGACAGAAAAAATATAGAAATCAATCCGCTTTTGGAAGTTTACAGTAATTACATTGAGAAGATTGATTCTGCCTTAGACAAGGAACTTGAACTATACTCAGAATCAGAATTTTGTGAGCCTCTAAAATATGCATTAGAAGGCGGAAAAAGAATCAGACCAATCATCACACTACTAGCAGCAGAATCTGTTGGAAAAATTGATGACAATGTCTATGCTGGAGCATGTGCAATTGAACTGCTCCATACAGAATCTGTCATTCATGACGATATCATAGATAATGAAACTCAGAGAAGACACAAGGATCCATTTCACATCAAGTATGGATACAACACAAGTGTTCTAACTGGCGACTTTGTTTTGGGATTAATTCTAAACATTTCATCCAGATTAGATACAGCAAGAGTGACAAAGGACTTGGCAACAGCTGCTATGCTTATGAGTGAAGGAGAGGTCTTGGAAGGAAAGCTAGAAGAAAGCGAAGATGTAACATTTGAAGATTACATCAAGGTAATGGACTACAAGACAGCAACTGCATTTGAGATGGCAGCAAAACTAGGTGCAGTAATTGGTGGAGGAAGCGAAGAAGAAATTTCAGGATTAGCCGAATATGGAAAAAACATTGGAATTGCATATCAGATTAAAGACGATTTGATGGATTGGAAAAACGAAGATAAACTATTCAATTTACTAGTTAAGAAAAGTTCAGACCCAAGAGTCGTATTCAACAAGATGGAAGAGTTGCTAAAATCTTATGCAGGAAAGGCAACAGAGAGTCTAAGAAAGGTAAAAGATTCAGATTCTAAACACAACTTGGAAGAATTAGTTAGTTTTACAGAGTTTAAGGCATAACTGAACTCATTGATGGTGTAACCATCTCTACGAATTGTATGATTGGTTCTGGATATACACCGATTGTTACCATGAAGATGATTGAGAATATCATTACACCTACAATTGATGCTGGTTCTTTGACACGTTTTTCTGTCTCACCTTCAAAGTACATCTTTCTCATAATCCAACCATAGTATGCTAGAGATAGTGCACTGTTGAGAACTCCTGCTACTGCAAGCCATGGAGCCCACCATACTGCACTTGTTGCATCAATGGCAGAACCAAACAGCATAAGCTTACTCCAGAATCCGTTAAGCGGCCAAGTCCTTTCAATTTGTCTAGATGTGTAACTGCAAGTGTTGTAACAATTCCGGCAACTGCGATAAATGCAGCACCCTTCATTACAGCGTGGTTTAGTATATGGAATAATGATGCCTGCAATCCCATTCCCGTATATGGCGCAAGTGAGATACCAATCAGTATGTATCCTGCATGACCAATACTAGAGTACGCAAGCATTCTTGTGAGATTCTTTTGCATGATTGCTGCAACGTTACCAATGGTCATTGTCATTATGGCAATTACGCCAAGTGCCAACGTCCAGTCTAAGTTTAGTGCCGCAGCACCCATAATTACAATTCTTAGTGCGGCTGCAAATCCTGCTTTCTTTGTACCTGCTGCTAGTAAGGCAGTGATGGTTGGTGGCGAGCCTTCATAGGTATCTGGAAGCCACATGTGGAATGGGACAAGTCCCATCTTGAATCCAAATCCAGCAATAAACATACCAATTGCAAGTAATCCAAGTGGTAGCATGTCTGGAGATAGGTTTGCAAATCCGTAAATGACATCACCGATGTTTGTAGAACCAGTAATTCCGTATGCAAGTGAGATACCGTAAATTATGATACCAGAAGATAATGCTCCAAACAAGAAGTACTTGATTGCTGCCTCGTTTGATGATGGGTTTTTCTTGTTAAATCCTGCTAGGATGTATGTTGGGATACTCATCAACTCCCATGCGACAAATAGCATTACAAGGTCAGTTGCAAATGCAATCAAGACCATACCGATGCTGGATAGTAAGATTAGTGAGAAGTAAATTGCTGGATTTGACTTCTTTCTCATGTAGTTGAAAGAGCCAGCTACTGTCATTATTGAGACAATGAGCATTGCAATTGCAAAGAATGAACCAAAGCCATCATCAACAAGTACATCTTCAGAGAAGATTGCTGCAGGAGCTAGGTTATCGTCATAGAACTGGAATATTACAAAGCCGAGTGCTAGTAGTAATGCGCCAAATGCAATTGCACCATAGAATGTGGAACTACCACGTTCTTTTCTTACAACGTTGATTACAGGAATAATCATTCCGGCAACGCCTAAGATGACCATTAAAATGATTGGAGTCGAAGTTAGTTCTATCATCATAAACACCTATAGTAACAATATCAGGACTACGAAGAGCAGTCCAGCTCCAAATATGTAAAGGTAAGATTGTGATACACCGGTCTGTGTTCCTTGAACAACTCTAGCACTCCAGCCTACGGCTTTTTCAAATCCGATGTTCATACCGGTATCGATTGCTGTGCGTTCAAAGTATCTCCAGATTCCGCGTGCGGCCCACAAAGGTGCAACTACAAATCCCCAGTAAACAAATGCGTTGAGATACCATCTGTTTAGGAATAGTTTGTGCATTGAATAGAAGAACAAGTTAGAGTTTACGAATTTGACAGGATCGACCCATCGTCCAATGTAGAATATGTAACCGAGACCAAATCCTGTAGCAAATGCAACTAGTGATGCACCCAATGCAACTGGGTTAAGTCCTGAAAGGAATCCAGGTAATGCAGATTCTTCTCCATAGTAGTGAGAGGAGTGAATTCCAAATGAGTGGTCTAGATATTCTTCAAAGAGATGATGTAGTTCTTCTTCTGCAGATAATCCGATTAATCCAATTCCAATTGTTAGTACAGCGAGAATTCCGTATGGAATCCACATTGATTTTGGTGCTTCATGTACGTGGTGACCTTCGCTTTCCATCTTTTCGATGTGTTTGCTGTTCTTTCCAAAGAAGACCATTCCAATCATTCTTGTTGTATAGAATGCTGTAATAATTGCAGTCAAAACTGCGATAATGAATAGAGGTAATGCCCATTCGTTTCCAGATTCATAAACTGTTGCAAAGATTGCATCCTTACTCCAGAATCCTGTTGTGATAAATGGTGCGCCCATTAGTCCAAGTCCTGCAGCCCACATGAATGCATACGTCTTTTTCATCTGTTTTTTCAGTCCACCCATATCTGTCATGAATCGAGAACCTACTACATGTAACAGCGAACCGGCTGCCATGAAGAGTGATGCTTTGAACATTGCGTGAGAGATTAAGTGGAAGAATCCAGCGGTGTAACCGTCAACATATTGTTGTGATAGACCTGCAACACCAAGTGCTAGCATCATGTAACCAATTTGTGAACCTGTTGAATATGCCAAGACTTTCTTGATTTCGGGGTTGACCATTCCTTGAGTTGCTAGTAACAAGGCAGTGATTGCACCAACCCAAGCGACAATTTCAAAGAATTGGTCTGCTAAGATTCCTGCGGCTGCTAATGCAAATACAATTGGTCCAATTCTTGCAACCAAGAAAACACCAGCCTTGACCGACAAATGCTGGAACTAACATGCCCTGAGCAGACATTTCAACTGCCCAAGCAGTATCGCCAATTAATTCTCTAAATCCAAAGGTTCCAGCATACATGAAGAGTAGTAACATTCCTGAAAGCATCATTACATCACCGACTTTGGTCATGATGAAAGCCTTCATTCCAGCGTGTGTTGGTGAGAAGTACTCCATTATTCCTAATGCGGTGCGGCCTTCTTGACCGACATGATCTTTCTTCTTATCGCGATACCAGAAGCTGATCAAAGCATACGATGCCAGACCTACTCCTTCCCATCCAAAGAAGACCTGTAAGAGATTATCAGATAGTATGATGAGTTGCATGGAACCGATGAAGAACATCATCCAGAACCAGAATCTTGTAATGTCTTTGTCTCCTTTCATGTAACCTGTGCTGTAACACATGATGAGGAAGGAAATCCATCCAACGACATTTGCCATTATGACAGAGAGAGGATCTGCAAGGACACCTGCTTTGAGACCGATTGCATCAATCCACATTATTTGATGATGAATCTCATGTGCCTGCAGTGCCATTGGGAATAAGGTTGCTGCAGAAATTGCACTCATTGCTGCAAATGCAACTGCAACTCTACCTGTAGATAATTTTGAGAATTTGCCAACTGCTGGAATAATCATTGCTGCTGCAAATGGAAGTAGCCAGATTAGCCAGACGTTTAGTTCAGTTACAGGAATTCCAAAGAAGTCGTATGCCATAGCCTATACCCCCATCACTCCTTGCATGTAAGGCATAATTTGTCCAAGGAATACGTCAGGATAAATTCCTACAACTATAGTAAAGCCTGCTAGAACCATCATTGGTGCAAGCATGTACCAACTTCCTTCTTTGACATTTTGTAAATTCTCAGGTAATTTTCCAAAGAATACTCTCTTGAGCATCCATAGAATGTAAGACATTGTCATTACAGTAGCAACTAATCCTAATGCAAACATGAGACTTCGTATATCATTTCCTTCTGAAACTGCAGTTTCTAGTGCGCCATAGAATACCATCCATTCTCCCATGAATCCGCTTGTTGGCGGAACGCCCATGATTGTTAGACCTCCAATTACTGCACAAACTGCAGTGATTGGCATTTTACTTGCAAGTCCACCAAGTTTCTTGAAGCTTCGTGTACCAACTTGGACAATGATTACACCTGCAGTCATGAAGAGGAGTGCTTTACCTAGACCATGAGAGACATACATCATCTCAGCGCCGGCAAGACCATAAGTTGAAAATGAACCGATTGCAAACAGCAGATATCCCATCTGACTGATACTAGAATATGCAAGCATTCGTTTGAAGTCGTCTTGCATGAGAGCCATAGCACCACCATAGAACATTGTAACAACACCCCAGATGTTTAGCATGATTGAGATGTCGCCGTATGTTTGCGGCAGGAACTCTACAATTAATCTGAATAATCCATATGCTCCAATTCCGATCATGGCTGGAGATAACAGTGCACTGATTGGCGTTGGTGCCGCACCGTGCGCATAAGGCAACCAAACGTGGAAGATGAATGCTGCCAGTTTTACACCCAATCCTAAGATGATGGCAACTGCGGAAATTACCAGTATATCGGGATCAATTGCTGCTTCAGAGATATCTACAAAGTCAAAGCTTCCAACGCTAAGACCGATTGCTAAGAAGCCAAGTAGTAAAACGACTGCACCGACGTGAGTCCAAAATAGGAATTGTAAAGCGATTCTTCTTCTGTTTCCGTCACCATAGAAGGCAACTAAGAAGAATGATGGGATGAGCATTACCTCAAAGAAGATGTAAAATTCAATCAGGTTTGTTGCAAGAACTGTACCAAGCATTCCCATGGCAAAGACCAGGAACATTGCAAAGTACAGACCAGATTGATGGTTGACATATTTCTTTAATGCTGTAGAATCAACTACTGCAGTTGTTTGACCGTCAGTGGTTGTGTTTTGGTGATAGTGTTCTTTGAATAGTTCTTCGAATTTGTGAACCATGTATGGTTTTGAGTATAATGCAAGAACTGTACAAAGTACGTAAATGATTATTGCAAATGGTGTAGCAAGTCCATCTAGTAAGAAACCAAACTCACCAAACATTGTAGTCCATGGATAATGTTCTTCGTATGTTCCTCCTAGTGCGGCATTTATCAGAATGACTGTGCAGTATAACAATAGACCAAAGGTAAACCAGGTTGCAGGAGTGGCTCCATAGTTTCTGCCAATCAGATATGCAACTGGAGATAGTAACAGTGGCAAAAATACCGCCTGTAGAAGAACAAATTCCATTATCCTTTCAAGCTCCTAAAGTCTGCAATATCGATATTTTTGTACATACGATATGCTACAATGATTAATGCAAGTCCTACTGCAACTTCTGCTGCAGCGATTGCAATTGAGAATAATGCAAGTGTTTGTCCACCGCTGTGTGGCATAAATCTGGCAAATGCAACTAGGTTTAGGTTTGCTGCGTTTACAATAATTTCAACTGCAAACAACATACGAATTGCATTTCGTTTTACTGCTAAACCATAAATTCCAATACCTAACAAGGCAATGGATACTAATACAAACTCAATCAGTTCGTTGCTCATTTTCTACCGTATCCTCCCTACGTGCTAATACTAATGCCCCCATAACGGAACCTGCTAAGATTAATGCCATTAAGACCAATGCTGGCCAATAATATGTCAAAAAGTCACCACCGATTTCTCTAAAGTCAACTGGGTCAGAGTCTGTGCTGATTGATTTAATTCCTGAATCCATAATGATTGCACCCAATGCCAAAATTACAATTAGCATCAAACCAATTCCTGCAAACTTTCTTTTCGGATCCTCGATTTTTTTGAAGATGAGTTCTCTTTTTACGAGCATGACAGTAAATAGAATAAGAACAGCGATAGAGCCAACATAAACTGCAAGTTGGAACATTGCAACAAATGGAGAGTCTAACATTACATAGAATCCTGCTACACCACCTAATGTTCCCATTAAGGCAATAGAACCATAAACAAGTGAACGCATTTCAAGTGCTGCAATTGCTGAACCGATAGTTAGTACAGATATGGCTAAGAATAGTGCATCAGCCATGTCTAGCGCCCCGTTTATCGATAATGAGCTCGGAATCCTGCTGAACCTGTGGTTTTACCTGTAGTTGAGCAGGGGTGTAGATTAAGCCCTCTTTAGTAAATGATGATAATTCATAGTCATTTGACATGTACAATGCATAGAAAGGACATGCATCAACACATAGTCCACAAAAGACACATTTTCCGTAGTCAATTTGTGGCATGATTGCTTTTTTGTTTTGGCCCCAACTGTCTGGAACCTTTACCATTGCGATTGCTTCGGCAACACCTTCACATGCTATAGAACATAGTTGGCATCCGGTACAGTGATCATGGAATAACATGTGTCTTCCTTTTAGACCTGCAATAGCAACACCTGATGCTGGATCAAATTGATATCCATCTCCGACAAATTTCAATTTTTGTTCAGGATATCTTAAAGTAAAACGTTTGACTGCGAGATGTTTAACACCAGAGTTTAATGCTTTGATAATTCCAGTTGCAGTTCCCATTACATTATTCCTCCAGGTCCAAGTACTCCAGCGTACACCAATCCGAGTGCAATAAAGATGTTAACGAATGCTAAACCGATTAGTTTGTACCAACCGATGTGGAGTAACATGTCAATTCTAATTCTTGGGAAAACACCCCTTGGTAGTAAGATAAAGAAGATTACTGCAACTGTTTTGAGAACAAACCAGATTACACCGTTAATCAAGAGCTGCCCGCTCGTATACTGCAGCTCGCCTTGCTCTTGCAGGACCCATTCGTTAGGATCTTTATCAAACAGAGGTAATCCAGGAGCAAAAACTGTCAATACAGGATCGCCCTTAAAGTTTGGAATTGGAGTTCCTGTAGTAATTAATTCAGTTTCTAATGGAGGCCAGAACATTGGTCCAGTCCAGCCGCCTAAGAAAATTATTACAAATAATGCTGCAAATGCATACAGTTTGAGGTATGAACCTAGTTGTACCAATCCATACATCATTCCAGAAAATTCTGTTAGCCATCCTGCTACAATTTCACTTTCTGCTTCAGGAAGATCAAATGGAATTCTTTCAAGTTCGGCTAACATTGCAGTAAAGAAGACAATTGCACTAATTGGCAAGAAGATAATCCACGGGAAGTTACTTTGAGATTCAACAATCTCACTGAGGTTTAGCGTTCCAGTGAGAATTACGACACTAAGAAGTGACAAGATAAGTGGAATTTCAAATGATACCATTTGGTGAAGTGCTCTGATTCCACCAATGAATGGGAACTTGCTGTTAGCAGACCATGCTGAAAGAATTGTAATGATTGGGAAGAATCCGATTACTGCAAATACTGCAAGTAGACCTACATCCAAGTCTGCAACAACCCATCCGCCAGGTGCTACAGGGATTAATGCTACAAATGCTGCTGCGGTTCCAACAAACAAGACAGGTGCTGCCCAGAACAATGGTTTGTCAGCTTTTGCAGGAATAATGATTTCTTTTGAGATTAATTTCAAGCCGTCTCCTGCTAGTTGTAAGAGACCCTCAATTTTTCCACAGTAAAATGGTCCTACACGAAGTTGTAGTTTTGCAAGCATCTTTCTTTCAACAAAGATTGTTCCAGCAGCGATTAGTGCTGCGAATCCAAATCCTGGGAATGCTGCAATTCTAAACAAATCAGAGTAAAGTAGAGATTTAATCAGAGGAACCTGCATTGTCGGGTTGAATAGCCACGTAAACGCCAAGAAGGCAGTTAACAGCTCACCGTCAATTACTGGCAAGTCCATGTAGAAGAGAACAATTTGGATTAATGGTATTCCAGCTAGAGTAACAATTGTTAGAATCCAAAATGCATTATCAAAGATTCCCTTAAGGAAGTATCCTAGACGGAATTTTGGTGCAATAACAGACATTTATCGGTCAGCCTCCACTGGCCAATAGTTTAGACTCCAGTAAACTGCTGGCATGTTTCCTAGTTTTTCTCCTTTAAGCAAGTATGGTAATGCAATTAAGTTTCTAAATGAACCAACGCTGAGTTTTAGTCTGTATGGTTCAGGTTTTTCTTTAGATACAATGTAACAACCGGCTGCACCTCTTCCACTTTCCACTCTACGGTATACTTCATCAAGTCCACCTTTTGGATTTGGTTTTAGTTTTGTTCTAATTGAACCAGATTTTGGCATTTTTTCTAATGCTTGTCTAATAATATTACAGCTCTCCAACATGTCAAGCCATGGAACTTTAGAACGAGCATAAGAATCACCTGCTTTGAGTACGTTTGTGTGCACATCTAGTTCATCATAGACATCGTATGGTTCTTTGACTCTAACATCGTAATCAACACCACTTGCACGCAAAACAGAACCTGTAGTACCTAAACGAATTGCATCTTCTCTAGATAAGACACCGGTATCTTCGGTTCTTGCTTTTAGAATTGGATTATCATAAAATATGTCGCCGTATTCTTTGATACGTTTTTCAAAGTAGTTTACTTGACGCAAACAGACATCTTCAAAGTTTGCAGGAACGTCGTTTCTTACACCGCCTGGAACAAAGTATGCATGTGTTACTCTTGCACCAGAAATTTTTTCCATCAAGTCAATGAAAAGTTCTCTGTCTCCTGCAGGCCACATGAACATTGTAGAGTGACCAAGGAAAATTCCATAGATGGCAAGCCAGTATTGAATATAGATACATCTGTTTAGTTCGGCTGCTATAACTCGTACGTATTTTGCACGCTCTGGAACTTCAATTCCTACCAAGTCTTCAACACCCAAAACGTATGGATATAAGATATTACATGAATCGTGAATTACAGGTCTTTCCAAGTGTGGAATGTTTGTGATGTAGTTTCTTGATTCAGCCATTTTTTCTTCACCTCGGTGAACGTAACCAGGATCAGGGTCAGCATCAACAATGTAGTCACCATCAATCTTTACAATAATTCTCATGTGGCCTGAACCAGGATGTTGTGGACCAACATTGAGAGTCATGATACGGTCGTCTACATTTTCTACTTGTAGACCCGGAGGCATTTCTTTAGTTGGTATTACTTCGGCCATTTTATCTTCCTTTATTCTTAAAGTCCTTTCTTAGCGGAGGTAAATCTGCCCAGTCTTCAGGCAGTAGTAAACGTCGATTATCAGGATGACCTTCGAAATAAACGCCAAGCATCTCAAATACTTCACGTTCGTGAAACTCAACACTGTAAAACATATCTCTTAAACTTGGTAATTTGGTGGAATCATTTCCTGGGTTTGGCGTTTCTTCACGTGGAGCTCTGGTTGCAAGAGCAAGTACTTGTTTAGAATAAGCAGGGTCAGTGTAAGACCCCAAGTGGTATGTTACACCAATTTCTTTTTCGTCAGGAAAATCAACACCAGATACAGACTCTGCATGGTCAAATGGAGTGTTATCTTTGATAAATTTTGCAACATCAATGATTTTTTCTTTTTTAACATTAAGTCTAGTTCTATTTTCTTTAATGTATTCAACTTCTACATCATCAGAAAATTGATTTGCGATTTGATCAACGTATGATTTTTCAAATGCTGGTGCAGTATCTTCAACTTTTTCAGGTGTTGTTTCTTTTTTAGGATCTTTTGGAGGAGATTTCGTTTCAGTGGTACTCATAATTTTTTACCTATCTAGCCTTCATCCTTTTGATTTTTTCTTGCAACAACATGCATCCTTGAATCAAGGTTTCAGGTCTAGGAGGACAACCAGGAACATACACATCAACTGGAAGAATTCCGTCAATTCCAGGTAGCACATTGTATGAATCAAAATACAAACCACCAGTAATTGCACATGCTCCCATTGCAATTACATATTTTGGTTCTGGCATTTGATCATAGACTAATCTTAGTCTTGGTGCCATTTTTCGTGTAATGGTTCCCTGTACAACGACAAGATCACACTGTCGTAATGATCCAAAAGCTTCGATGATACCGAATCTTTCTACGTCGTATCGTGGACTCGATGCTGCTCCGAACTCTACACTACAACATGCAGTTTCAATGTGTACAGGCCATAATGACCACATTCGACCCCAGTTGATTGCCATTCCTAATGGTTGATCAACTGCTTTGTACAAAATGTCGCCAAGTTTTCCTACAAACACATTTGCGTTTTGTGGTGTTACAAGTTCTTTTAACAACTTAGTCCCTCACCTTGATAGTTTTTACTAGTATATAGAATTACCATATGTCTTTCCTCTTTGATTGGTACAGTGCATATGCCATAGCGGCAAACATAATTCCTAAGAATGCGATAATTGGTAAAGTGGCAGTTCGTGGCAAGTCCAAAAGGGTACTTCCCCATGCATACAAGAAAATTGCCATTACATCAAAAATGACAAACATCAAGACGTATGCATAATACTGCATCATGAAATGGGTACGACCAGCGCCGGATGGAACTTGACCACATTCCATTGGGAGGGTCTTAACGGGATTTGGTTGTTTTTTGTTCTCCGGGGAGATCATTCGAGATATGATTAAGGCAGGTACCATCGCGGCACATGCAAAGCCGAACATTAGCAAAACGTTGCTGTATGAACCTACACTCTCGCCAACCAAGTTAAACCGACTCCCTTCGGTCAAAATATAAAGCTATAGAGATTTTTTTCGATCAAAAATTGATTTTTTCCAAAGTCCCGTAAATTGATATACAACAAAAAATGAGGATTTCTATGGCAGTCAATGTGGGAGATCAAGCACCAAAATTTGAGCTAGTAGACGGGGATCTGAAATTTAGATCTCTAGACGAATTTAAAGGCAAAAAAGTTGTTATTTCATTTTTTGTTGCAGCAAGTTCTCCTGTATGTGAAGTAGAACTTTGTACATTCAGAGATTCACTAAACGATATTTCAGAATTGGGTGCACAAGTTATTGCAATCAGTAATGACGGACCATTTGCAAACAAGGCATTTGCAGAGAAAAATAACTATAATTTCCCAGTGTTAGGGGACTATACAAGTAAAACAATCAAAGATTATGATGTTTTGTTGCCGGATCTATTACACGTAAAAGATTACAATGCTGCAAAGCGTTCAGTTTTCATCTTAGATGAAGAACACAAAGTAATTTGGAAATGGGTTTCTGAAGATCCATTAAAAGAACCAGATTACAGTGAAATTATGAATGTGTTAAAATCAAACTAGTTATTCTATATCTGCAATAACATCATTTTTGTTAACAGAGTTACCTTCTTTGATTTTGATACCTTTGACTATTCCATCTTTTTGTGCTTTAACTGCAACTTGCATCTTCATTGACTCTAAGGTACAAACAGTGTCACCCTTCTTTACTTCTGCACCATCTTCAACATCAATTGATACAACTTTTCCTGGGATTTGGCTGCGCAAAGTAGATTGACCGCCACCAGATTCAGCACCGCCAGAGTTTTTGAAAACAACATCATCAAGATGTGAATTCATGTTTACAGAGATTGAGGAGCCATCAAGAACAAAATTCATCTCTGAAGTTTGACTGTCAACATATCGAACTGAATGGAATTCATTATTCAAAACAAATTCCATGACATTTGGATCTGTGTGAAGGATTTTTACTACATATTCATTTTCTTTAATCTTGATTTTGTATTCATCTTGAGATAATTTCTCTAAGATTTCACCGTCTATGACTTCATCACTATCTTGAACTTTGTATTTCATTTTTACACACTACCTCTCTCCACCCATGTAGAGAGTCCATCTGTGTCACCAGAGTTCTGGGATTTGACTTTGCTTTTATAGAATTCAGAGTGCATAATTGCTGAAGCAATAGCAGGAATTTGTTTTTCCTTTCTGGCTTCAGTTAGATCTTTTTCAAGTTTGTCAATCATGTCATATCTCTTTAAGAAATCAGTTGATAGTTGACCATTCTTGTATTCTTCTGAATTTAGAATAGTTTTGTATAATGGAATTGAAGTCTCTACTCCTTGAATGTCAAAGTCATTTAATGCATTTAGCATTTTGATTCTTGATTCATCAAATGTTTGTCCCCAGGTACAGAGTTTTGCCATTAATGAATCATAGAATGGAGAAACAGTACAACCAGGATACAAGTATGTATCACATCTTACATTTGGTCCAGAAGGAATTGTAACATATGGAACAGGACCCTGATACCATTTCAGATATTGGATGTTCTACTTGCAATCTTGCGTTAATTTCAATAAAGTAAAATTCTCCACTGTCGGCTCTCAAGAATTCAGCAGTTCCCAAATTAGTGTAATCAACTGCTTGAGCTGCTTTTACAACTAATGCACCAATTTCTTCTCTTTTAGCTTCATCAACTACAGGAGATGGAGTCTGTTCGATTAATTTCTGGTTTCTTCTTTGAATAGAACATTCTCTTTCAAAGAGATGGACAGTGTTTCCGTGTTTGTCTCTGCACATCTGGTATTCAATGTGTCTTGTTTTTTCAAGGAATTTTTCAACAATAATTGCAGATTTTCCTACTGCAGCAATTGATTCAGATGTAACAGTTGCAAAGCCTTCTTGTAATTCTTTATCATTAGTAACTAGTCGAATTCCACGGCCTCCTCCACCATAAACGGATTTCAAAAGTACAGGATAACCAATGTCATTTGCAATTTTTTCTGCTTCGTCTGCATTTTCTACTATTCCTGGACTTCCAGGTACGGTTGGAACTTCAGCTTTTAGCATTGCAGCTTTACAACGCATCTTATCACCACAGAGATTCATCGAGTCTGCAGATGGTCCTATAAAGTTGATTTTGTTCTTTTCACATAATCGTGCAAAGTCATCATTTTCTGAAAGGAATCCATAACCAGGATGTACAGCATCAGAACCAGAAGATAGCATGACATCAAGGATTTTTTCTTGGTTTAGATAGCTCTTTGCAGGAGCAGCCTCACCAATGTAGTATGACTCATCGGCAGTCTTTACGTGAAGTGAGTTTGTATCCTCATCAGAATATACTGCCACGGTTTTGATTCCTAGTGCTTTACAGGTCTTCATTACACGAAGGGCGATTTCTCCTCTGTTTGCAATTAGTACTTTCTCAATCATGATTAATCACAGGTTGATATTTCCATGTTTTCTAGGAAGTTGTTTATCACGTTTGTTGCTAAGCATTTCAAGTGCTTTAATTAGCATTGGGCGTGTTTCTGCTGGATCAATGACGGTATCAACTGTACCATTTGATGCAGCAACATAAGGATTAGCAAATTTTTCTGTGAATTCATCTTTTAATTTTGTTAATAGTTCTTCAGGATTATCAGCATTAGCCAAGTCTTTTCTGTTCATGATTTTTACAGCACCTTCTGAACCAAGTACGGCAATCTGTGCAGTTGGCCATGCATAGTTGATATCGGTTCTTAGATTTTTACTTCCCATTGCAATGTATGCACCACCATATGCTTTACCAATTACAATAGTAATTTTTGGAACAGTTGCTTCACAATATGCGTATAACAACTTGCTTCCGTGTCTAATGATACCGTTGTGTTCTTGGTTTGAACCTGGCATGTAACCAGGAGTATCAACTAAAGTGATAATTGGAATTCCATAACAATCACAGAAACGAATGAATCTTGCAGCTTTGTTTGATGAATCAATGTCTAATGCACCTGCCAAGAACATAGGTTGGTTTGCAACTACACCTACTGTTTTTCCATTCATTCTTCCAAATCCAACAACTACATTTTGTGCGAATAGTTCATGAATTTCAAAGAATTTGTTATCATCTAAAATTGAATATATGATTTCTTTCATATCGTATGGTTTTAGTGAATCTTCTGGAACAATGTTTATGAGGTTATTATCTAATCGGTTTGGATCATCAGATGTTTTGGTTGTAGGAGGAGCTTCAGAATTATTTTGTGGAATGTATGATAGTAGATTCTTGATGTAATCCATACATTCGTATTCATTTTTTGCAACAAAGTGTGCTACACCACTTTTTGTACCGTGAGTCATTGCACCACCCAAGTCTTCAAATGAAATTTCTTCTCCTAAGACAGTCTTTACGACTTCAGGACCAGTTACATACATTGTTCCTGCTTTCTCAACCATGATAACAAAGTCAGTCATTGCAGGAGAATATACTGCACCACCTGCAGAAGGTCCAATGCTTGCAGTAATTTGTGGAACTACACCAGATGCAAGTTCGTTATGATAAAAGATATCAGCAAAACCATCTAGACTAAGAATTCCTTCTTGAATACGTGCACCACCAGAATCTGCAATTCCAATGATTGGGCAACCGTTTCTTACTGCATGATCCATAAGTTTTGTAATTTTCTTGGCACCCATCTGACTTAGTGTACCACCAAGAACTGTAAAGTCATAAGCAAAAACATAGACCTGTCTTCCATTAACAGTTCCATATCCACCAACTACACCATCAGTGAAAAATTTCTTTTTTTGCATGTCATATTCGTAATAATGATGAGTTACCATTGCGTCAAGTTCGACAAAACTACCCTCATCACACAAGAGGTCAATTCGTTCTCTTGCAGTTAATTTACCTTTGTCATGTTGGGCTTTGATACGGTCTTGGCCACCTCCCTGAACAGAGGTTTTTTTGTTATTGAGATATTCATTTAGTTTTTCAGAGTGCATGCCGCGATTTTTCCGAATATTATATCATATATTAATTTAAGTAGAAAAAAGAGAATTTAGTTTTTTAAGTTCAATAATGAGAATTTCTTTTTTAATGATTTTTGATATGTGTCGTATGAATTTCCCAGTCCTTCGCATTTTTTACAGATACATAATTGAGAGACAGTTGAGCGATCACAGTCGTCTTGAAATTCACATTGAGAACACCCTGCAGAACCATCACATACAATACATTTGAGATCCTCAGTTTCAACACATTTTTCATGTTTTACTCCAAGACCCTTTGACCATAAGCCAATTTCATTTACAGCGATTTTTTCATTGCATACAATACAAGTGCCCTCAAACTTCATTGCAATTTTTCTCCAGCTCATCTTAACAATTCAATCTCCTTTTCAAGTAATTCCTCGTATGTCTCTTCAAATTCTAATTCAAAAGAATCGTTTTCCTTTAGTGTTAGAATGAATGGAAAAAAGAATGTGGCAAAGGTACTGTTTGATATGTGAAGTTTTTCAGATAAAGTGTTTGCAATTGCTTTAATTTTTGCACCATCCCAACGTAATCTATTCAATAATGGCCATGAAAGATTATACTGAGTGTATCTAGCTGAAGAATCTTTTTCGTAAAGTGATAGTAAAATGGAGTCAAGATATCTTAGTAATCTCCAGTTTTGTGTTTTCATAATTTTTCCATAAAGTAAATCAGCCTCAGAGATTACTTCCAAAGATTTTGACATTTTTTCTGGAGACATATTACTTGTAACAATACTTGAATAAAATGCATTGATTTTTTCTCTAGGATCAATTCGTAGTGAAAACAAAACGACTCTAGCTTCTTCAAGTGACTGAGATTTGAAAAAGGCGTTTATTCCATCTTCAATGTTTAGAGATTCAAATGACTTTTCAGTATTAGGCTCAAATCCAGTAACCAATGCTTGAGCAGAGTTGATCATTGAACGAATGTCACCTTGTGAGTCGGTGATTAATTTTACTAAACGACCTGGATTGATTTTTGCATTTTCTTTTTCCAAGATCATGTTAAGGTATAGTTTCAAAAATCTAGGAGATAAAGGACTAATCTGTAGGGTTTTCACAACCTTTTTGATTTTTTTCATTTTATCAGAAGAATCATAGTTTCCTGCAAGAATAATTGGGACTGTCGGTTCCTTTAAGATGTTGATTAATGCTTCAACTCCACCATAGTCAGAACGTCCATGAATTCCATCTACTTCATCGATGAATATCATTGGTTCACCAAGAACGGTTTGGTTTCCAAGAACAGGAGTTAGTATCTCTTGGATATTTTTTTTATTTCTAACATCACTTGCATTTAGACTAATCATATCATAACCAAATTGTTTTCCAGCAAGAAAACACATCGTAGTTTTTCCAATTCCAGGAGGACCAACTAATAATAGTGGTTTTGTGCCTTTTTTCCATTTTGCAAACCATTCAACAAATTGTTTTCTTGCTTCTTCATTTCCAACCATATCAAAAATAGTTTGAGGTCTATATTTTTCTGACCACATCATTTCTATCACTTAGTAGGAAGATTTTGCTGAAGTTCTGACCAGATATTTTGTTCTTGGAGTTTTTTGTACCAAAATAGGTTGTAATGTTCTACAGTTAGGAACAAAAATTCTAAGAATTTTCTATGTGAAAAGTTGTCTGGAAGTTCTTCAAGTGCAGAACGTGCATCATTTAGATATGATTCACTGTGTTTCATGGTCTCTTCAAATCCACTTTTTACGTCATTCATTTTCAATGAGTAAAATAATGGCCATGATGGAATCTTTGCAGCCTTGTCACGTATACTATCTTCAATTTCATTTCCACAGCCAACAGATTCTGCTGCTTTTGCCATTCCAGTATAGAATATTTCGGCGAGTGGTCCACGATTAAGTGCCATGTTTCTTCCTGCAGTACCCATCACTGAACGATATTTTTTGTAGCTTTCAACTAATTCTTCTTCAGTGATTGATGTTGGTTTGTCTTTTAGCTTTGTATCAAGGTACTGACCAATTCTTGCTTGTTTGAATCCTTCTTCAAATTCTTTTAGTACATCTTCTCCACCCTTAGAGATTTTTTCTCTAGCTAATTTGAGAATGTAAGGATTCATCAGTTTGTAATCATCAAGATATTCCAGATCCTCATCTTTGTCAACTATACGGTCCATTGGCTCACTCAAATCTATTGCAATGATATGACCATCTACAATATCTTCTCGCATGTTTGAATTTGGATCATCTTTGAAATAATCAGTTGATGCATCAAAAAGACCATTGAATACAGGAAATGTCATTTTTACAAAATTAGAGTTCAATATTCGAAGAACTCTATCGTGTAATGTGTCAAAATCTTCTAGTTTGGATTTGATAGGATCGATTTCAGACGCATTAAGAATAATTTCAGTAGAACCAACCTCTTCGGCAAATGCTTGTTGTGTAGAGTTTGGATTATCATCAGAGTTTATCTGATCAAACAAATTTTTTGCAAATCTTTTGGCAAATTCTGGAAAAGTTGTTTCTGCTTCTTCTTTGTATTGATTAAATTGTTTGAATCCCTTTGATTTGAAAAGTCCTTGTTTGATAATTTGTTTTCCAGGTTTGGTACCCATCAAAGCGCCTTTGCTGAAAATTGATTCGTCTTTTCCACTCACAAAAGATTGTTATCAAATTGCTATTTATGCCTTCAAAGATCTAAACTACAATCTTCTAAATTCAGCAGCGCCTTTTTCTGTAATTCTTAATTGAATTGATTTTCCAAAAGGACCACTTTTTTCAACAGGTTTCATTAATCCTCTCTTTTCAAGATCTTGTAGAATTGTATCAAGGTTACCTGTAGAGAGGTTTGCTCTTTTTTGTATCTCCTCAAATTTTGAAATATCAGTCATTAAAAGACCAAGAACTATTTTTTCTTTAGGCCAATTTTTTGTTGAAAATTGTTCTTTTTTTGATGATTCTTGAAAATTATCTGGAGATGATTCTTGGAAGAAATTTCCTCGTGGCGCATCAGATCTTGGCGTATCAGGTCTCGCCGAAATATTTTCTTTGTAAGCACCACGTCTTAACAATCTAGGAACTATTCTGGCTAGAGGTATTATTAGAAATATTAGTAAATAGATCCAAGAATAATTTTCTTCCATGATATATCAATAATGTTCAAAAGTAATAATGTATGTGTTTTTTTCTATTGAGATTTCTCAAAAACTCGATATTCACCAATTATAGAACTACATTTGTGGCATGTGTACTGACCACGTTCAATTAGAATCAAGCCATCAGCAACAGGCTCATTTGGTTTTTCTTCAATTTGATATGCGGTAGGGCCATCAAATTCAGAATTACAACTTTTACAAAAGTGTTTTAACATTTTTGAAGGATCTAGTTTTTCTAATGATGCAAGAAAATGTTTATCAATATTTGGAACCAATTTTGATTTCGTAACTTCTTCATCAGTTAGTTCAGCATTTACCCAACCACCTGAACCTTGTAATTCTATTGCCGTCATTGTAAATTATTTTTTTACAACATGAATAAAGACGTTTTCAAGAAACCTAAGTGTTATTCAACTTAAATTATCCATGAAATTTGAAATTGCATGAATACAAATCAGATACTTAGAGAGGCATCAAGGAGAATTTATGATGCGGTTAAAGATTTGTAATAATGGATGCAATTGATGGTTCTGCAAATGCAGTTAGAGGAGTACCATTTTTCTGTTCATCATTAGCATTTGCCACAGAAAATAAACTTAGTTCAATTACTGATGGAGTAATTACAAATCTGTCAACAGGGGAGATGTATTGGGCATCGAAAGGAGAAGGTGCCTTTTTAGATGAAAAACAAATTACAGTTCATAAACAAACACCACTATACAAAATAGTTGGAGTAAATACTTCAGGGGCATCACCAGAAATTATGAAAAAATTGCAACCCGTATTTGAGAATCATAGTCATACAAGACATTTTGGTGCAAATGCATTAGAGATGGCAATGTTTGCACAAGGTTTGATGGATATTTTTATCGACTTGAGAGATAAAATAAGAATTCAAGACATAGCAGCAGGATACATAATTGTTAAAGAAGCAGGAGGTTTACTTTTAGATGCTGAGTTTAACTCACTTGATGCAGATTTGAGTTATGATACAAGAGTCTCGTTTATAGCTGCGGCTACTCATGAAATTCTAGAGGAAATATTTCCAAATAAAAATTAAGTTTTATCCGTAGGATTCGTATTTGACTTCGAATGTTCCATCTTCATGTGGATTGTCTCTATTAACAAATCCTCTAGGAGCTACATAATCCATTACTCCATCAATTGTTCCTTGATATCCACAGATGTAAATTCTAGTATTCTCAGGAGTTACTTTTTCTCCAACTAGTTCATCTAGTGGGGAAACACCTTTTGCGTTTTCTTTGAAGAATGATTCGACTCGCCCAGTTTGACCGTTCCAGGACCTATTGTAGTACTCTTTTGGTCTACTAATTGCAGATCTGTAAAGAAAATTCCATTTGTCAGTACCTCTTTCTTTACTTTCATTTTCAAAGTCTGTAAGAAGACGTTTGTAACTAAGTTCATCGACGTAACTTGCTCCGTGCAAAACTACAAGTTGTCTTTTATCATTAGTGTCATGGAAGTGATGAGCAAATGCAATGAATGGTGCAAGACCAGTTCCACCGCCCACACATACTACTCTTCTGTTATCAGGTGTACCGTCAGGATATTTATCTTCTATAATTAGATCGTCGCCGGTAGGATCACCGAGTAATACTTCATCTCCAACGCTTAAGTAAAATAATTCAGTTGTAACTCTTCCAGGTAGTGGTTTCCTAACCCATCTAATTACAAATTCAAAATAATCTCTATTTTCTGCATGAGAGGCAATTGAATATGCACGCTTTACAATTTTCTTTTCTGCGGCAACTGGAAGCCCAATTGTGAGAAATTGTCCTGTTTTGTATTTTGGCATTCCAGTTTCAGGTACAAGACGGATCACAACTAGATCTTCTTTTAGTAATTCAGTATAGATGATCTTTGCTTTTACCTCTGCCATGTGGGAAAGTTTCCTGATTTGAATAAATGTATTTCTCGTCAAATATTGACAGTATTCTTTATATTTAGAAAATTATCCAGCCAAAATTAGCGACATGGCAAAAATAACGTGTATGGATTATGGATTTGAATGTCCATATGAGGTAGAAGGAGAAGTAGAACATGTCATTGAACAATATCAGAAACATAGCACTGATGAACATGGAATAGAATATTCTCCAGAAGCATTAACTCAAGTAATTTTAAGACAGCAAGGCTAGAGTGATTTAGACTCTTTTCATTGAAGCAGATAAGATTGGTAATTCTTTATCTATGATTTTCTCAACAGCAGGAACGATACCAGCTCTTAGTTTTGCATTTTCTTCATAAATTTCTGCAACTTGGTCTCTGAATAGTAATTTTATTCCAGGTAATTCCATGATAGTTTCTTCTACAGCTCGTGGTTCAGAGATATCTAAGATTAGAGTTCCTTTTGTCTTGTCTTGCATGACAAGTTTTATGCGTTCAAGATCAATTAAGAAGTAATCAGCAGTAGTTGCTACTATAACAATATCAAATTTATTAAAACCAGCCAATACATCTGCAAATTCCATAGGCGTGCCACCTAATAGTTGTGAGAAATTTGTAGAGCGGTCAATAGTTTTGCTAGTTACGGTGAAAGGAATCTCTTTTTGACCTAATGTTTTTGCAACCATGGCAGCAGATTCACCAGTTCCAATGAGTAAAACTTTCTTTTTGGCATCCAAACCAACCTTTTCTTCAATTAGATTTAATGCAACATCACCTAATGAAAGAACTTCTTTGTGAATTTCAGTTGAATCTCTAATGGAGTTAGCAAGTCTAATTACGCTATCAAATAATTTGTTTAGGATTTTTCCAGATGCACCAGATTTTTTTGCTTCATCTAGTGATTTTACAATTTCTTCATAAACTTCTTGTTTTCCAACAACTACAGAATCTAATCCACATGCTAAACGTAACAAATGTAAGTAAACATCATCATCTTTGAAAACTTCTAGAGTTTGATCAAAATGATCAATGTCAATTTGTTCTATACTAGAATTTTTTTCCCAAGTTTCTTTCATTTGATTAATTATCAATCCTTTTCCTTCTTCTCGTCTTGCATCAGTAGAGTCATCATTCTCAAGATTACTAACAGTAAAAATTTCTACTCTACTTGATGTCTGAATGATTATACATTCTTCAACACCAGGAATTTTTTTGAAAGCTTCTGCTGCAGATGCAACATCTTTGAATGCAAATCTTGCAAGGGAATGTAATGGAACATTTTTGAAAGTTACACGTGCGTTTAAAACATCAAATTTTACTTCACTCATTCAAATCAATCTCGTAGTTTTTCTCTTCCACCTTTTGCAGTTCTGAAAACATTCATTCCAAGATAATAATTTTCATGTAGTGAATCAAGGTAGGATAAATCTTGTTCAACTTTCTCAATATCTTCAGTTAAGGCTTCAGGATCATTTTTTAAACGATCAAGTTTTGCTTGTAACTCATCACCAAGAACAGTTATGCCGGTTTCATAGTTGGAGGTACCTCCATATCTCTCATCTAAAATATTTTGAGGATCATACGTAGGAGTTGTATCTTCATAGTTGAGTGCTTTTCTTGTAATGTTATCTTTTTCTTCTTCAGATAAGATTGGTTTAGGGAATCTATCTTCTTTGTCTAAGAAAAATTCTGGTTCTCCCATTTCTCTTCTAAATATAATTTCAGTTTTTCGTTTGTTTGTAAAGTCAGGTGCTTTTGGTGCATCAGATTTTACTTCGTCTGCAATTGCTTTGAATTCTTCTTCAGCTGCTTTTGCTGCAGCTTCTTTCAATTCTTTGGCTTTTGCAATTGCTGCTTCTGCAGCAGCTTCTGCTTCTGCGGCGGCCTTTGCTGCAGATTCAGCGTCTTTAGATGCATTAATAGATTTTTGAGTATTATCTTCTTTTGGTGCTTCAGAAGTTTCTTTTGGTGCTTCCTTTACTTCTGATTCTTTTTTGTCGTCAGACATCAATTTTCAACTAAAATTGCCCGGATTTTAATATTATTGTACAAAGTGAAACCAAAATTTTTGCGATCAAATAATCATAATCTGAAAGAAAGAAATGGCGCCCTCGGCGGGATTTGAACCCGCGTCTCAGCCGTGACAGGGCCGAATTCTAGACCGGGCTATACTACAAGGGCAGTATTTACAAGAAAAAGAATTGCTGGTTTTAAAGTTTCCATTTTTAATTTCAAACTAGTAAAAGACTAAATTATACAGTAAAGGCAAAACGCAAGGGGTCTATAGCGCAGCCAGGTAGCGCACCGGCCTTTTAAGCCGGCTGTCGTGGGTTCGAATCCCACTAGACCCGCGTTATTTTGTAAGTGTTTTAACACGTTTTTCCAGTAATGTTAGAGATTTTTTTACACTGTCATTTTGAGATTTGACAGAATTTTTTAAAGATGCAAGTTTACGGGTTCTTTGTCCAATCATTCTGTTCTGTTCAGAGGTGCCAGCAGAGCCCTTGGATTTTCGTTGTTTTAGTGATGAAGAAATGGTTGTTTTTTGAATTAGTTCAAAAAGTTTTGCAGGTTTGATTTCTTTGATTCCAAGATTTTCAATTTCATTCAAATCAAGATCGGATAGTAATTTTTTTGAATTATGTGATAATTGGACAAGATTTCCAACAATGTTATGTGCGCTACGGAATGGAATTTTTTCAAGAACTAGATTTTCTGCCAAATCCAATGCTATAAGAAAACCTTCTTCAGTTGCTTTTTGCATCTTTTCTTGATTTACTGTTAAATCAGATAGCATTGATTTTATTATGATTAGTGCGGTGATTGATGTTTTTGATGTTGACCATATTGATGATTTAATTTGTTGCAAGTCTCGGCTATATCCAGAAGATAATCCCTTAGTTGTAGTTAGAATAGATGTCAAGTATCCTATTACTTGGGATGTTTTTCCACGAGTTAATTCTAAGATGTCAGGGTTTTTCTTTTGAGGCATAACACTTGATGGAGATGTAAAGTCATCAGATAATTCAATAAATGAGAATTCAGCTGATGACCAAATAATAAAATCTTCAGCTAAACGACTAAGGTTTGTCATCATTATTGCAGCACTTGCAACATATTCAGCAACAAAATCACGAGTACTTGTTGCATCAATTGAGTTTTCTATTAAAGATGCAAATCCAAGCATTTTTGCAGTACTGTCTCGGTCTATTGGTAAACTTGTTCCACCTACGGGACCTGCACCTAATGGACTTTGATTTACACGGGTGTATAATGACATGAATCTATCTAGATCACGAAGTAATGAATCAGCATATGATAACAGATAGTGAGAGAACACGCCTACTTGTGCTTGTTGAAGATGAGTATACAATGGCATAATGGTTTTGGTATTTTCTTTTGCAGTTTTTAACAAGGTGGAAATTGTTTCAATCAAACACTGTAACAAGATGTTAATGTCATCACGAATTTTTAGTCTAATGTCAAGTGCAACTTGATCATTTCGTGAACGTGCTGTGTGCATTTTTCCACCATTTTCAATGCCAGTTTTCTTTATGACAAGCGATTCAATTAGTTCGTGTATATCTTCAGGTTCAAAATCAGGCTGGGAGATATTTCCACCTTTGAGTTCTTCTAAGGCTGTGAGAATTTTTTTTGTTTCATTTTTTGTTAAGAGTTTATTCTCATACAACATGATTACGTGTGCTTCGCTTCCAATGATATCATAAAATGCAATATCAGAATCATCTTTTATTGATGATACATAACTTAGCGTAATGTCATCAAGATCTTTTCCTAGTCTAGAACGATACATCAACATGGATTCAAAATCGCTATATATAGCAACTACGGATTCAATTCAATGACACAAGATGTTAAACAGCTACGAGTAAAGATTTTCGATGAATTATCGCAAATCGTAGACCCGGAAATTAATACAACAATTACAGAACTTGAATTAATTGATGAAGTAGATATCGATGATTCAAATGTCAAAGTTGATTTGCATCTGACAAGCCCATTTTGTCCAGCAGTTTTTGGATTCAAAATTGCACAAGATATTCATGATAATTTGTTGAGTATACAAGGAATTGATGATGTAAAAGTTAACGTCTCAAATCACTTTATGGCAGAACAGATCAATAACCAAGTAAATAATAGTCCAAACCCTCACAAAAAGGATTAATCCCGAATTCCTAAAAGATATCCTCTCAAAAGCTGAATTCCCATTGCAGGATCAACTCCTTTTGGACAAACTTGACTACAAGAACCAGCAAAGTGACATCTCCAGATTCCATGTGACTCATCAATAACTTTGAGTCGTTTGTTTTTGCCTTTATCTCTAGAATCAGCTATGTATCTGTAAGCTTGTGCCAATGCTTGAGGACCAACAAATGTCTTGTCCATTGCCATTGTAGGACATGCAGAATTACATAATCCACATTTGATACAACTTGAAAACTGAATGTATTTATCAACATTTTCAGGGCTTTGCAAGAATTCTCTTATACCACTTTCAGCATCAATTTCAGAATCTTCTCTTATGACATATGGCATGACCTTTTTGTGATTACTAATCATTCTATCCATGTTAACAGCCAAATCTCGAACAACAGGATAGTTATCCATAGGTTCTACAGTTATGGTATCAGAGTTTAGTTCTGAGATTTTGGTAAAACATGCCAAACCAGGTTTACCATTAATTTTCATTCCACATGAACCACATGAGGCTTGTCTGCAAGAATAACGAATGCCTACAGAATGATCTAAATGTGATTTTACATCAAGTAAAGCATCCAAGACAGTTGTCCATTTTTCAATAGGAACAACAAAGTCATCAAATTGTTGATCAGAATTTACGTTTGGGTTACTGCGTTTAATTTTTAGTTTAACGGATTTTGTAGAAGATACAACTGTTTGTGAGCGTTCCTCTGAGAGTTTAGGATGAAGTGTTGCCATTATACCATCCCCATGCTTGTCATAATAATAGTTCTTGAACCGTATGCAATTAGTGCAGCCATTCCTATAAGACAACCAATTGTTACAGCTTTTTCATATGTGGGACCTTGATTCATTTCTAAGAGAATAACTCTCAAGCCATTAAATCCGTGAACAGAAATTAAGATTAGTAGTAATTCAAGTAATACAGCATAACCTATGTTTTCATAATTTGCAATTACATTTTCGTATTGCAGTGATTCATGAAAGTCTTGAGTTAATCTCATTAAGATATGTACAACTGTTAAGAACAGAGCACCTATGGCAGTACCATAGTGAATTTTCATTATTATGCTTTCTCGTAATACCATCATGCAAACATCACCGCCATTCCGTACCACATTGCAAGAGCTGCCATACCTAATGTTGCATAGATACATGCTTTTCCTTTCATGTTAATTGATTGAGGTTTGTATGGGTAGTCAGGCCTTTCAGTTTTTCCTATACCATAACCCATTTGTGCAATCATTAATCGTATACCATTTCCTGTGTGAAAAACACACATTCCAATTACTAATGCTAAAAACAAGTGACCTTCAGTTGTCTGAGTCATTTCAAGTGATTTGTCCCAGACGGCTTTACCATCTAAGATATGACTTGTTTCATAAATATGACCAATGAAATATGCTAATAATCCAAGACCTGTCAAACGCATCAAAAGCCAGGCTAGTCTTTCAATTCCGAATTTTCCAATCTTTCCAGGGTTTAGCCATCCTTTCAGTCCTTCTCTTGCACCAGTTTCTCTTTCCATTAGTATTTTCTCTCCACAGGTTTGTATTTAGTTATAGTAACTGGATGCTTCTTCATAATTGGTTCGTTTGGATCATAATATGCAAGTGTGTGGTGAAGGAAATTTGCGTCATCACGGGTTGGGAAGTCAGTTCTTGCATGACCGCCACGAGACTCTTTTCTATTCAAGGCGCCCAAAAGTACGACTTCGGCTACACGGAACATGGAATCTAACTCCATAACGTTTTGGAAATTGGTATTGTATTCTTTGGCCGAATCATCGACATGCTTCCAAGTCTTTTGTTTTAGTTCACGGACCTTTTTTAGACCTTCAGCCAAATCATTGTGATTTCTGTAAACATAGGCTTTGGCATTTAGAGTTTCTGCTACTTCCTGTTTAACTTCATATGGATTAACATCACCACGGCCACGGAATATACCATCAAAGATTCTTGTCTCTTCAGCAGCGACTAGATGAGTTGGGAATTGTGCAGAGGTATGTTCATTTTCAATATAATCAACTGCAAGTGAACCAGTAATTTTTCCCCAAACAATACATTCAGAAGTAGAGTTTGCGCCAAGACGATTTGCTCCATGCACACTGTTACATGCAGCTTCTCCTGCAGCCCAAACTCCTTGAAGTTCAGCTGCACCGTCAACGTTTGTATGTATTCCACCCATCATGTAATGACAAACAGGTCTAATGTCAATTGGTTCGTCAGCAGGATCAATTCCTGAAAATTTAATTGAAATTTCTCGAATACCACCAAGTTTAGCTTTGATTGTTTCATCACCTAAATGTCTCAAATCTAATTTCATACAGTCTTCTCCAGTTTCATGTTTGAATCCACGACCTTCATTAATCTCAGTAATTATTGAACGTGAAACAATGTCACGTGGTGCTAATTCCATTTTTCCTGCAGCATAATTTTTCATGAAACGGTCACCATCTTTGTTTATCAAGTAACCACCTTCACCTCGAGCACCTTCTGTAATTAAAATTCCAGATGGTAAAATTCCGGTAGGATGGAATTGAACAAACTCCATGTCTTTTAGTGCCATTCCTGCACGATATGCCATGTCTAATCCGTCAGGAGTAGAAGATAATGCATATGTAGAATAACTAAAAATTCTTCCTGCACCACCAGTTGCAATGATTAATGCTTTACCTTTGATTGTATAAAATGTACCAGAAGAAGTTTCAATTGCAGTGATTCCACAAAATTGTTTTCCATCATGAATGATAGATGTTATGTACCATTCATTTAGAAATTCAATATTATCAAATTTTTGACAAGTGTCGTATAGAGTCTGCATTTCAAAGAATCCAACTTTGTCAATTGCATAAGTTGCACGTGGAAAACTATATCCACCAAAATTTCTTTGATCAATTTTTCCATTTTCTTGTCTTGACCAAGGCATTCCCCAATGTTCCAATTGGAAAATTTCATTTGGCATCATTTGACATAATCTTTCTGCAGTATCTTGATCAGCTAAAAAGTCACTTCCTTTTACGGTGTCATAAATATGAGATTCAATTGTATCACCTTTGTCTTCTTGAATTACTGCTGCAGTACCTCCTTCTGCAGATACAGAATGAGAACGCATTACCTGTGTTTTTGCAATTACACCAATCTTGATTTTTTGATTTTTCTTTGCAGCTTCAATAGCAGCACGTAATCCTGCCAAACCAGAACCTGCAATAATTAGATCAAATTCAATAGAATCCGTCATTAATGAATAAAATCAGAATAGGTTACTTATGTATTATAACAAAATGGAATCGATCGAATCATTAATATATATCGCTAGCGATATCGCTAGTGATGTTTGAGAAATGGGCTCAGAGAGTTGGAAGTGCAGTTCCTAGAGGATTTTCTAGATATTACATTTTACAACAATTGGAAAAAATGCCTCATACAGGAAAAGAGATTATTGATTCAGCCATAGAGGAAAGTGCGGGAGAATGGAAACCATCGCCAGGACTGATTTATCCATTGCTTGGAAGACTGCTAGATGAAGGATTAATTGAAGAAAGTGAAAATGGAAAATATCAGATTACAGGAAAAGGACAAACAACACTAGAAGATTTAGAGTCATTCAACAAGAATATGAAAAAGCAGATGGATACAATGATGCGAATGACCAATATTGGCAAATTCATGGCAATGGACGTGCTTGAGAGAGTTACAATCTTGGGCAATTTGTTGAGCTCAAATGTATCCAGTATGACAAATCACGAAGTTGAAAAATATAAGAAATTTCTGCAATCAGAATTAGAAAAAATCAAAGAGATGGATTCTAAGAAATAGATGGGCTAATCATAAATAAAACAAGTCTAGATAAACTCTATGAAAAAACTTCGGAAATTAATTAATGATAAAACAAAACCACTTGTAGTTCCAGGAGTTTATGATGCAATTGGTGCAAAAATTGCTCAGAAAGTAGGTTTTGAGGCAATGTTTCAGACAGGATATGGTACATCTGCAACATTACTAGGAATGCCAGATTATGGATTTATTGGATTATCTGAAACAACAGACAATGCAAGACGAATAGCAAACGCAATATCAGT
>LUPB01000049.1 GCA_001627235.1 Nitrosopelagicus sp. REDSEA-S31_B2 | reverse complement strand
ATTGGTTATGGTTATACAATAAAAACAATTGAAGAACATGTCAAAGGAAAAAGAGTTCTTGAAGTAACGATGCAAAATCAAGAAGATGCCTATCAAGAGATTGCAAAAGAGGGCAATCATACAATCCTGGTACCTTTCACGGGTGATGTTAACTTTTCAGAATCGGAAGTTGTTGATAGGTTAATTGAGATTTATGATGAAGTTGAAATCATTCCAGGAATCAGTTCAACACAAGTTGCAGCATCACGTGCTAAAGTTCCAACAGATAAATCAAAAGTCATCACAATGCATATTTCAACTTCAATAGAAGAGAAAAAATTAGAATTAGTAAAAGCGTTAATTGATGGGTATAGTGTAATTTTAGTTCCAAGACCTTGGCCTAAAGTTCCAGAGAAACATTTCATGCAATCAGAAATTGCAATTTATTTGAAAGAAAAAGGATTTGAAACCTCAAAGATGAAAGTTCATGTTTACGAATCAATTACTACAGAAAATGAAACTAGTTTTGAAGGAACAGTGGAACAGTTAGAAGGAAAGGAGTTTTCAGATCTTTCAGTAATGGTGTTTAATCAAGCAACACTTGAATCATACATCAATTTTGAGTAGTTATGCAAAAAGGTCCATCATCAAAAAAACTTCAAAAGATTTTAGAAACTACAAACGAACGTGATTTGTTCCTAGTCGGTCATATGTATATTGAAAACACCATTGATAGAATTTTGGAAAAAAAATTCAATATTCCTCCAAAATCAATTGATAGTACATTATTCACATCAAATCTAAAAATGGATATACTTACAGAATCTGGTTTGATAAAAGGAAATTTGAAAAAAAATGTAGAATTAATGTCAAGAATTCGAAATAGATACGCTCACAAATTAGAACCAAATGAACAAAGAATTGGAAACTACATTAGAGAATTAAGCTATTTGGGTGGTGCAACTGCAGGAACAAAAAAATTTGAAAAGTACAGAGTTTGTGTCATACGAACCTTTACTGCACTAGAAAAAATGTTGTAAATTTATTAGAGAAAAAATCTATTTTACCATATGAAGCCAGAGAAATGTGCATACTGTGGAGATATGGTAGATATTCCGTTTGAATGTACATACTGTAAAGATCCATTTTGTGACGAACATAGACTTCCAGAAGATCATCGATGTGTGAAATTAACAGTATTAAGAGCAAAGAAATTTGGAGAAAGAAAAGTAATTCGAGATGGCGGACCAGGTTCGAGTAAATTTAAAAGATTTTTTGGAAGGTTCCGTTAATCAGTATTCTGCTTTAGTAGGATCAAGTTTTGAGCGTTTAGCTTGAAAGAATAATGTAGCAGCTAGTGCAAGCATTACCACAATTGACATCCACAATGGTTCAACATGTGAATATTCTTCTCTAGTAACTATCAAAGCAGGAAATACAACATAAATTATCGATAAGATGATCATCGCTACTCCTTGAATTGATAGTTTTTTCCATGATGAGAGTTTGATTCCTCTACTGATTAATTCTATAATTCCAAGAGCTATGAATGGATAAATTGTGAATGCTAAGAAATCAATTATATCTACTGAGCCAGGATGAGACATGTTATTCTTCTATTCTAACTTTTAATGCAACTCCATTTGAAATTAACGCTTGTGCATTTTCATTAGGAATAGTTGCAATATCTTCTGGTTTGAATGGACCATATTTTTCCAAATCAACACCTACAATTTCATCAAATTCTTTTACAAATCTGACTGTAACAGGTTTGGTTTTGTGTTTTGTAGAAGTAATTTCTAAAAATTTTGAAGATGATTCAGATGACATTTTTTCGAGTCTTTTATTAATCAAAAGTTCAGTTAAACTGGTTGCAATTGTGATCATATTACTTTTAGTTTTATTTTCAATACCATCATACTCTTCATTTTTTAAATTACCGATAAAGCTGGACAAATTTCTGAAAAAGTCTGTATTAAGCTCCTGTATTTCTTCGGTTTGAAATTCTTGTAGTACAATTACATGAAGATTTTTTAGATCGAGGGATTCTAGTTCTGACAATTTTATACAAAGTTAATCTTAAATGGTACGTTTAATTCTTTTAGCTTGAAGTTAGAAAATTGCCGTATAAAGTCATAGGTGGTAAGGCCACTCAAGTGAAATATTCTTCAGACGAAGTATTCTCTAGAATAAAACATGAGGATATTAAATTCATAGACCTTCAATTCACAGGTTTAACAGGAAGATTTCACCATACAACAATTTCAGCCGATACATTTACTCCACAACAGATGGAAGATGGATTACCAAAATTAGATGGTTCATCTATTGTAGGTTTTACAGATATTGCAGATTCAGATTTAATTCTAAAACCAGATCCAAGTACATTTGCAATTATTCCTTGGGTAAAAGAAAAAAAGACTGCCAGATTGTTATGTGATGTTTATTGGGGAGGAGATAGAGGACGATTAGAAAGTGATCCTAGAGGAATTTGTCAGAAAGCTGAGAAATATGTAACAACGCAAGGATTTGATTTTAGTACATGGGGACCAGAAGTTGAATTCTTTGTATTTGATAAAGTTCATTGGGATGTTTTAACACCATACAAAGGTCAATCATATTCTATTGAATCTGCAGAAGCACCTTGGAGCCAAGAAGGAACTGGTTACCCAATGGGCTTACAGGAAGGATACTATCCAAGTACACCATCAGACACACTTACACCATTTAGAAATGAGTGTGTTGATGTTTTGAATGATAGTTTTGGAATTTTGTGTGACAATCATCATCACGAAGTTGCAACTGCAGGACAATGTGAAATTGATATCAAATATGATTACATGACAAATGCTGCAGACGGTGCACAATCCTACAAGTATGTTGTTAGAAATGTTGCAGCTGAATTTGGTAAAGTAGCAACAATGATGCCAAAACCAATTTCTATGGACTCAGGTTCTGGAATGCACACAAATGTCAGTCTATGGAAAAAAGATGTGAATACATTTTATGATAAAGATGAAGAATTAGAATTAAGTCAGATAGGTCGTTATTTCTGTGGAGGAGTAATGGAACATGCTAAAGGATTAACAGCTATTACAAATCCAACAACAAACTCATACCACAGATTAGTTCCAGGTTATGAAGCACCAGTTTACATTGCATGGAGTTCAAGTAATCGTTCTGCGACAATTAGAATTCCCGGACATTTCAAGGGAGAAAAATATGCATTTATGAAAAGAATGGAATATCGTGTTCCTGATCCAGCATCAAATCCATATCTAGTATTTTCAGCTGTATTGGCTGCAGGATTAGATGGTATTAAGAAAAAGATTGAGCCAGGTGATCCAGTTAAAGAAGATATTTACAAAATGACAAAATCAGAAAGAATCAAACGAGGAATTGACACATTACCTGCAAATCTTGGAAGAGCATTAGATGAATTAGAAAGTGACAGAAAGTATCTAGCACCAATATTTGAAAATGAAGTTTTAGATAAAATCATAGAATTAGAAAGAAGAGATCATAGAGAAATTGCTATCAGACCTCATCCTCATGAATTTTATCTTTACTTTGATGTTTAGATTAATTTCCAAATAAAGATCTGTTAGCCAATTCGTGTATTAAAATCAGTGAGATTATCATAATTCCTAATCCACCACAGATCATTATTGCTGAAAATTTTTGATTTTTTGTTCCAAGAAAAATTAAGATTCCACCTGCAAGCCCAAGAATGATTGAAAGCATGCCAAA
>LUPB01000048.1 GCA_001627235.1 Nitrosopelagicus sp. REDSEA-S31_B2 | reverse complement strand
GATTAGAGAAAAAGTGTCAGTAGAATCTAATTTACACGACAGATTAATTTCAGAAATTGCAAAGGTGATTGATACAAGATATGAGATTAGCCAATTAGATGGAATTAAGGTTGAAATTGATGAAAATACATGGTCACTTATTAGAAAATCAAATACAGAAAATATCATTAGAATTTCAACAGAATCAAATGATAAACAAGTATTAGAAAAAGTTCAAAAAGAAATGTTAGAAATTGTAAAGAGCTGTTATGAAAAAATTAAATGAGAAAAAGATTATTGAGTTAATGAATAGTAAAAAGAGAAAAGACATCTCTGAAGATGTGGAAATTTTTAGATTAGGAAATGAACAATGTGCAGTTTGTGTTGATACATTAGTTGAAAGTACAGATATTCCAAAAGGTTCAAGATTATCAGACATATCAAGAAAGAGTGTAGTTTCCAGTGTAAGTGATTTTGCAGCAAAAGGGATTTTACCAAAATATTGTATTGTTTCATTAACTCTTCCAAAAACAATATCAAAAAAACATGTTCAAGACATATCTAAAGGATTTTCAGATGCATGTAAAGAATTCAAAATACAGTTGTTAGGAGGAGATACAAATCAGGGAAAAGAAATATCAATTCACGTAGTATTATTTGGCACTTTGGAAAAATACATAAAAAGAAAAGATGCAGAAATTGGAAATTTAATTTGTACTACAGGAGCATTTGGATATACAATGGCGGCATTAGACATTATACTCAAAAAGAAAAAATCTTCAAGAGTATTTTCAAAAAAATCAAAAGATCTTTTTTTCAGACCAAATCCAAGATTGAGATTTGGAACAAAATCAGTAGATTATATCACATCGTGTATGGATTCTAGTGATGGGTTATCATCATGTCTTAATGAGATGTCTAGACAAAGTAAGAAAAAATTTGTTATAACAGAATATCCAACTAATGACGATGTCAAAGAATTTGCAAAGAGGAATCGAATTGATCTTAAAAAATTAGTTTTTGATGGGGGTGAAGAATTTGAGTTAGTATTCACAACATCACCTAAAAATTTAACAAAAATTCGAAAAGTTGCAAGAGAATCAAATATCAAAATTTTTCAAATTGGTCATGTAACAAAAGGAAATGGAGTATTTTTTGATGACGAAAAAGAATCTTTTAGAATTAAAGACAAAGGATGGCAACATTTTAGATAAATTTAGGGCATTCTTTTATAAAGCCAAAAAAAATTGCAAATTCTATGTCAGAAGCTGTTGAAGAGAAACCTGAAGAGGTTGTAGAAGCAACTGAAGAGGTTGTAGAAGCAACTGAAGAGGTTGTAGAAGCAAAACCACAAGAACCTACAAAGGCAAAAGTAGAAGACAAGTGGGGAATTGCACATATCTTTAGCAGTTACAACAACACTATCATTCACATCACTGATTTGACAGGTGCAGAAACTGTTTCAATTAGTTCTGGAGGTCACCATGTTAATGCAGATAGATACGAGTCATCACCTTTTGCAGCGATGAAAGCAGCAAATGTTGTAACCGAATCTGCAAAGACAAAAGGATTCACAGGACTTCACATTAGAGTCCGTGCAGTAGGCGGAGTTGGTTCTAGAGTACCAGGTCCAGGAGCACAAGCAGCAATTCGTGCACTTGCAAGAGGAGGATTCAAAATTGGTAAGATTGATGATGTTACTCCAATTCCACATGATACAACAAGAAAGAAAGGTGGAAAAAGAGGAAGAAGAGTTTAGTTAGACTGCATTAACTTTAATTTGATTTTACAACCATTATTTTCTAAATAATTTGTAAGAAATGTCATAAACTTTTCTTCAGGTTTAGAACCTTTAGATTTAGCAACTTGATCAGCAAATTCTTGTTCTAAAGACATGTGAAAATCTGCTTTCATTACCATGTCAATGAATGTCCAACCAAACTTTGAGACTGGTTCATTGAACATGTATCCATTTTTAATATCACATAATTTTTCTAATGTACTCAGAGTATCTTCAAAAAGAACTCTATCTTTTTGCCAATCAATTGTACTAATTTGTATATAATATGTCATTATTCATCGCCATCATTTGATTTTTTAAATTTATCTGCAATGGAAACGAATTTTCCATCTTTTTCAACATTAATTTTATTTTCCATTCTAATATTCAACCCTACAGATCTAAACAGAACCAATAGTTTACCCCCATCCAATGTTTCATTGATATCACCTGAGGAGATCAATTCTCCTAGTTTTTCAATTACAATTTTAGATTCATTTGGAAATTGATATTCAGCGTTTTGTAAAACCTCCATTCCTCTATATCCCAAGCTATTCACTACATGATCACGTAATGATAATTGTGGTTTTTCATTTTCTTCTTTTGGTTTTTCGTCTGATTGATTCTGCATTGATAGATTTTTTTGCATTTCTGCTAATCGTTTAGCCTTTAACATTTCAAATTCTTTATCTTCTTCACTCAACCCTTAATCACTCCAATTGGAACTAATTTTGCAACTTTGGTAGCAATTCCGAGATCATGAGACACATTTACTACTGAATCAACATCCTTGTATGCCTGAGGTGTTTCTTCAACCACGCCATCTCTTGTTAGAGATTTTATAAAAATGCCTTTATCATTAAGAGATTTCTTTACTTGAGATTCTGTGAAATTTCGTCTTGCTTTAGAACGTGACATCATTCTACCAGCTCCATGAGCAGTTGAACCAAAACTTGCAGACATTGAATTTTCATTTCCCAAAAGAATCCAACTTCCAGTTCCCATAGAACCAGGAACCAAAACAGGTTGTCCAAGATCCCTATACTTCATAGGAACTTCATCCATATTTGCAGGAAAAGCGCGTGTAGCCCCTTTTCTGTGTACGACAACATTTTTTAGTTTTCCATCAATTTTGT
>LUPB01000047.1 GCA_001627235.1 Nitrosopelagicus sp. REDSEA-S31_B2 | reverse complement strand
CTCTAATTGGAATTTTGGAACTGGTTCTCCTTCTTCGATCATATTTTGGAGTGAATTTTTTCAGATAAATATTCTTTTAGCAAAAATTGACTAGTATGTTTTATATGTATATGAAATTCGAAAACGAATATGGTTAATCCACGAGCATGGCTTGCTGAAGCAATTGCAACATTTGGTTTAGTATTCTTTGGACCTTTATCTGTAATTTTATCTGCAGCATGGTTTGGTGAAGGATTATCCACTGAAGCAATTATCTTCATATCTCTAGGACATGGTGGAATTATTGTTCTAATGGTATATGCATTTGGACACGTATCTGGTGCGCATATCAATCCTGCAGTCACTATTCCTATGATGATCTTAAAGAAAATTAGTGTCAAAGATGGAATTGGATACATTTTATTCCAAATTATGGGTGCAATTATTGCAACATTAACATTGCAAGCACTATTTCCTGAAATTGGTAAAAAAGTATTCTGGGGTGCACATGGTGGCCCTAGCGAACTGTTAGGAAATAGTATGATGTCTGGTTTGGCAGTTGAAATAATTCTAACATTCTTCTTATTGGTTGTAATATTCATGACTGCTGTTCATAAAAAAGCACCAAAACAGATCTATGGTGGTGCAATAGGCGGAATGGTATTCTTACTACACTTAGTTGGTGTTCCATTAACTGGTGCATCTATGAATCCTGCACGTTCTTTCTCTCCTGCTGTAGTAGCTGGCGATACAGGTTTGTGGGAAGTTCAATGGTTGTATTGGGTAGGTCCAATTATTGGCGGTATTATTGGTGCTGTAATAATGCATTATATCTATACAAAACCAGCTGAAAAAGAAGCATAATTCTTTTCCAAACGTTTTTAACAATTTTTCCAAGTAAGTTAATGGGTTCGTAGCTCAGCATGGATAGAGCGAGTGCTTGCGGAGCATTAGGTCGGGGGTTCGAATCCCTTCGGATCCGTTTCTAATTTTCAAAAATGACGGCAAAAATTACCTAGAAATTTAATCTCTATGTATTTTCTAGTAAAAATATAATGCTTTAAATGATTACCCGAGGGAGGTTTTCGGATGTTAAAAGATAAGATTCTGAATTAGACTATTGTTGTACTTCTTCTAATGCTGTTAATGTAGTAAAAGCAATCCCTGAAGATAAAGAAATTTTATTTCTACCTGATATGTTCTTAGGTTCATACGTGGCTAAGATGACTGGTAGAAAAAATATGTCTATTTGGGCCGGAGAATGTCATGTTCATGCTGGAATAACTCCTGAACATGTCAAAGAAAAATTAGACACTCTAAATCAAGCAGAATTTTTAATTCATCCTGAATGTAGTTGTACCACTCCAATGATGTATGATGTTGCAAATGGAAGTTACAAATCAAATCAAGTCCAAATTCTATCCACTGAAGGAATGATGAATCATGTAAAAAATTCCAAATCAAATGAATTTGTGGTTGCTACTGAAACTGGAATTTTATATAGAATGAAACAACAAAACCCTACAAAAAAATTCATTCCTGCTTCAGAACAAGCCGAATGTGAATATATGAAAATGATCACTTTGGAGAAAGTCTATAATTCTCTACTAAATGATACTGCTGTTGTCACTGTTCCTACGGATACTGCAGATAAGGCTAGATTGGCAATTGAAAGAATGTTGTCTATAAGTTAAGAAATTTCTAAACTCAGATCAATTCCATCTACTGAATTTGTAATACTTCCAATTGAAATCATATCCACATTTGTTTTTGCATACTTTACAATATTTTTTGAATTAATTCTACCTGATGCTTCTAAAATAACTTTTTTTCTTAATTTCAACTCAGTTAATTTTTTTATTGTTTTGTTAATCTGTTCAGGTGTAAAATTATCTAACATGATTATGTCTGCACCCATTTGTGCACACAAAATTGCATCTCTTTGTGTTTCTACTTCAATCTCTATCTTTCCTCTTGTTTTCTTTGCTTTACGTAAAATACTTTCAATAGATTTTTCCACTGCCAGATGATTATCTTTAATCATAATCATTTCATTGAGTGTCATCCGATGTTTTTCTCCTCCTCCTATCTTTACTGCCTCTTTATCAAAGAATCTTAGTCCTGGTGCTGTCTTTCTTGTTGCAAAAAGTTTTGATTTTGAGCCTGTTTGTTTAATCTGTTTTTTTAGATCATTTGTTTGTGTTGCAATGCCACACATTCTTGAAAGTAAATTCAGTGCAGTTCTCTCACATGTTAAAACATCTTTTGCATGGCCATTTATTGTTAGAATTGTTTGATTTGCTTTTGCAAAGCTTCCATCTTTTTTGTTAATCTTTACTTTGCATTTTTTAAATGAAAAAAGTTCCTTTGCAAATTTTGTTCCAGCTACGACTGCTTTTTCTCTTGTAATGATTCTAGATGTTATCTTCTTTTTTTCTAATAATTTACTAGTGATGTCACCATCTCCAACATCTTCATCTAAAAATCGTTTTAATTCTCTTTTTGGAGAATATTTCAATTTACGTTACCTTTAATGCGTACTTTCCTGGTTTGTCAATTCCAAGTGTGTTTGCAATTTTTGATGCAGTTGGTTTTACAACTAAAACAATACCGTTCCAATCTGGTGATAAATCCGTTGATTTACAAGCAGGGCATACTTTTGCTGTTGTAACACATCTACATTGTCTACATGCTAATTCTTTTGCCAATTATTTTTCCTCTACTGCAATTTCTTCTGCATCAACTTCTTCACCGTTTGCTTTTGCAATCTCTTCTTTAATCCATTCTTCTGTTCCTAAGAATGGTTGTCTACATGTAATTCCAATTTTTCCCATTGTTGCTGCTTTACCTAATGATACTGCAGTAATTCTTGTTCTTAACATGGAACCCACTTTTAATGTTCTACCACTTTGATTTGCAATGATCATTCCTGATGCGACATCACTTTTCAAATAATCATCCATTACTTGTGACAAGTGCAAAAGTGCATCAGTTGGTCCAATTCTTACAAATGCACCAAAGTCTGTAATGTCTACAATCTCTCCTTTAACAATCTCTTGTAATTTTGGATAAAATGTTAATGCATTAAATTCTACTCTGTGGAAAGTACCTCCATCTCCTGGTATCATTTTTCCCATTGGTTCCACTTTTGCATCCATCACCATAATGATGTATCCTAACTCTTGATTGATCATACTTTCATATTTTGATTTTAGAATACTTTCTGCTGCTTTCTTTAGAGTGGTTCCAAATAGGCTTGGTGGAATTCTTACAATATCGACTAGAGTTGAAACCGAAAACAATTGCAATTTTTTGATGGAATTTTTATTTATGAACCTTTGGGTAATTTTTGGGATTTTTTTCAAAAAATTTCAATTTTCTACCATCTCTTAACCCAAAATTAGCATCAAACATACAATTAGTTTGGACTAAGTTAATCATATTTTAAATAAAGAGAATTTGTAATCTGCACAATGGTTGGAGTAGATCAAGTATTAGAAAAACTGGCAACAGTAATTGATCCTGATTTGAAAAAAGATATTGTTTCAATGGGAATGATCAAAGACCTGGAATTGAATTCAGGTGATTTGAAATTTACTTTGGAATTAACTACTCCTGCATGTCCATTCAATGATGAAATTGAAGCTGACGTTAGAAAAGCTATTGATGATATTGATGGTATAGAAAATTTTGATATGAAAGTTACTGCAAAAGTGATGGAAGGTCGTTCATTAGATGCTGATGAAGCTATGGCTACTGTCAAAAATGTAATTGGTGTTGCAAGTGGAAAAGGTGGAGTAGGAAAATCTACTGTCTCATTAAATCTTGCACTTGCATTATCACAAACCGGTGCAAAGGTTGGATTACTTGATGCAGATATCTATGGTCCAAGTATTCCATTAATGCTAGGAATGAAAGATGGTGCAATGGAAGTTGAAGATAATAAATTACAACCTGCTGAATTTAATGATCTAAAAGTTGTATCTTTTGGATTCTTTGCTGAACAAGAACATCAAGCAGCAATTTATCGTGGACCTATCATCTCTGGAATTTTAAAACAATTTCTAGTTGATACAAACTGGTCAAATCTTGATTATCTGATTGTAGACTTACCTCCTGGCACGGGTGACATTCCTCTGACTTTGGCACAAACAATCCCAATCACTGGAATTCTTGTTGTAACAACTCCTCAAGATGTTGCAAGTAATGTGGCAGTAAAAGCAATTGGAATGTTTGATAAACTAAATGTCCCATTACTAGGTGTTGTTGAAAACATGAGTTACTTTGCATGTCCTGATTGCTCAAACAAACATTACATATTTGGTAATGGTGGAGCAAAAAAAATTAGTGAAAAACATGAAATTCCATTCTTAGGAGAAATTCCACTTAACTCTGGAATTATGGAAGGTTCTGATTTAGGTAAACCTGTTATGATGACAAATTCTGAATCACCAAGTGCAGATGCATTTAGAATCGCTGCAAAAAATGTCTGAAAAAGAGGATTATATTAGAAAAATCTACTCTGAAAAAGTTGTCATAACTGTAGGAGATGCAACTTCTGAATTATTGTTACAAATGGGACTAATTCCATTATTACACATAATTGACGGACAAGAAAAGCGTGAAAAACGTTCTCTTCCTTTGGCAGATACTATCAATACTGAATTGATTGTTAAGAATAATCCTGGAGAAATTAGCTCTGAAAGCTTTAATCTTGTAAAAAATATCTTTAAGGAAAAACCTCCAATTAGGTTAGTAGTAGATGGTGAAGAAGATCTTTTAGTATTGCCTGTTTGCTTATTTGCACCTGAAAATTCGGTTGTAATGTATGGACAACCAAATGAAGGCTTGGTCATTGCTGAAATTACTAATGAAGTAAGAGACAAGGTTCAAAAAATAGTAAATCAAATGAAATAAGGGATGATGAGACGGTGGCTGTATGACTTGTGATTACAACACTAAACTCTGACCATCTTTTACAATTAGCCAAGATCATTTGACATTCTTCAATAAAGTCTAAAATTTTTAATCTAGTCATGAAGCTGGATGATGAACTACGTTTGATTATACTTGAAAAAGTTGGTATCTACTCAAAAAGATTCTCCACTCCTGAGCCACAAGTATTTTTTACAAACAAGGAAGTGATGGCTGCACCAAAAGAAATTACCGAGGGATGTAGAACTACAGCCTACAAGTACTATGGCGTCTCATACATGGAAAAAAACACAATTTTCATCAATGTAAAAAAAATCCCTGATGAGAAGACTTTGGAAAATACAATCGTTCATGAATTGATCCACCAAAGATTTCCATATCTGAGCCATGGTAAGCGTTTCAACAAATTAGTCCGTCAGGGACTTAGAGGAAAGACATTTGATCCATACAAGAAAAGAACTTCTTCCCAAATTTCTTGTTGATTTATATTCTTCAGGGATTCGTTTTTCAAATATAAGATGGCTACTGATAATTTTCTGGGTTTGCCTATAGAGGTAATTATTCCAATTCTTGCCGCAATTGCATCATTTGTAGTTGCAGCCGGATATACTGGTTGGGTTGCCAAACAAAACCCTGGTACAAAACAAATGCAGGAAATATCTGAAGCCGTAAGAGTTGGTGCAGCAGCATTTTTGAGACGTGAAATGAGAATTATTGTTCCAATAGCAATTGGATTATCTGTTATCATTGGATTCTTTATTGGTGATTCAAACGGAATTGCTTTTGCAGTAGGTGCAACACTTTCTGCAGTTGCAGGATTTATCTCACTAAAAGTTACAGTTAAAGCTGCAGTAAGAGCAGCACATGCAACAGGTTCCGGTTTAGGAAAAACTTTTGCTATTACATTTAGAGGCGGTGCAACAGTAGGTCTTGCAGTTCCTGCAATGGCATTAGCTGCAACCGCAATTTTGTACATGATTTATCCAAACCCAATTACAATTGCCGGTATCGGAATTGGTGCAAGTCTAATTGCATTGTTCATTAGAATTGGTGGTGGAATTTTCACAAAGGCTGCAGATATGGGTGCAGACTTGGTAGGTAAAGTCGAAGCAAACATTCCTGAAGACGACCCACGAAACCCTGCTACAATTGCAGATAACGTAGGTGATAATGTAGGAGATGCAGCAGGCATGGGCTCAGACGTATACGAATCATACATTGTAACAATTTTAGCATCATTACTAATTGCAGCACTAATCGGTTCACCAGAAAACTTTGCATACCCAATCTTAATTGGAGCATCCGGACTGGTAGCATCAATCATTGGTACTGCAACAATCGGTTCAAGAAAGATTACCGATGTTATGAAGCCGCTGAATATCTCATTCTATGTATCAGCAGCAATCGCAATTGCACTAAACTTTGTATTTACTTACATGATTTTGGGAACAACTCCAATTGCTTACGCATTATTTGGCGCTACAGTCATCGGTGTAATTCTGGTTCCAGTAATACAAAAGATTACAGACTATTACACAAACGCAAACTCTAAACCTGTTGTAGAAATTTCTGAATCTGCAAAGTGGGGTTACGCATCATTAACATTAATGGGAATCATCAAAGGATTACAATCAACCGGACCATTCATGATTGCACTTGTTGCAGCAATTATCATTTCATTTGCAATTACATCTGCAGCAGCACCAGAAGGTACCGACCCATTACTATACGGAATCTTTGGTACTTCACTAACTGCAATGGCTATGCTATCTCTTGCAGGAATTGTTCTTTCAATTGACGCATTTGGACCAATTGCAGACAATGCAGGTGGTATTGTAGAAATGACAGAAATGGGTGAAGAAAATCGTAAAATCACTGATGAAATTGACGCAGTCGGAAATACGACAAAGGCTGTAACCAAAGGCTTTGCAATTGCAAGTGCCGCACTAGCAGCATTGGCAATGATTCAAGCATTCCAATTCGAAGCATCACACTATTTCCAAGACATGGTAATTGACTATGGACTATCAAACCCATCAGTTATCATTGGATTATTAGTTGGTGGATTAATTCCATTTATCATCACAGGTCAATTAATCAGCGGCGTAGAACGTGCAGCAAAGAAAATGGTCTATGAAGTAAGAAGACAATTCAAAGAAGATCCTGAAATTTTAACCGGTAAATCAAAACCTGATTATGCAAAATGTGTAGACGTTGCAACACTTGCATCAATCGGAGAATTATGGAAATCAGCATCAGTAGCAGTGGCAGCACCAATCATTGTTGGTGTATTGTTAGGTCCATCTGCAGTTGCAGGTCTCTTAATGGGAGCAGTTGTCTCTGGAATCTTCTTGGCATATCACTTGGCAAACACTGGTGGTGCATGGGATAATGCAAAGAAACTCATCGAAATGAAAGGTGAAAAGGGTACTGAAGAACACAAAGTCGCAGTAGTCGGTGATATCATTGGTGATCCTTACAAAGACACAGCAGGTCCTGCACTAAACACAGTAATCAAACTCTTGAACACAATTGCAATTGTATTTGTTCCTGTCTTCTTTGCAATTATTGTTTTATAGAATATTTAGAACATTTTTACTTCTGAAAATCAAATTTTTGTTGTGGATCACAAACTTTGGGATGATTTAGCTGTTGATTATGATAAAAGTGTAGAAGATAATCAAACTCCAATAATTACTAACTATCTAAAAAGAGAAATTGAAATCCTAACTTCAATCTGTAGTAATATTACCAATTCTGCCAAAAACTATTCAATTATTGATATGGGTGCAGGTACCGGAAGAGTACTTTTTGCCCTTGACAAAAACCTAAAGAATAATTCTCTCGAATTCATTGGAGTTGAAGTCTCAGAACCTATGTTGAATAGAGCAAATCAAAAAAATCAAAATTACAACGCCTCATCAAATATCAAATTTCTAAAACATGATCTAACTGAATCAAATTTACCTGAATATTTTGAATCTTCTGGACCTACTATTGTGATGTGTCTGTACAATACATTGGGTGTCATCCCCTTGGATAAACGTCAGATGTTTGTTGATAATATGAGAAGTATTGCTGGAGATGATGGTCTGACAATACTTACTGCTTTTAATGGAGATAATTTTGGATTTGTGGCACCAAAAATGTATCGTCCTATGATGCCTATGATTAAACAAATCGATGATAATTCGTTTGATGAAAAAAATAGAATTTTCCAAAATAATCTTGGTTTTCGTAGTCAGTGGTTTAAACAAAATGAATTAAAATCTCTACTACGTACTGAAGTAGATCCTATTCCAATAGATGTCAAAATTGATGACAAATTACATACATTTGGAAATGTCTATCTAGATAGAAAAATAAAATAAAAAAAGATTACAGAATTAACAGCCTTCCATCTTTTGGATGAAGTAGCCTTTTTCTTTAATCTCGTTTTCTACTGGTTCTGGGGCACCTTGTGTATGACAGAATTGGCATTCCTCTCCTGTTACAGTTGCACCTTCTTCACCAACAGTTGCTAGCCATTCTTTTGCATATGCAATAGCTTGGTCATGATCTTGCTTATCGGTGATAACATCGAAATGCATGGTATGACCATCTTTGGCTTTAACATAAGTGTCGTAGACGTGTATGTCCATGTTGATGAATCAAAATGAGTTCTATTTAATTTATGACTCTGTTATTGGAATCTGTTTCACGTTCTCATTTTCTAAAATGAAACAGTTCATCTCTTTTGTTGTCCCTGAATAAATTATCCATGGGAATGGATTTACTCTCATGAATTTTTTATCTGTTTCCGAGGGACGTGCTTCTGATTCTGGATGTGAATGAAATATACAAACTATTTCCATCTTTGATTCTTTTGCAATTTGATCTACTCGAAATTCTTCATCTGGCGAAATTGTAAATGTAACTCTAGATTTTTCAGTATTTTCTGTCAAAAATAATTTTTTAACAATCCAATTTTTTTCATCTTCATATCCAATTAAAATTGCACATGATTCGTATGGTTTTTCAGATTCTGCATATTTTGCTAATTCTTGCTTATCCTTATCTGATAATATGATAGTTTTATTCACTATTGTTATTCTGTGGACTCTTCTATAATTATTGTTGATACCATCCATGGGTGTACAATACACAAGTATTCGTAGGTTCCAAGATCTAATTTGTTGGTATCTAACTTGTAAGACTCTCCGCTCATAATCATTCCTGAATCAAAAGTCTCTCCAAAGTCTACCGAACTTGTTGCGGTATGTGGTACATCATCTTCGTTCACCCACTCTATGATGTGACCTTGTGACATCCTCGCCTCATCTGGATCATAATCTGGATTTCCTTGTACATCTGAATCTGCTAAAATTGAAATCATGAATAGTGGTCCTTCTGGAATTACTTCTTCTATTACTGCCACTTCTTCAACTTCTGCGATATCTGTTGTAACCAAGTATTGTTCAGGACTGACATATCCAAATGCAATCCAAAGTCCAATACCTGTTCCAAATGCAATGATAAAGATCACACCTACTGGTTTTGCGTATGTTGGCATTTTCATTGCAAAATATGAAATTACAATTGCTGGAATTGAAATCATAATCAACATTCCTGCAAATAATGGTAATGTTGAGTTTTCTGTCATAGTAGTGGCAAAGGTTGCAAATCCTAAGACAATTGAAATTACTGCTAATGCAGTAGCTTTGGTTCTATTAGTTGTAGAAATCCCTCCTTCTAGAATTCCTGCAGCCATTATGATTAATCCAAACATGAATAGAAGTCCGGTTAATGCATGCATTCCATCAATGAATGTATGGGCAATACCTGAATATGATACGACTAAGCCTGCTAAGCCAATAGCAGTAAGCCCTCCTCCTGGCATGATTAGATCCCAATTACTCAATTCTGCTTTGATGCTTTCAGAGTATTATTTTATCCTTATGTAACAAAATAGATCGTAATTAGAAGGGAATAAATTCGATATAGCGAGAAATGTGGTATATTGGGAATAAAAGAAATCATTGAAATTTCAAAGCCAAGAATAGTAGTTCTTCTTGTTATTACTGCAGTAACCTCGATGTATGCTGCAAGTAAGCTAATTGGCCCTGAATTAGATATGTGGGGATTAATTCACATCATTATTGCAGGGGGTCTTGCTTCTGCTGGTTCTAGTGCATTAAATCACTTCTATGATCGTGACATTGACCCTCTAATGAAAAGAACAAGTACAAGACCAATTCCTTCTGGTCGAATTAAACCAAACTCTGTTTTAATTTACGGTTTGGCGGTAAGTGTGATTTCTGTTGTATATGGGGCATTAGCATTAAACTATGTATCTGCATTTTTCATTGCTCTTGGAATATTCTTCTATGTAATAATTTACACTGCATGGCTTAAGAGACTAAATTCATCTAATATTGTAATTGGTGGTTTTGCAGGAAGTGCAGCTTCCATGGCTGGTTGGTCTGCTGCAACTGGCTCTATGGACATTCTGGGTTTCTTGATTGGATTTCTTGTATTTGTATGGACTCCATCTCACTTTTGGTGTCTCGCAATGAAAATGAAAGATGAATATTCTGAAGCAAAGGTTCCAATGCTACCCGTACTAATTGGTATGCAAAAAACATCCACATACATTCTAGTGAACACTCTAATCTTACTTCCATACTCGCTAATGCTTTATGCATTTGGAATGGGTTTGGTATATACTGCAATTGCAGCCGTATCTGGCGGTCTAATGCTTGTATATCACTACAAACTAACTAAATTGCCTACCTCTGAATTTGCATGGAAAGCATACAAGGTAACGGCTCCTTATCTAACAATAATTTTCTTGGCTGTAGCCTTAGATGCAGCTTTCCACTTTAGATTATAATTTTTTTATGAACTAGGAAAACTAGCTTCATAATCTTTTTCTTGAGTTTCTTTTAT
>LUPB01000046.1 GCA_001627235.1 Nitrosopelagicus sp. REDSEA-S31_B2 | reverse complement strand
TGCAGTTCGTGCACATCAGAACTTCCAGCCCTTTGATGCAGTCCGTCAATGTTTTGTGTCAGTATGACACACTTGCAGTGCTTTTCTAGTTCGGATATGGCATCATGACCGGGATTTGGTTTTGCCTCAAAAATATTTGCACGACGTTCAGTATACCACTCCCAAACTAACTTTGGATTGTCATAAAATGCATCAATTGTTGCTAGCTGCATTGCGTCATAGTTGCGCCAAAGTCCGTCTTTGCCACGAAAGGTTGGAATTCCACTTTCTTGTGAGATTCCTGCACCTGTAACAAATACAATTTTTTCAGCGCCCTTCAGAGCATCACGTACCTGCTCAAACATTATTTTTCACGTTCAATTATAGATGCAACCAATTGAATCATCATTGAAAACTCCTCAATGTTTCCCTTGCACAGTTCAATCATCTCGTCTCGCTCAGGAGAGGCTGGCTGATTTTTTACATTTTCTATAATTCCTGCCTCACGTACACGATTAGTCTCAAACCATTCCTGAATCATCTTCAAGTCATTAACAGTATCTTCTTGCATGAATGTACAGTTCACTCCTAGCTAAATAATCTTCATTTGAAATACCTATAACCAAAGTATGCGCATGTACAAATGGAAGAGCTTTAGTAATTTTCTAGTAAATAGAACTGAAACTACTGTCTCTGCTCACACTTTTTTCAAAATATTTTACAGCAAACGCTTGATAAAATTTCTAAAAAACAAAAAGGGACCACATTTTTGTTAAGGTTCTAGATTAGTGCTTGTGCTTTAGCCTTGTCAGAACCACATATTCTCATAACTGTGATACCTGTTTCAGAAGATGTTCCTTTGATAGCGTAACGTCCGTTCTTTAGTTGAACGACTTTAGGATCGTTAATCTGAACCTTCTTTCTGGCCTTCACATCGTATGCTTCTACCATGATAAACAACAGTCTGAATAGTATTTGAAATAAAATTATGAGAGAAAGTTATGTTAGAGCTAAATTTTTTGACGTTTTTCAGATTTTAGTTATAAACTTGGAGACATTTTACCATTTTTAATCTCAAAAATCATTGTTTTTTTACAAATTCCGAACATGGACATGTGACAACCATGCATTGTCGTTTATCTCCTAGATGTTTGGATTTGAGATGTCTGCATGCGATATTTTGGCATGTGTTTTTTTCAATCTCCTTTTTTACAACGGCTGCTGCAATTTTGTTTGCCTCCTCTTTTGACATGTGTTTTTTGTCAATGTAGTAATGGACTACCTGCGACCATAACTTGTCCACCTGGAATGGAGTAACATTTTCCCACATCATGGCGTGATATACGCACAAGTTGTAGATAAAATGGATCCCTGTACGTCATAGATTTTTATCACAGGAGTAGTAAGTCAAACCGTTGATTCCATGAACCACAGTTCATGGGTGGGAGAGAAATTTCGGTTTCTCTTCCACACTAAATTTTACTGACTAGTTTGAAAGTACAAAATTACACATGAAATGATAAATGCAGATATTATTGCAATTCCACGAAGAGTAACAATTTTGCTTTCTTCGTCTTCAGTCATTATTTCTTCCAGCCAGAAGTCCAGTTTTTCAGTGAGCACTTTGCAAGTTCGGACCTAGAATGTGCTTTTAGTTTACGTCCACACTTGGGACACTCCATGTTCATGTATTTGCTCATGGCTAGTTTTTTGTATAATCTCCGCTAAGTATGTTTAAGACATGCTCAATGACGTCTTCTCTTCCGCCTTGGTAGATATCATCTCTGACAGGATTGGAAGCCATGCTAACAAACACCAAATGATTCTCGCCTGCAGGAAAGGTCATTCTTGTTAGCTTTTCAAATGCTGCAACTGCATACTGTCCACGGCCAATCTTTGGAGATAGTTGTTTTCTTGCCTTCCAAGAACTTGCTGCACGTTTTAGTGATGCGGCAGTTTCTTCTTCAGAAAGATAGTTACGAACACCATCTCTATGCATGGATGCTTTAATCTCGCCTTCTGTATCAGCTACTATGCAGTTTCTAATGTTGTCATCAGAGTCCATTATACGTTTCATGACTGCGTCAAATTCCATGGCGTATTATACAACACCGTAAGATATAGGCTTTTTTCTACTGTCTGAATTACGATTCTACTATGATAATTTTCTCATTGATAAGAAATTGTATTGCATTCAAGAGCTCTTTTTCTGAAATTGCATCATCTGCATACCAGACAAAGATGTTTCTGACCCATTCAGGAATCTTGCTTTGCTCTCCTAATACACTGACTGAAATCTCTGCAGTCTTGTGTGTGCAGATATCTCTGTGTATTTCTCTGCACATGCTCATTATGTTTATCATATAATCACCGGATGTATCATCTTCAGATAACTCAAATGGGAATGCAAACTCTCCTTTTGAATCACTAGTTATGAAAAAATCTGAAATTACTGTTCCGTTTGGATTTGAAATCTTTACACTAAGTAAGACATCGGACGTTGCCTCATCACTGTAGTTAACCCAGCCTGAAATTGTTAGATTATCACCGTACGAATAGACAAGACTATCCTGTACAGTCATTATTGGTTGCGAGATGTGAGTTGCATATGCTCCTTGTATTCCAATTATTGCAACTGATATAACTAACAGTAGAAGATAATTTCTCATCAAAATAACTAACACTTTAGAATTTAAAAAGATGGGATGGTTTTCGGCCCGAAAGCCTACTTTTCCATCTCCATCATAATACAACGGTCTAACTATAGACCGCTGACTGACGAAGACAGTTAATCTGAATATCTCACTTACCATATTTTAGTTTTGAATCAGGTTCCGCTAATGTTACCACTAAGTTCCATTAGATAGGCAAAAACAAAGTTCAATCCCTGAAAGGCGCCAAATCCTACTCCAAAGCAGATGGCGATTTTTTTAGGTAGTGAAATTTTATTCCACCAGGATAGAGTCTTAATTGCCGTTGTACCACAAGATGCGCAGTAATTTCCATTTTCAGCCTTCTTTATTCCACATCTTTGGCAAAACATACTGAACTGTTTGCCTTAATGAAATTAAGAATTTCTCAAGCCTAGAAACTTCGCATACTATATTTAGAGTAAATTCATAATGTATACATTGTCAAAGTATCAGAATAGACCAGTTCAGGTAAACATGGGAAAAGCAAAAGGAGTAGTTTTAGGAATTATTGTTTTAATTATAATTGGTGTTTTGGTTGGTTCTGCAGTATCAATTGTCGATGCAGGATTTAGAGGCGTACTACTCCACTGGAATGCCGTAGATTTAGCAGCACCACCACTAGAAGAAGGACTGCATTTCATAGTTCCATTCCAAGATTCAGTTATTCCACTTGAAGTTCGTACCTTAAAGTATACAAAATCGACAACGTCGGCATCACAAGACTTGCAGACAGTGTCAACTGAGATTACAGTTAACTATCATCCAGAGCCAAACTCTGTTCACTATTTGTACAAAGAAGTTGGTTTAGACTATGAGAACCGTATCATTCAACCAACTGTAGAAGAAGTTGTAAAACAGGTAACTGCCAACTATAATGCTGAGGAATTAATCACAAAAAGACCTCAAGTAAAACAAGACATTCAAAATGAAATTACTGCACGTCTTGCTGATTTCAACATTACAACTGAAATTGTATCAATTACAGACTTCCAGTTCTCAGTATTATTCGCACAAGCAATTGAAGCTAAAGTAGAAGCAGAACAACGTGCACTACAAGCAGAAAATGACTTGAAGAGAATTGAGGTTGAAGCAAGACAGTTTGAGGCACAAGCAATTGGTATTGCACAAGCAAACATTGCCGAAGCAGCTGGTGAAGCAGAAGCAATCAACATCATCAACCAAGCACTTGCAAACAATCCATTCTATTTAGAATGGCTTAAAACACAACAATGGGATGGAGTACTACCACTTGTAGTTGGTGAAGGTGGAACACCTTTCATACAAATTCCAACACAACCTTAGTTCTTCGGTCTATCTCGTAAATTATCATACATTGATAAGAATTGATCAGGTTCGTTTCGACGATAATGTTTTGCTAAGCGTCTAATCTCTGAATCAGAGAGTGTTTCACCTTTCATTTCGTTAAACTCTTTGATTATCTCAAACTGTGTTTTTTTGATGTTGTATCTTTTCAAGGTGTTATTGATTGAGCTATTTGCCAGGATATCAAAAATCACGTATCTGTATACCAGATAGCCAGATATCCCTAAAATTGCGACTACGGAAATTGGAATTATCCAAGCATATACCATACCTATGGTTAGTCAAAAGAGTATTTCATTGTTATCAGAAAGGTTTTAGTTTGAATCAAAATTGATAATTTCTATTGGTTTGCACGCCAACAGGAGATTAATTTCTCTGCCTGAAAGGGCAACGCGAGTTGTCTTTTCAGGATTATTTTCAATAAATGGTTCTAAATAGTCAGGCGTAGTTTAGATTATTGCTGATGATTATAGATTAGATGAGGTTCTCTCTGACTTCCTCAAACAGTGATGAGACAAAGTTCAATTGAACGCCGAATTATGAAGCAAGAAAAATTTCAGAGGTTTTGCATAGAATTTTAAGCAAAAAATGCATCTTTTAATCATGAGACTTTTGATTGCAGTAGTTGGCGTTGCGTTTGTTTCGTTACTTGTACCTGCATTTGGAGATATGAACATAGATGTGGTAGTTGATGGATTGAACAACCCATGGGAGATGGTCTTTGCTCCAAACGGAGACATTTACTTTTCAGAAAGAGATGGACGGATATGGAAAATTGAAAGTTTTGGAGAGGCTAAAGTGATTCAAACGTTCCCGAAGAGCGGATCATATGAAGGAGGAACATTAGGACTTGCCTTACATCCAAATTTTGAAGAAAATAACAAAATTTACGTTTACCAAACAAATTTGGAATTGGAGTTTTTCCAAAACAAGGTTTTTAGCTTTACAGTTGACGGAGATGAACTGATAGACAAGAAGACAATCATAGATGACATACCAGGTGCGCCATGGCATGATGGAGGAAGAATTGCTTTTGGTCCTGATGACAAACTCTACATTACAACAGGCGATGCAGTCAATCCCGGATGGTCACAAGATTTGTCATCACTTGCAGGAAAAATTCTAAGAATTAATCCAGACGGAACAATACCAGATGACAATCCATTTGATTCTAGTCCAATCTTTTCTTATGGACATCGTAATCCACAAGGAATTGCATGGTCTAACGATGGTCTTTTAGTTTCATCTGAACACGGTCCATCTGGAGAGATGGGATATGGACATGATGAGATTAACGTGATAGTAAAGGGCAAAAATTATGGATGGCCAAAAGTTGTAGGTGATTCATCTGATGATAGTTTTGTTAACCCAATCATACATAGCGGTCAATCAACATGGGCACCAAGTGGAATGGTGTACTTTGATTCAGAAAAAATTCCAAGTTTAGATGGAAAGTTTTTGGTAGGCGCTCTTAGAGGA
>LUPB01000045.1 GCA_001627235.1 Nitrosopelagicus sp. REDSEA-S31_B2 | reverse complement strand
GAAATAAAGGCAACAAAACCATTTTTACGAACATCTGAATTTCTGTGGCAAGAAGGTCATACAGTTCATGTGGATAAAGATGAAGCAGAAACAGAAGTAACAGACATTTTAGCTTTGTATAAAAAAACAGTTGAAGAAGAGTTAGCAATTCCTGTAATTACAGGAAAGAAATCAGAAAAGGAGAAGTTTGTAGGAGCAGTTTATACATTAACCATGGAATCATTGATGCCGGATGGAAAAGCACTACAAATGGGAACATCGCATTTTCTGGGACAGAATTTCTCAAAACCATTTGATGTCAAGTTTACAGATAAAGAAAATGTTGAAAGTTATGCATGGCAGACATCATGGGGCGTTTCATGGAGACTAATAGGCGGCATGATCATGGTTCATGGAGATGATAAAGGATTAGTTTTACCTCCAAAAGTAGCTCCAATTCAAGTAATCATTATTCCAATTTACTATTCAGATGAAGACAAAGAAAAAATTCAGAAAGTGTCACAAGAAATCGAAGAGAAGTTAAAACAAGTAAAGATTAGAGTCCAAGTAGATAATAGAGAACAGCTCACGCCAGGTTTCAAATTTAATGATTGGGAAATGAAAGGCATTCCGTTAAGGATTGAGATTGGCCCAAAGGATTTAGAAAAAAATCAAGTAACATTTGCTAGAAGGCATAATCGTCAAAAAGATGATCAAGAAATTACAGGGCTGGTAGACAGAGTAGTTTCAGAACTAGAGAAAATTCATAACGATATGTTCGCAGATGCTAAGAAAATTCTAGATGATAAAACAGTTGAAGTGAATAGTTATGAAGAGTTTAAAACAGAACTTGAAAAAGGAAGACTGATCAAAGCACCAATCTGTGATAATCCTAAATGTGAAGAGGAAATTAAAGAAGAGACTAGTGCAGATGTAAGAGTAATTCCAGAGGGTTCTAGCGATACAAGTTCAAAATGCATAAAATGTTCAGAACAAAGCGTAATTAGACCACTATTTGCAAGAGGATACTAAATTTTATTAGTTTTTGGAAGGTAGTAGTCATATGATGTTAAAATTAACAATCAAAGATATTTTAAAACAAAGAACATTTGGAATGATTGGCATAATTTCAGGTCTTACACTAGGAGTGTTGTATTATTTTCTAACACTAGAAATGACATTTGCTCATCTTTCAACAGAGATGGAGATTTTACCACTCTACATTGCAGCATCTATAACATTAACAGTAATAGTAGCAATTCTTGCAGGAATTAATATCGCATTAGTTGCATACAACATTAAAACACAAAGAGACAAAAATATGAAAAAAAGCGGAGCAAGTGCAGTTTTAGGAGGTGCATTAACAGCATTTACACCAGGATGCCCCGCATGTACAACATCATTATCAGCGGTTTTAGGAATTGTCGGAGGGTTAGCAATATTCCCTTTGCAAGGATTAGAATTAAAATTAATATCAATTGCAGCATTAACATTTTCAATTTGGTGGGCTATGCGCAACATAAACAATGCAACATGCTGCGTAATGAAAGAATAATTGCAAAAACCAAATATAATCTGAAAATTCAAGAATTACATGACACTTGAACCGCAAACACAGAATTCACTATTAGACTCATTTAATGAAACAAGAAATACAACCTTACAGTTAGTCAAAAATTTAGAAAGAGATGATTTTGGTGTACAAACTGCCGTGTTTATGAGTCCGCCAAAATGGCATTTAGGACATGTAAGTTGGTTAAACGAAATTGTCTTAAGTAAAACACAGAAAAATTATGAATTTTATTCAGATGAATTATCAGAATATCTAAATTCGTATTATAATCAATTTGGAAAGCCACATGATAAATCCAAAAGAGGAATATTGTCTAGACCAACAGTAGATGAAATTTTAGAATATTTTGATAAAATTACAGATAGAGTTAGAGAAGTAATAAAAAATCCACTAGATCATAATGCTTTGTACCTTTTTACGATGGCAATACATCATGAATGCCAGCATCAAGAACTATTGGTTTATGATTTGCAACATCTGTTAGGAGAACAATATAGACCAGTGAAGAGAAATCAATCACAAAAATCCTCAAAGATTGAAAAAAAAGCAATCAGTATCAAAGGAGGATTATACACTATGGGATATTCTGGAAAAGATTACTGTTATGATATTGAACTTCCAGAACATAAGACATACCTAAATGATTTTCAAATTGATAACCTACTGGTCAGCAATGAAGAATATTTGGAATTTATGAGTGAAGGAGGTTATGAAGATTATTCATTTTGGCTTTCCGATGGATGGGATGCGGTCAAGAAAAACGAATGGATTGCACCAATGTACTGGGAAAAAGAAGATGGAGAATGGATTACCAAGGATTTTGCAGGTAAGAGAAAAATAAATCCACATGAACCAGTATGTCATGTAAGCTTCTATGAGGCAGCAGCGTATTGTAAATGGGCAAATAAAAGATTACCAACAGAAGCAGAATGGGAAAAAGCAGCACTATGGAATGATGGAAAAAAGATCAAGACAGAATTTCCATGGGGAAATGAGAAACCAACAAAAGAACATGCAAACTTGTTAGAGTCAAATATTTGGAATTGTAATCAAATAGGAAGTAATGAAAAAGGAAAGAGTAGTTATGGATGTTATCAGATGATCGGAGATGTATGGGAATGGACATCTTCAGAATTTGTGGGATATCCAGGATTCAAAAGTGGATTTGATGAATATAATGACAAATGGTTTACAAATCAAAAAGTATTACGTGGAGGTTCATTTGGAACACCAGCAAAATCAATCAGAGGATCATATAGAAATTTTTTCAGATTAGATGAAAGATGGTTAATTTCGGGATTCAGATGTGCAAGTGATGTTTAGAGGTTTTTTGCCAATACTAGTGCAAAATAATTTCTAGAATCAAACCACATCTCAAGTTTTTCAAAATTTGATTGTTTTAACAAGGATTCAATTTGGTCAAGTGAAAATTTATGAGAGTTTTCAGTATGGATTAATTCATCTTTTGATAGATTAATCGATAGATCAGATTTTGGGATGACTATTGATTGTTCGGATAAGGAACGAAGGTACATTTCAATTCGACCCTGTTCTTCATTGTATATGGCATGATGTTTGAATTGATCTAGATCGAAATTACCTCCCAATTCATCGTTAATTCTTTTTAAAACATTAAGATTGAATTTTGCGGTAGTATTTTGAGTGTCATTATACGCATTATGAAGAATTTTTTGATCCTTTTTTAGGTCAAGGCCAATAAGAAACAAATCACTAGATTTCATCAAACTGGAAATTTTCTTAAGAAATGTTATTCCTGCAGATTTTTCAAAATTTCCAAGTTACAGAGGTTTTTTGCACTTTGATCTAAAATTTCAGAAATATCAATTGGAAAATATTGTAAATGTTTTTGAGATTTTAATAAAACATCAATTAAAATGCGAGTCTTTACTGATGAACCACTTCCTAGTTCAACTAAATGAAATTCTTCAGACAGATATGGAAGAAGTTTTTGTTCTATTTCATTCAATATTTCAGTTTCAGCATTGTAGGGATAGTATTCAGGTAGTAAACATATTTCATCAAATAATTTGGAGCCAGACTCATCATAGAAAAATTTAGGGCTGATAGATTTTTTTGCAAATTGTAATGTATTGCGTATTTCTTCAGCAAAGGTCGCAGTAGTAGTAGTTTTTGTAGGTTTGAAATATTTCAGATTTTTTTGTATTGAGTATGACTGATATCCTAATAATTCCTGTTTTGATTCAGTAGTCATATTTTGGCAATTTTTATTTTGCATAAATTTCTTATCACAGGAGAATATAATACCAATTATGAGTGAAATTCTCAGAATTGAAGATTTAACTAAAAAATTTCAGAAGAAAAATTTGTTTTCATCAGATTCAAATGAAGTTATTGCAGCAAATAAAGTAAATTTTTCATTAAATCATGGAGAGATTTTAGCCATTGCCGGACAATCAGGTTCAGGTAAATCTACAATTGCAAAATTGATTTTAAGAGCAATAGAACCAAACTCTGGAAAAATTTTTTACAAGAATCAAGAGATAAAAAGTAATTCAGAGGAATTAAAAAAATTTAGAATGAGATGCCAGATGGTGTATCAAGATCCTTACGATTCAATCAATCCAAGAATGACTATACAAGATATTGTAAATGAGCCATTAGAAATTCACAGTATAGGAACAAAAGAAGAGAGACAAGAAAGAGTCCTGGAGACATTACGCATGGTGAAATTAGAGCCTGCAGAAGAAATTGCAAAAAAACATCCTCACATGTTATCAGGAGGACAGAGACAAAGAGTGGTTATTGCAAGAGCAATAGTTGTAAAACCAGAAATTATTATTGCAGATGAGCCTGTCTCCATGTTAGATGTTTCAATTCGTGCAGAAATTTTGGAATTAATGAAAGAAATTCAAACGAAAAATGAAATTTCCATGATATACATTACACATGATTTAGCTACTGCAAAACACTTTGCAGACAATATTGTAATATTGAATTTAGGAAAAGTGATGGAAGTAGGACCAATTAACAAAGTGTTGTTAAATCCAGAAAATTCCTATACTAAAGCACTTATTGCTGCAATTTCAGAACCCGACCCAGAAAACTTGCATAAAATGAAAGAAATATCACTGTGAATTATTTGTTTTAAGAATAGTTTTTGCAAGAGTTTGAGAAACGCGTAATGGTTCAGGTATAGAGCCTTGCAAGGTAATCTTTTCTAAAAGAGTTTTACAATGTTCAACAGTACATCCTCTCATTCTAAGAAAAATTTCATTTTTCGAATCCAATTGAATTATTTGACGAGGGCCAAGTTTTTCATATTGTTTAATTTTGTTTTGAAAGTTATTTGGAAAATGATGTTTTAATGTATCATGTAAACCTGAGGAGTCTTTTGAATTAGCTGCAATAATAGGAATTTGTAACTGTTCAAAGATTTGATCAATATCTACAATGTTATACAGTGAAAGAATTGTTCCAGGTAAGAGCAGATATGATATATCATCTCGATTTAACTTGTCATACATTGTTAGTATTTTTTCAGTGATATCATCTCCTTTCAGAGTTGCATTTTCAAAAACAAATCCATCAATTAAGAATTCATTAGACATTACAACTCCTGCCAAAATAGAATGAGTATCTTCTTTTTGAAAACTTTCAGAGATTGATAGTCCACGTATACCATTCTTTTCAAGATGTAATGTTTTCATTGGACTTTTTCCTTTTGAAACCTCGGTAAACAAATCCGGTAATTATCATTAAGACTGCGGTTATTCCAGACCACATTGCAAATGCAAAAAGATCAGTTTCAGCCATAAATTAATTTGAAAATACATGAAGATAAAGATGATTGAGAGATTGTTAGATTATAATATTCAGATGATTAAGATATGTAATTGGACAAATTAGATTTTGATGTCATAGTAGTAGGAGGAGGTCCAGCAGGCTCATCTGCAGCACGAATGGTTGCAGAAAATGGTTGTACCGTAGCATTAATTGAAAAAGAAAAAGAAATTGCAGAGACTGTTAGAACTAGCGGGGTTACATGGATTTCAGATATTAAAAAATTTGGAATACCTGAGGATTGCTATAATCCAATAAAGAAATTCTCTTTTTGTTCTCCAAAAAATGCAGTAGTGATTGAAGATCAAGTTGCAAAGGCAGCGGTTTTGGATGTAAGAAAAACATACAGATTTTTGGCAAGTAGAGCAGAGAGTTCCGGGTCACAAGTATTTGTAAGTACAAATGTTTCAGAAGTGTTACAGGATTCAAATGGAAATTGTACAGGTGTTATTGCAAAATCCGGGGAGAGGCAGATTCAATTTAATGGCAAAGTGGTTATTGATGCGAGTGGATTTGCATCAGTTGTTGCAAAAGAATTAGGATATGTAAAACAATGGAAAAAGTTTGGAGTTGGAGCAGAATTTGAAGTTAAGACAGAGAAATTAGAATATGATAATTGGTGGTTAATGGTAGGACAAGAATACTCTCCAGCAGGTTATGCATGGATATTTCCAACATCAAAAAATACAGCAAGAATAGGAGTTGGAGTTGGCAAACCAGATTCAGATGTAGATCCAACAGTAAGACTAAACGAGTTAATTGATAACAAGAAAGGTCCAATCAAAGATTTAGGAGAAATAGAGAAAATCGAGTTCCATTACGGCTTGATACCAAATGAAGGATTGTCACGAAAGACAGTATACAATAATGTGATTTTAGTTGGAGATTCTGCAGGTCAGGCAAACCCACTTGTTTTAGAAGGAATAAGATATGCAATTCGCTTCGGAGAAGTTGCAGGAAGAGTTGCCGCAGATGCAATTAGAAATGATAACGTGAATGAGACAGCATTAATGCCATATGAAAAAGAATGGAAGAAAGCAATAGAATCCAAAATTAATTCGGCGGTAAAAGTTCAGAATAGATGGGTAGGATTATCAGATGAAGAATGGGATAAAGAATTAAGTATAATCGAAGAATTAACTGCCGATGAATTTTTAGATTTTATTCGTGCAGACTTTGGCGTCTCAAAAATGGTCAAACTTGCAACACATCATCCAAAGATGATTGTTAGACAATTATTCAACATGGTAAAAGGCACGTAGTTTGTAACAAATTTTTAGATAAGGCTTTATTCATGCGTATTTGGTCGTGTGTGTATGGCATTTGAGAAATCAGATACAGGACTAGTTCGAAGTTTATCCCTAAAAGATTCAGTAATGATTGGAGTAGCCTCTATGATCGGAGGTGCTATTTTTGTCCTAGTAGGTCCAGGAATGGCAGAAGCAGGTGCTGCATTAATGATAGCATTTTTGCTCAATGGAATTATCACAGTATTTACAGCTTTGACATATGCAGAGTTAGGTTCTGCATTTCCTGCCACAGGAGGAGGTTACAAATGGGTGAGAGAAGGATTACCTAGACCCAATGCATATCTAAGTGGATGGATGGCATGGTTCGGACATACAATAGCAGGAAGTCTTTATGCAGTTGCATTTGGTTCATTTTTTGCTCATTTGTTAAAAAC
>LUPB01000044.1 GCA_001627235.1 Nitrosopelagicus sp. REDSEA-S31_B2 | reverse complement strand
GATGTTGTTGCAAATCCTTCAGGTGCTTCCGGATAAACACCGACTACTTCGGCGTCATTTAGAACATCAATGTTTGCAAAACCAGCAAAGAAAATATTTGCAGAATCTGCAGATTCAATTGTTCTCAAGTCATAAGTTTTATCAGTTGTAAATGATGCTTCAAATTCTTTTTCAGTTTGAATACCTTCTCTAATACTACTTTCTCCCATTGTATAAGAAGACCAAACAACTCCTGCTAGTTCTTCAGACATTCCGTATGTTGATGCATCAACATTAATTCCAGTTGGGTCAAACAAGAAATGCCAGTTACCTAATGGTTGTGCTTTAATTCCACTTGCATCCATAATTGGAGTGTTTAGTAATGTTTCTGCTTCAGTTCCCTGAACTGCAGAATACAATGCAGGAGCTGAATTTGCTATAAATGAGATTGGGAGATTAATTTCATGATCAATTCCTTTAGAGTTTATAGTTACATCACCTGGAATCATTAATCCTCTCCAGTTCATATCTACCAGACCAGAATTACCGCCAGATGATTCACGAAGTACATGATTAGAAATTTCCATAGTTAGAATAATTTTATAATCAACAGAGGTGTTTAGGCCACGACCAGTCAATTTAGTATCGTAATCAATTTGAAGGTCTGTTACAACAGCAGAACTGCCTAATTGTGAGAATTGGTAATTAATTCGGTCACGAAGTTCATTTACACCAGGATCAGCACTTGTGACTGTGAATGTTTTAGCAACTTTTTGACCTCGTAGTTCATCAGCAAGCATTCCACCCTCATCATAGTTTAAAATGACAGTTCTTTGAAATTTGATTTCAGCAGTTTCAGGAGAATCAGCAGAAACCCAAGATCTAAATTCCATTTGTGCTGCAAATGCAGGACCAACAGTAGATGCTAACATGATTACTGCAAGGGATGCTACTAAAATTCCTGTACGAGACACGTAGCGATTTTTCTAGAGTGGTACATAAATCTAACTTCGAACGGAATTTTTTGCGATCTATTTGAAAAAGTAATATGTAGTCACCGTTTGGAGGCTTTCGGTATAATAATTTATGATAACAATATTGGCAGGCGGTACAGGTTCAATTAAGATGGTTAGAGGCTTTGCAGCACATGACCAAGAAGTAACTGTGATTAGCAATGTCGGTGACAACTATTGGTTATATGGAATGTATGTTTGTCCAGACATTGATACAATAATTTACGGATTATCAGGAATTTTAGATGAAGAAAAAGGCTGGGGAGTAAAAAAAGATACTAACAATTTTCTAAGACAAATGGAAGTCTTCGGAGAAGAGACTTGGTTTAGAGTAGGAGATAGAGATGCAGCTACACATGTAACAAGAACTAACATGTTGAAAAATGGAAAAAATCTTTCTGACATTACACAATGGATGTGTGAAAAATTTGCAGTAGAATCCAAAGTCATTCCAATAACAGACAACACAGTTGAAACAAGAATTACTTCAAACGGAGAAGATTTGCACTTGCAAGAGTTCTGGGTCAAACACAGAGGTCGAGGAAATATTGAAGGAATTCAGTATGTAGGTGCAGATAAAGCAAGACCAAACCCTGATGCTATCAGTGCAATTCAAGATGCAGAATTAGTTGTCATAGCACCTGGAAATCCATTGACAAGCATAGGTCCTATGATGGGGATTAAAGGGCTAAGAAAAGAATTAACCAAAAACAAAAAGAAAGTTGTAGCAGTATCACCGCTAGTCGGAAACAAATCATTTAGTGGACCAGCTGACAAATACATGGAAGCAGCAGGAATTGAAGTATCAGTATTTGGTTTAGCACAATTTTATGCAGATGTGTGTTCAAAAATGATCATTGATACAAAAGATAAAGCACAGGCATCAAAAATAGAAGGCTTGGATATAAAAGTCTTAGATACAAAGATCAAAATGCAAAATAAAATGGCAGAAGAAGCTCTTGCAGGATTCATTTTAAAACAACTAAAGATATAATTGAAAACTACAGTAATAATTCCGGTCAAGTCATTTCAAAAGTCTAAAACAAGATTACAGTTATCTGAAGAAAAAACAATTGAACTATGTAGATTATTACTTAGAGAAGTTATCAAAACAATTTCCGAATCAGGATTAATTGATAAGACAATTGTTGTTTCAAATGAAGATAAAATATCAGATATTATTGAAGAGTATGATTGTAAAAGAATTCCAGACGTAAATGAAGAAAGTGTCAATGATGCAGTAGGATTGGCAGAATCATATCTTTTAGAAAATAAATTTACACATTCAATTGTATTGCCATTAGATGTTCCATTTTTTTATTCCGAAGATATAGAGAAATTATTAAATTTTTCAGAAGCAAAATCTGTAGTCATAGTTCCATCTAGACACTTTGACGGAACAAATGCATTACTTAGAACACCAATCGATTCAATGAAGCCAAGGTATGACGAAGGAAGTTATAGTTTTCAGATAGAATCAGCCAAAAACTTTGATGTGAAAATATGCGTAGGTTTAGTTTACAGACTAATGTTGGATATCGATAGTGTAGAAGACTTGGAATTTGTAATAAAACAGAATATCAAACCAGAATTTTGTAGTAAGATTAGAGAGATTATTAGTTAATTATTCTTGAATGATAGGTTTTTTTGAATTTTTATAATTCAATAATACCATAACAGATGAGACTATTCCTGAGACAATTAAAATAATTTCAAAAGTTCCAATCATAGAA
>LUPB01000043.1 GCA_001627235.1 Nitrosopelagicus sp. REDSEA-S31_B2 | reverse complement strand
ATGTGTAGGGCTTTCAAACCAATCTTTGAAAACTATTCTAAATGTAAATAACCCCCATAATCCATAGATGATACTTGGAACTGCGGCTAACAATTCTACTACAAAAGAAATTGGCTCTCGAATTCTTGTAGGTGCAATTTCTGAAAGAAACATTGCAATTCCAATACTTAGTGGAACTGCAATGCATAATGCAATTAATGATGTCACTAACGTTCCTGCTATGTATGGTAATGCACCAAAAGCTTCGCGTCCTTCTACAGGATTCCATCTATCTCCTGTTACAAATGCCAATCCTTCTTTTTCCCAGATTAACCAAGAATCTGATAACAATTGACCAAAAATTAATACAATGATTAGTAAAACAAACGCACCTGCACAAGTAGCTGTAATCTTGAAGATGCTATCCCAATGAAAATTTCTTTTCTTTGCTAATAGGTCTCTTGACAATGCTTACACATTTTTATCATTTCTGAAGTTATTACCTTGGATCTACGTTGTCTATATAGTACAATATACCCCACATTGATCATCGGTATATGCAAAATTAATCACGATAAGTTATGACTAAGCATAATGTGGCAATCACTACGTCTTTACTAATGACAATTCTCTTGATACCCGCATCTGCCTTTGCAGCATCACCTGTTGAGCCAGATCCAAGCGCAGATGTGCAAATTGATGCAGCCGGTGCATCTTTTCCATTTCCATTAATTGATCTATGGAGAGTTGAATATGGAAAATTATATCCAAATGTTCAACTGAATTATCAATCAATAGGTAGTGGTGGCGGTGTCAAAAATCACATATCTGAAACTATAGTATTTGCTGCATCTGACGCTCCATTAAAACCAACAGAGAGTGAAGCTGCACCAAACACACTACACATACCTGAAGCAATAGGTGCAGTAACTATTGCATATAATTTGCCTGGCATGTCCGAATCAGGACTAAAACTTACCGGCGAGGTTATTGCAGATATCTTCTTAGGAAAGATTACAAAATTCAATGATCCTGCAATTCAGAATTTGAATCCAGAAGTTTCATTACCTGATGAAGATATTGTAGTTGCACATCGTTCTGATGGTGCTGGCACAACCTTCGTCTTTGTCTCATACTTGGCAAAAGTTAGTCAGGAATGGGATGAAAAAGTGGGTGTAGGGAAAAGTGTAGAATGGCCAGCAGGTATTGGTGGAAAAGGCAACGAAGGCGTTGCAAATGTTGTAAAGACTACGCCATATTCAATTGGATATATTGAACTTGCATATGCATTCCAAAATGATATTCCTTATGCTGCAGTAGAAAATGCTGATGGAACAAACTTTGTTCTACCATCAATGCAAAGCATTGCTGCTGCTTCAGCAGGCGCTGCACCATCTCTTCCACAGGCACATGAAAGTTGGTATGGAATAAGCATAATCAATGCACCTGGAGATGACTCGTATCCTATATCGACATTTACTTACTTGCTAGTATATGAGAATCTGAATAATGTAACAAATGATCCTGATACTGCACAAGCCCTCGTGCACATGATTTACTGGATGATAACTGATGGTCAAAAATTCAATGAAAGTTTACACTATGTTCCAATTGCACCTGAAGTACAAAAAATAGGAATTGATGGTCTCAAAAGAGTTCAATTCAATGGAGAATCTGCCTGGATTGAATCTGATACTCCATCATACGCACAGCCTATTGTCACCGATTGCCTTGATAGCTATCGCAGTAATTCTAGTCATAATTCTAATCATTGTTAATATGTCACTAGTTGCATCAATCAAGAAACAAATAAGAAATTAATTTTTCTAGTTATTGCTCATAACCGACAGTTTTCATGCCGAAACAAGGCTTGTTTCCTTTAGTCCAACACTTACAAGAACATGAAACAGCTTTTCCAGTTTCTAAATCTTTTACAACTTTGTGAAATACACCTTCTCTAACTTTTGATTCAATAGAGATTATTTCGTATTGATCTTTTTCTGTATCTGTCATTATAATGATGACATGATGTCTGCCAAGTTGTCTGATGCAGATTCTATTACATCTGGGTGATATTCTGTGATGAGGTTTGCAATTCTTTGTTTTTCAACGATAAAGTATTGCTTTTTCATATCAACTTTCTTGTATGAAACAATTTCATCAGCCACTAATTTTGATAGATAAAATGATACTGTAGCGCTTGCTTTGCCTGCATTGGAAACAATTTCTTGGAATTCTAGTCTGTCATTTTCTAATAGTGTGACAAGAATTGCCTTTGGAGTTGTTTGTCTTAATCGGGATACGACCTTTGATTCATCTTCAGTCATATCGTTGACAAAGAATCTTGAAACACGTGTTGTTCTTTGTGTCTTGATTGTTCCGTTAGTTTCTAATTTTCTAATGTAATAACTCAAGACTCCGTTTGAGAGGCCAATTTTTTCCATAACTTCTCTAAATCTAATTCCAGGATTCTTTTTGATCTCTGAAATGATTAATTCCTCTCTAGATTCCATATTTGCCAATTTCAATCCCTCCTAAATATAGCTAATGCCAGTAATCCAATCATTCCAAGCATCATTAGATGTGCAATTTCAGATGGTGATTCTAAAATATTGTAAACATGTGTTTTAGTTGCATCCATTAACTGAACAAATTCTGCGCCTGTAAACACCATAAATGCAACTGTTGTAATTATCATCTTCTTTGTTCTCATCTTATAATATGCATTAACAGAAAGTATTGCCAAAAATACTGAAAGAACTATTCCTGCTGTATGGAGAAGTAAATGATAGATGTGTGCTCCATGGTAAACATGTGGCCATAGCACCGGAACTGAAAGTGTTCCGACTACTCCAACAATGACTGCAATCAATAATACTGGCTTGTTGTTTGCAAATCTCTGGTAGCTAAACATGTCCATAATACTTGAAATTATAATTTAAAGCGACATAGTACAAACATCGAAAATTCTATTCTCAAATTACCTTTCTACGGTGATCTTGCCTTCCATCCATGGATGAAGTGTACAAACATACTCGTATTTTCCTGGCACATTAAACTTGTAAACAAAATATTCGTCTGCTCTAATCACATCTGCTGGAAAATGAAGGTACTGTGAATCTCCTCTTACCAGAATATTATGTTCAAAGTCATCATGATTTACAAACATTATCACGTCATTAACCATAATTGTTTTCATATGGGGAAGAAAACATTTCTCTTCTACCTCACATCCTTGTTGCCATGAATTATTTGCTATTTCAATAAGATGTTGTGCTGTACTTTTTGTATTTCCGCTATATCTTGTTTCAGTATAGTCATCACTTGAATAAATTGATGATATTTTCTCTGAATCTTCTATTTTTACTTCATCCAATGCAAGCATTGTATACATTCCACCAAAAATTATTGCCCCGATGATGACTATTATCCAAATCTTCAAGATTCTGATAAATCAGAGAATTAACCATATAATTTCTTAATTAATTTTTTATAATCATCACAAATTCTTCTTAGTATGATAACAGTTGATTGCCATGAGGTAGAATCAATTCAAAATGAATTGCTCATTTATGTAGCTGATAATGTTGCTGCCATTCCAAATATCAAATATCATGAATTTGTCTTATCTCCTATAGAAGAAGATGATGTCATTGATACTAATGAGGTTATTACTGCAATTCGTGAATTTTTGGAATCTTTGGGGGAGCAAAGAAATTTTGCAGTAATTTCTCGAGGTGATGTAATATCTATTGAATCAGTATCTGGAAAAGTTATTGAACGAGATGCAAAACAATCTGCAGAAGGTTTATTCTCTTGCCCTCATTGCGGTCATATTACGCCATATGAGACCGTACACCAAAATCATATGAAAATTCATTATTTCTAAAATTAATTAAAAGCCAATAGAGAGATTTGAACTCTCGACCTATTGATTACAAATCAATTGCTCTAACCAGGCTGAGCTACATTGGCACTAAATCTGTGTAAAATTTGTTGGTTTAAAATGTTAAGATAGACATAATTTAATAACTTCTAAACTCTGGTTTGTTTATTGAAACTCAAATACGTACAACCAAAGAAACTCAAAATTCTCATTTTAGTATTTACAGTAGTTGGTCTTTGGGGTATTGGATTTGGTTTATGGCGAGGTAGCCTTGATCCTGGCTCTATGAATAATTTTATGATTGTAGTCTTAGGTGTGGTTAATCTCTTCTTAGGTGCATTCATGACATACTTGTATCTGACACAGGTAAAGAAAGTGGATCCAAGAAAAGACTCAAAGTATAAACGAAAGAAATAGAACGCAAACAACCATTATGTTTGTTGCAAAATGCATTGCATACGAATGATTTAGACCTTTTTTGTCATAAATATACTTGAAAACAAATCCAATTGGTATCAAAATTAATGCCATGTGAAGTTTAATTCCCATTCCCACATGAATTAGGGCCCATACCAAAACCATCTTTTTTGATTTTCTAAAGTACAATTCTTCAAAGTAGTTGATGTGCAAAAACATGTACAGCAATAATGGAACAAATGGAATTATTCCAAGCATTCCTTGTTCTGCAAATGGTCCAAATGCAATGTTATATCCAAGCCAACTCCAGTTTAGTATTGGTATTTGGTCAACATACTCAAATGCAAATAATACGTAAACGGTTAGAATTCCAAATGCTATTGGTGCATATTTCATCGAAGAAATTCCAATCTTTAGATCTTTGATTCGTTTTTTTGTATCTTTAATTAACAAAAGACTTGCACCTACT
>LUPB01000042.1 GCA_001627235.1 Nitrosopelagicus sp. REDSEA-S31_B2 | reverse complement strand
ATGCAATGGAATAGATGTTGGAATATTTTTCTTTGCAGCAATAATCATCTCTGCTAATAATTTGTATTCGTAGGATTCCATAAATTCTACAGGACTTCCTAATGCAAGCATCTGGTATCCCATTTTGATTAATTCATTTGTTGATCTTTTTACCAAATCTGGATGTTCACTACCTTGAATTGGCCCAATCCAAATCTGACCATTATTTTTTTTATTTTTTATTGTTGTTTTACAAACTTTCAAAGTATGTTCCACATACTCTCTTGCTTGTTTCTTAGACAATCCAAATCCAGTTGGTTTATCCAAAGGAATAGCAAAATCAGTCATTATATCCATTTCAAATTTTGCCATCGTTGGAGGTTTAACATCAACTTCACCATACTCTAAAACTTGATAACCACCAGAATCAGTCATTATTGAGCCATCAAATTTTATAATCTTGTGAATTCCATTGATGGTGTCTCTATTTTGCCATGATTTGTATGAAGAATGCCAATTCTTCCTGCTAAATCACTATACTTTATCTCAAACAATTCTTTGTATGCTTCTTTTGCATTATATTAAATTAGTAATCGAAAAATCTACTCATGTCATTTTTTTCTGCAACTAAGGATAGCCAATCTACAACATCTCCACCTTTCTTATTCTTGATTATTTCATTTACTTCACTCAAAACCAGTTCTGGTGTTTTTTCTGTTGTATCTAATTCGAATGTCTTTTCTTTTCCAAATGATTTTAGTGCATCATTTGCAATGACCCCGAGTATCTCACTACCTACATTTTCTTTAATTTTTGAATCTTGATATTTTCTTTCTTTGTAAATTTCTACGAGGTCATAAGGATTCTTTCTTAAAACAATTACTTGATCAATCATTGACTCGTCAAAAACATATGGTGCTAAATGTCCTACAATTACTGATTTTTCTAAATCTACTTTTTTAATTTCATCTGCTAACTTTGAAGTATCTATTTCAATACCATCCTCAACTTGTTCTCCAAGATTTTTCTCTATTGCAAATTTACTAATATCTAGTACCTGAAATGACTTATTTTTCTCTTGTAACAAATTTGCAATTGTATGTTTGCCCACTCCTGGATTGCCTGTAATTATTAAATTCACACAATTCTATTTCCTGACCATGATTAATTAATTTCTGTAATACTAATATGATCAAACAATGATTGTCTCCTTATGCAAATTGGATTACTTGGAAAAGCCAATGTTGGAAAATCTACTTTTTTCTCAGCAGCAACCGAAACTACAGTACAAAGTGGAAATTTTCCATTTACCACAATTGAACCAAATGTTGGGGTTTGTTATCTAAAGATTAACTGTGAATGCAATAATTTGGAAAATAGATGTGGAAATGATCTATGTCATAATGGAACTAGATTCATACCAGTAAAATTAATTGATGTTGCTGGTCTTGTTCCTGGTGCTCATGAAGGTAAAGGATTAGGAAATCAATTTCTAACTGATGCTATGAAAGCTGATGCATTAATTCACGTTGTTGATATTTCTGGCTCAACAGATATTCAAGGTCAACCAGTTAATCTTGGAACACATGATCCTTTGGAGGACATAAAATTTGTAGAAGAAGAATTTGATTTGTGGTTCAAAGATTTACTTGACAGAGAATGGCCAAAACTTGTAAAAGAAATAGAACAAAAGCGTGCAAAAATTTCAGATGGAATAACTCGTCGTTTTACTGGACTAGGAATTTTGGAATCACAAGTTGATGATGTTTTAACATCTATGTCATTAAAAGCAAAAAAACCACAAGAATGGTCTGAAGATGATATGATGAACTTCTTAAAATCATTGAGAAAAAAAGCTAAACCATTGATTATTGCTGCTAACAAAGCAGATCTATGTGACAATCTTGACATTCTTCAAAAAATATCTGAAACATTTACCGTAATTTCTTCCAGTGCTGAAACTGAACTATTATTAAAAAAAGCCACAAAAGCAGAATTAATTGATTATGTACCTGGAGATGATAGTTTCAAAGGAAAAGATGATGTGAACTTATCAGAACAACAAAACAATGCATTGCATCTTGCAAAAAATGTATTAACAAAAATTCAGACTACAGGTGTTCAAAAAATTCTCAATTCAATTATTTTTGATGTTTTAGACATGATTGTAGTTTATCCTGTTGAGGATGAAACAAAACTCACAAACAAACAAGGTCAAATTCTACCTGATGCACGATTACTCAAGAATGGTTCTACTGCAAAAGAACTTGCATTTACAATTCATCAAGATATTGGAAAAGGATTTTTACATGCAATTGATGCAAAAACCAAACAACGTATTGGCGCTGATCATCAACTTAAAAACGGTGATATAGTAAAAATAGTGTCAACATTAAGTAGAGGTTAAGATGATCTGTCTAGGAATTGAAAGCACTGCACATACTTTCTCATGTGCAGTTATTGAGAAAAAACAAAAAAATGGAAAAATTCTTTCTGATGTTAGAAAAATTTATCGTCCTCCTGAAGGTGAAGGAATTCATCCTAGAGAAGCATCGCGTCATCATATTGAAAATAGTTCCGTTGTGTTAAAGCAATGTCTTGATGAGGCTAAAATCAAAATTAATGATCTTGATATGATTGCATATGCTGGAGGTCCTGGACTTGGACCTTGTTTAAGAGTTGGAGCAGTTGTTGCACGTTCGCTTTCGTCATACTATGACATTCCAATTTATCCTGTAAACCATGCAATTGGTCACATTGAATTAGGTAAGCTTCTAACAGGTGCAAAGAATCCTCTAGTTCTTCTTGTTTCTGGTGGTCACACAATGATTCTTGCCTTTTCAGCAGGACGATGGAGGGTATTTGGTGAAACTCTAGATATTACCTTAGGTCAACTTCTAGATCAATTTGGACGTTCAT
>LUPB01000041.1 GCA_001627235.1 Nitrosopelagicus sp. REDSEA-S31_B2 | reverse complement strand
AAGGTAATGAAATTTGATTCACGTGGAAATATTATGATCAACGGAACAAAAGGTGTTCAGTTTGTAGATGAATCTACTGATTCCTTACTTTCTGGATTTGATGAAGTAATGAGTGAAGGTGGCCTTACAAAAGAACAAGTAAGAAACTGTAAATTTACATTTACTCACTTTGTCCCTCACGAGGATACTGCTCACAGAGGTTTATCCCAAATCGGTCCTGCATCTAGACGTGCATGTCTTGCAGCATTTTTGTCTGCAGAACCTGTTTTGTTAGAACCAATGCTTGCAATTGAGGTTCGTGTCCCAACTGATCTTATAGGAAACGTTTCTTCTGTACTACAAGGAAAACGAGGTAAGGTTTTGGATATGCAACAAAAGGGTGCAACAAGTATTGTAATTGGTGAAGTTCCTGCAGTTGAAACATTTGATATTTCTGAAAAGATGAGAGGTCAAACAGCAGGTAAAGCAATGTGGAATACACACTTCAAAGCATGGACTCCTGTCCCAAAATCAATTGCTGCAACTCTAACTGAAGATATTCGAAAGAGAAAAGGATTAAGCCCATCTCCACCAGAAGCATCTGAATTTGTTGATAGAGACTAATGGTTAAAATCGAAACCTTTGATGGAATTACATTTTGGAAAAAAGCATATGCCCATCAACGCGGTAAATTACTAAAACGTGTTCAGGTACCTGATGATCAAATCAAGATTTTGGTAAACAAATCCTACATGGAACTTCCTGCTCCACTTCGCTACGAAATTGAGACAAGTGGAATTAAAAAAAGTGAACTTGGTTAGTTCTAACAGACTAACTTTCTAAGCTTTTGCTAGTTTTGGGCTTGATAAAGATGCAATTTTTGCATCCTTTAATTTCTTGCAAAGATTTCGAATTGTGACGCTGCTAATGTCTGCTGCTTTAGAAACTTGGGTTTGGGATACTTTTTCCCCATTTAAAATTGCAGCCAAGTATACCACTGTTGCAGCCATTGCCACTGGATTTTTCCCACTTGTTATCATCAGCTCTTCGGCCTTTATCAAGAATTTTATGGCATCTCTTTTTGTTTTTTCAGATGCACCAACATCTGTTGTAATTCTTGTGATGAAGCTGACAGGGTTGTATGTCTCAAGTGTCAAATCGAGATCCTTTACCAGCATTCTATAGATTCTGTGTATTGATGTTCGTCGCAAATTTGTTGCATTTGCAATATCTTGTATGGTTCTTGGTGTATTTGTGAATCTGCATGCAGCATAAACACATGCACTTAGAATTACTGGAATGCTTCTACCTCTTCCAATTTTCTTTGCCAAAGTTTTTCTGTAGATGTATGCAGTTTGTTCGACTGCGACATCTGGAAGTGAAAGCTTCGCTTTCAATCCTTCTAGCAGTGTGAATGCCTTTTGCATATTTCTATGCCCTGGCATCGCCTTACTGTTTTTGTCCCACATTCGTAGACGGTAAAATGTTCTTTTCATCTCTCCGCTGAGATTTTTACCTGTTGCATCCTTGTCTGATTGCTGGATCACTGTGGATAATCCCTTGTCATTAAACGCAAGTGTGGATTTTCTTCCAGTTCTTGACTTTGACATGTAATCTTCGCCAGACTGTGCAGATGACTCAGGTCCTAGTTCTGCCATGTTTTGTGATACAACTTCGCCACATGATGAGCACATTACTTCTCCTGTGGTACTGTCCGTAACTAAGAGAACATCTTTTCCTTTGTTGTTCTTACAAATGTGATCGTTGGATTCAGAATCTTTGTTCACTCTTTACAAATGGTGTTTTGAATTTATTAGGAATCGTTTCTAGTGTTAATTTTTTTTCTTTAGCACTATTATTCTTCAGAATTATTCTGATGATGTAAATTGACCATGATAAATGACATTTCCTTTAGAAACTCATATTCTCCGTTTGACCAAGAATACTTGTTTGCATTATCCCAAAAATCATTCCCAGATTTTGATTCAATCTCTTCTACTTGCATAATCAATATCTTGTTTTGATCTATAATATGGAAATTGCCTCTTTTGATAGACAAAAATGCTCAAAAAAATTGATCCCATCATGAGTAAAATGGAATTTACACTACGTTATGGTCAGCTAAATCCACACAGAATCACATTTACCATTATGCCTTGTAAGAATAACCATGAAAGCAAGATTTGACGGAAAATGCAAAGAGTGCGGCGATGATATTCGCAAAGGCAAAGAAATCGCAAAAAATGCAGATGATGTCTGGGTTCACAAACACTGTGTTGAAGAATTGGTAGATTTACCTTAAATCATATATCTGCTGTTTTTTTATTTTTAACATGTCTATCAATCCCATAGATCTTCTTCTCTGGACGTTTAGACGAAACGAAAATGATGTTGTGAAACTTTATGATGCACTATCTCCTATCATGGAGGTTTCAACTGGTGGTGACATGCTAAATTTTGGATTCCTGCAAAAATCTGGGGCTCAAAATATTCTTCATTAGGAATATGTTCTGTAAATGTCAATTTCTCACAATTGGCATCTGTTGAATCTGGCCCAATCTCAAAAATGAACTCTACTGCAAGAATGTTGCCTTTTGCCGACTCCTCGTTAGACCGTGTAATTGCATTAGAATCTGCGCAGCATTTTAAGCCAATAGGGGATTTCTTTTCTGAATCTAATCGTGTTCTGAAAGATGATGGCATTTTAGCACTTGCAATACCTACTGCTGTTGAGGATGCCAATCTGGCAAATCTTGGAATCTTAAAATTTACATGGTCGTCAGAACATTACTCTGAAAAGCAAATTTGCAATGAACTATTGGAAAATAATTTTGAAATCATAGATTCAAAAAATATTGGAAGAAATGTTTATCCTCCACTTGCAGACTATTACATTGAAAATCGAAATGAATTACGGGAAAAAATTTTGACGCGTTATTCTAAGTATGTAGAAAAAATACTCTTTGAATCAATGAAAAAAATGAAAACTTCCTTTGAAAAAGGTTTGATCGATTATCAAATGCTAAAATGTAAGAAATTAGCACTAGACTCACGCTAGTGCATAACCGTTAAATATCAGAATTGCCAAATTTATTTCATGGGCGCATCATGTAAAGGAATATGCACACAACATAAAGTAATGAAAGTTCCAAACTCTATGAAATATCAGTATGGACTAAAACGTTGTAGCTGGTGTGAAGTATGGCTTGACACAGAAGAAATTAGATGTCTTTGTTGCAAAATGATTTTGCGAACAAAATCTAGAAATAAGAAAAGAGTCATTGTTGAACAACCAAAAACATCCGTCGCTGCATAAAATGAATTCCAATAATCAAACTAAAGAGATTTCAAAAAAATCGCTGAAGAACCCGGTCGTCATAATTGGCGCCGGAGTCGGCGGTTTATCTACTGCAACACTTCTTGTCAACGACGGATTCCCTGTTTCTATTTATGAAAAATCTGAAAATGTAGGTGGTAGAACTGCCTCCATGAAGTTTAGAAATCACATTTTAGATAACGGATTTCACATAATGCCTTTTTACAAAAAATCTGCCATATATGAAATTCTCAAGGATGTAAAAATAGAAGATAGACTCAAACTTGCAATTGTCGATAAAATTGCTTTTTATGACAACGGGTTTCATACTTATCCAAAAGGCATTGGAGATATTCTCAAAATGTCATTAATTCCTTTCAAGAGCCGAATTTCCCTTCTCAAAATCTTACTTCCTATGGCATTTACCAGCATGGAAAAAGCAGAAGAATTGGACTCGGTTCCTCTGACCCAGGTTACATCCAAACTTGATTTTCACTCAAAGCAATTTTTTGATGCTGTATGCATGCTTGCTTTTGCTGACTCTCCTGAACACATATCCTTAGGTGAGTTTGCTAGAACCATCATTCGTGCAAATCCCTTCAAAGGAGGGACAAGTGAGTTTGCATATCCTGACATGGGTGGTTATGATAGAATTAGTGAAGTTATGGCCAACTATGTAGAAGAACAAGACTCGAAGGTAAATCTTGGACATTCCATCAAAAAGGTGATTGTTCAAAATAAGAAAGTGACTGGAATTGAATTGTCTGATGGAAAAACCGTAGAAACTGACTGTGTAATCATCTCATATCCTGCATACCATGCGATAAATCAGTTATTTGAACCTGGAGTTTTTGATGATGATTTTATCAAAAAAACAAACAGACTAAACAAAACTACTTCTGTGGTGGAGGTTCACTTTGCTTTATCAAAAGCACTCGATGATCGTCAAGTTGTTTTCCCTGTTGGTGATAACTATGTCTCAAAA
>LUPB01000040.1 GCA_001627235.1 Nitrosopelagicus sp. REDSEA-S31_B2 | reverse complement strand
CTTGTTTTTTGTAGTGAAACCTCACTCAATGAATTACTCTTAGATAATGAACATGCAGAACTTGATCCGAGATTCTGTGGACGAAGTGAGTTTGGTGGACTAGACTGGGCTCTAAAATATGGTTGTGAATAAAGAAATTATTTTTCAGCAATTCTATATCTCAGATATTTATCATCTGGAGAAAATTTTGCTGGATGAACGCTTTTTGTCTCTTCATTGCATTTTTTACACGTATTTTTTAGTGTGTATGAGTTACATTTCATACATTTTCTTAATTGAAATTTCAATTATCCTTCTCCTGTTTTGATTGATTCTTCTCGTGTAAAATTATAAACACCATTTTGTTTTTTGACATTTTTCTCAATTTTTTCTAAAATTGGTTTCAAGGATTTCTCTGCTGATTTAAAATCCTGAGAAATTAAACTTAATCGATATTTTGGCGCACCCAAATATGTAATCTCTATTTTTGCATCTTCTACATTTTCAGCTTCTGTCAATGTCTTTTGTATCAATTCTACTCCGTTAGATTGGTTATTGGAAATTTCTAATATTCCTCTTAATTCTACTGATGGAAGTTTCATCTTTGAACAAATATCTTCAATAGTTGTTAGAACTTTCTTTTGTAATTTCAAATCAGTAATTTCATCACTGCCTTTAATTGCAATGTTAAGCATTGCATCATAAACCGAATCATATTTAGACAAAAATTTATCTTCTAACTCTTCAATTTGTTTCTCAGTTAATTTCGCTTTTTCTTGAATATTTTTTAAAATTCCATGTTCTTTCTCAAATCGTTTAACATCAAGTAACTTTTTTTTCCGTTGATCTTTTGAAATCTGTTTTAGGGATAGATCTATTTCTTTTCTTCCTTTTTCTACTTTTTTTACTAACAGAACTTTTTTCTCTCCCTCTTTGACATACTTGTTGACTTTTCGAACCCAACCAGGAGCAATTTCTGATACATGCAAAAACCCCTGAATTTTGTTATATTCGTCTAATGTAACATATGCCCCATGATCACTAATTTTAGTAATCGTTGCAATCACAATCTCACCTGTTTCAGGTAGTTCTTGTTGTTCTGTTGACATTATGAAATTAATCTACTAATTGAGGTTAAAAATCAATTCCTTTCTTTGCCTTTATTCCTGATTTGAATGGATGTTTAATCTCCTTCATCTCTGTAACTAAATCAGCTAATTCAATAATCTCTTCTTTAGCGTGATTTCCTGTTAAAACAAGATCTAATTTTTCAGGTTTTTCTTTGATTAATTTTATAATTTCTTTTACATCTAAAAGACCCAAATTAATTGCATAATTTACTTCATCAAGTATTACAACATCATATTTTTCTGAAAAAATTTTTTCTCTACAAATTTTTAGTGCTTCAGCAGCATACTTTTCATGTTCTTCACGTGGACTATTGTCGTCTAATATTCCAACAAAACCTTTACCAACAGCAATTAACTCAAAATTAGGTCCTAATTTTTTTGAAGAATCCATTTCGCCATAATGCCATGAACCTTTAATGAATTGTAACATGCATACTTTGTGTTCATATCCGATTGCTCTTAATGACAAACCCAATGCCGCAGTTGTTTTCCCTTTTCCATTTCCTGTATAAACAATAACTAAACCCTCTCCATCACTCATATGAACACAAGAAAACCATCCAGTAAAAAGATTGTAATTTTTAAATTAAATCCATTTAAATAAAAAACAACATTACAAAAAGAAATTGAAACTTCCCAGATTAGTAATTGCAGGTTCTACCAGCGGTGTTGGAAAAACATCGATCACTTGTGCAATTATCTTTGGTCTTAAAAAAAGAGGATACTCAATTCAACCATTCAAAGTTGGACCTGATTACATAGATCCTAGTTATCTAAGTGCAATATCAAAAAATGAAACAAAAAATCTTGATGTTTGGCTAATGGGAAAACAAGAATTAATTCATAGTTTCACAAGAAATTCAAAATCTGATATATCCATTATTGAGGGTGTAATGGGTTACTATGATGGGTTTGGAGGAAAAACTAATCTTGCAAGTACTCATCATGTTGCAACATTACTTGATTGTCCTGTAATACTAATTCTTGATGCAAGTAAAACATCTCGTTCCATTGCTGCAACTGCATTAGGCTTTACAAAATTTCATAAAAATTCAAGAATCGTTGGAATAATTCTCAATAAAATTGGAAGTAAAAAACATGAAGATTTGTGCAGAAGTGCTCTAAGTGGATTAAAAATTCCAATAGTTGGTGTAATCCCAAAAAATTCATCAAATAATTTAGAATCTCGTCATCTTGGATTAATTCCTGTCTCAGAAGATAAAATACTACAGAAAAAAATTAAAGAAATTTCAAAAGAAATTTCTGATTATCTTGATTTTGATATCATAGAAAAAATTACCAAGAAGCCCTCTTCATTAAATAAAATCAAACAAATCACAAATAAAAAACCAAAAATTACTATCTCAGTTGCATTAGACAGCTCATTTAATTTCTATTACCATGATAATATTGAAGCTTTAAGACGTGAAGGAGCAAAAATCAAATTCTTTAGTCCGATTAGTGACAAAAAGATCCCGCCTTGTGATTCTATATACATTGGAGGTGGCTTTCCTGAAATTTTAGGTAAAAAGCTTAGTCAGAATAATTCCATGAAAAAATCAATTAAACAGGCAGCAGAATCTGGTTTACCAATCTATGCGGAATGTGGTGGATTGATGTATCTCACAAATTCAATTAAACATAATAATCGTAAGTACAAAATGGTTGGTTTGTTTGATGCTGAAACTGAGATGACTAAAAAAATGACGTTGAATTACACTGAAGGTAAAATTATTTCAAACTGTATAATTTCATCACCAAGAAATTTTCGTGCACATGAATTTCATTATTCAAAAATAAATAACATTCCAAAAGATGCAAAATTTCTTTACGAACTTAAAATTGGCGAAGGAATTTCATCACATAAAGACGCGTTAACAGAATACAATACAATTGCATCATATTGTCATCTGTACTTTGACAGTGCAAAATTTGCTTCAAGTTTAATAAAAAATTCTCTAAAACTCAGTTAATTCCTTGTCTTAACAATTTGTATATTGCATTAATTATTGCTGATGCACAAGGACTCCCACCTTTTCGACCTACATTTGTAATAAATGGAATATCTGTTTTTGATAATTCATCTTTTGATTCTACGGCAGATACAAATCCTACTGGTATTCCAATAACTAGTGCAGGTTTTACAAGTCCTTCTTTTACCATTTCCATGACCTCTAACAGTGCAGTTGGAGCATTTCCTACTGCTACTATTCCTCCATCAATTTCTTTTTCTGCTACTCGCATAGACATCTGTGCTCTAGTTTTACCTGCTTTTTTTGCAGATTCCATTAGTGCAGGATCTGAAATATTACAGATTAAATCATTACCGAAATCTTTTGGATTTTGTTTATTCATCAATCCTATCACTCCATTAACATCTGTAACAATACTACATCCATTTTTTAGTGCATTAATTGCACTTGATATTGCATCTTTATGAAATAGAAGTTTATTTTCTCCCGCAAAATCAAAATCAGCAGTAGAATGGATTATCCTTCTGACAATTGGCCACTCCATTTCATTATATGAATGAGAACCAATTTCATTTTCTATAATCTGCATACTTTCGTCTTCTATCTCTTGTCCTTTCCTAGTTTGCATTTTCAACCTCTCTTGCTCTATCTAAAATCAAATCAATCATTTTTTCATCTGCACCTAAATGTTTTGTAACACAAACTTTCTTCAAATCTGCATTTTCTAAAGCTGGTATTAGATCATTATTAACATCTAGTTTTACGTGTGCACCTTCGTGTAGGAAATAAAATACAATCACCAAAACTTCTGGATTATCTTCCTGACATTTCTGTATACCTTGTTCAATGTTTGGTTCTTCAATTTCTAAATAGCAACGACTGACATTTCTGTATGAGGGTTTTAACTGATCTACAATATAATCAATTGAAATTCCTGAATTTGGATCTTTACTTCCATGTCCAATTATCATTACATCCACCTTACTTTTCTCTAAATCAATTGAATTTTCTTTTAGTGTAGTAGTTACTCTATTATCTACTAAATCTACTAATGTTTTGTGCATTGTCATTGGTTTTGAAACAAGGAATTTGATCTTTGTATCTTTCTGGTACTTCATTGCATCTGCTACTGCAATCTTGACTTTTCGTCCTGGATATAGAAAATATGGAATAATCGTCATCTCATCAATATCTTTTTTCAAACATTTTTCCATTCCATCTTCTATGAATGGAGGAACTACTTCTAGAAAGCAAAACTCTGAGAAATCATAATTTCCTTTTTCTTTAACTTTCTCACAAATTATCTCTAACTCTTCTCCAGCTTCTCTTTCTCTACTTCCTCTGTCAATTAATAATAATCCTCTTTTCATTGTGTTATCCTCGCTATAGCTACTGTCAAGTTAGGAGGGAATTTCTGTTTTTCAACTATTAATTCACCTTCTGATGATTTTATTGCAGCAGCTTCTGAAACACTTGCTGTTCCTTCAAATGCCTTGACAGTTTTTGAAGGATTTGGTGTGGTTATTGTTGCTAACTCTTCTCTATCAATATACTCCACTGGTATGTTCATTTCTTCACCCAATTCGATCAAGCCTATAACATCTTTATCTTTCTTAATAGATACAAACCTAGCTATTTCATTCTGATTTAAGCTAAATTTTTCCAAAGTTTCACTCACTCCATTCATTATAGTTTCTTTAGAAGTATCCCAATGTAACCCAATTCCGATCACTAAACTTGGTACTCTGTAAATCACAGAATTCTTCATCACATCTTCGTCTTCTATCTTATCATTTGTAATCAACAAATATGCTTTACAATCAGAATTCTTCAAATCTTCTACATTTGAAAAAAATGTTATATTTTCTGGAAGCTTTCCTTTCCACCATTCTCTTTCACCTATATTTTGAAAAATTCCAATCTTTTCTTTATTGACCATGAATGCACTAATTCTGGTTACGTTACTATCATCTTGAATCTTCCAACCTAATTCTTTTCCTACGAGATCAACTGCAATTGTTTTGTTTACGTCTGCAGCAGTTGTAATCACTGGAGTAGCTCCTATTTTGTCAGCAATTTCATTTGAAAGCTCATTTGCTCCACCTAAATGGCCTGATAAGACACTTATTACAAAATTTGCATTATCATCAATTACAATTACGGCAGGATCTGTTTTCTTATCTTTGATATGTGGTGCTAATAATCGAATTACTGCTCCTAATGAAAATAAACAAATCACTCCATCATTATTTTTAAAAAGTTCAACAATTTTTCCACTTGTTGAATCATCATACCAATTAATTTTTTCATCATCATTTGAAAATTTTATTGGAGCAAAAACCTCAAAATTTGAAAAATGTTCTTTTAATTTTAAACTCATTTCTATACCATTTTTTGTGATTGCCAAAACTGCTATCTTCTTCATACTGATAGAAATCGAGAATTAATTAAATGCCTTACTCTTTTTTATCTCGTGATAACACTGTTCCATCAAAATCAAATAATATGACTTCCACTGGAATTTTTTCCTCAGAATGCTGTCTCATTTGAATACACGCTTCTTTTGTCACCTCGTCAAAAAATCCATCAATTTTATCCTCGATAATAATTTCTTGAACATTTCTTGCAGTATTTGCACCCAAAATCTTTGAAATAGTATCTTCTCCTGCATTACATCTTTTTGCAAGCTCTGAAAGAAATTTCATATCTACTTTTCCACCTTTAACATGGGTTTGTTTCACACCTGCAGCCATTTTTGCTAATTTTCCAATAAATCCTGCAACGTATGCTTTTTTCAATTCTTGTTTTGCACATTGTTTAATTGTATAACCTGAAAAATCACCCATTTGAATAAATGAATGATCTGGTAAGTCTATTATCTTTCTTGCAAAGTCTTCACTTCTTCCACCAGTTGTTAAGACAACATTATCGTCGTTCATAGTATTTACAACAGAAATTTGTTGTCGAATAGCTGCAGCAAATGATGCTGTAGAATATGGAATTACAATTCCACTTGTTCCTAAAATTGAAATTCCTCCCATAATTCCAATTCTTGGATTATCTGTTTTTGGTCCCAACTCTTTTCCTTTTGGTACACTTACTACTACTCTAATTCCATTTTTTTCAAGTAATTCTTCTCCAACTTCTTTTACATTTTCTAAAATCATTTTTTTAGGTGTTGGATTAATTGCAGCACTGCCAATTTCTAATCCTAGTCCAGGTTTAGTAACTCTACCAACACCTTCTCCTCCATCGATTTCAATTTCTCCTATTACATCTGTTAATTCTATGTTGACAAAAATTGCAGCCCCATGTGTAACATCCGGATCATCTCCTCCATCTTTAATTACAGAACATTTTGCTGAATTTGTTGTGAATTCACATGAATCAATCTCAATTTCTAATCTTGAACGTTTTGGTAATATGATATCTACGTTTTCAATAATTTTTTGATTTTGAATTGCTAAAATACATGCCTTTGATGCTGCAGTTGCACAACTTCCTGTTGTAAATCCTGTTCGTAACTTTGTTTTGTTTCCACTATCTACATCCACGTGAATTTTTTTAGTTTTTTATGTAATAACTTTTGTTAAACACGGAGAATTTCGTTGAGAATAATCCATAATGCTACGACGCCCAATCCTCCATAAAGTAAGAAATGAGTTGTTTTTTGTGATATTGGTTTTTCTCTGTTATGTGTCTCATGATTGTAATCTCCTCCAAATTGTTGATTCTCTCGTCTTAATTCCTCAAAACTGAATCTCATCTCGTCACCCATTTTTTCTCCTTGTGCTTTCCAAAAATTTTGATAATCTTCGCCTGAAACTTGTTCGTCCTTGTTTGATTGACTCTTTCTATGTGATTTTAGATATTGGTATGCCTCTGTAATTTCTTTGAACTTCTTTCCATCATTGTTTTCCAAATTTTTATCTGGATGATATTTTAGTGATAATTTTCTATATGCTTGCTTGATTTCTTTATGTGTAGAGTCTTTTGATACACCCAAAATTGCCCTACACTCTTCTGCATTCTTACCAAATTTTACATGAATCTTTGTAGCCATGTACTTTACTGGATATGTTTAAAATAAAATATCTTATTATTTGATTATGAACTCTAACTCTACCGATCTAGTTGCAATATCCGGTGCTAAAGGATTTGTTGGTAAAAATTTAAGAAAATTTCTTTCTCAACATAACATTCAATCAATTCCTATCTCTAGAACTCATTTTAATAATAATCAGTTTCCAAAATTAAAAAAAGTAACTCACTTTGTTCATCTTGCTGGAATAGGTTCTGAATCAATCGATCAAAAATTCCAAAATGTAAACATTGAAACTACAAAAACTGTAATTGAATTATGTAAGAAAAACAGGATTAAAAAAATTATATATTTCAGTGGCCTAGGCGTTTCAAAAAATTCACGCTCTTCTTATTTTATATCAAAATTTAATGCTGAACAATTAATAAAAAATTCTGGTTTACAATATACAATATTTCGTCCATCGTATATTGTTGGAAAAGATGATTATTTGACAAAAAACATATCAAAACAAATTTCCAAAAATCAAGTTTTAATCCCTGGTTCTGGAAAATTTATGCTACAGCCTATATCGATAGTAGATGTATGTTCATGCATTAATGTTGCATTAAATTCCTCAAAATTTTCAAATAAAATAATTGATCTAGTTGGACCAAATGAAATCTCATTTGAAAAATTGATCAAACAATCCATACCTAATAATGTAAAAACCAAAAAAATTACTCTAGAGTCTGCATACAAACAAGCATTAAATGATATTAATTTTGAATATGGAGTTGAAGATCTTAATATTCTAGTTGGAAATTATACTGGAAATCATAAAAAATTAAAAAATTTGACTAATCTTGTTTTTAAAAAAATTAAGTCACTAAATACCTGATTCAGTTTTTAATTTTGCAGCTTTATCAGTTCTTTCCCAACTGAATTCAGGTTCATTTCTACCAAAATGACCGTATGCTGCAGTCTTTTTGTAAATTGGTCTTTTAAGGTCTAATTCTGAGACAATCCCTGCTGGTCTCATATCAAAATTATTCCTAACTAATTCTTCAATTTTCTTTTCATCAATTTTGTTTGTACCAAATGTGTTTACCATTAATGATACAGGCTCTGCAACACCAATTGCATATGCAACTTGAACTTCACATCTTTCTGCTAATCCTGCAGCCACAATATTCTTTGCAACATATCTGCACATGTAACATGCTGATCTATCAACTTTTGATGGATCTTTTCCTGAAAATGCTCCACCACCATGTCTGCCCATTCCTCCGTATGTATCAACAATAATTTTTCTTCCAGTTAGACCTGCATCACCATGTGGTCCACCAATTTCAAATTTTCCAGTTGGATTCACATGAATCTTGATATTGTCATTCCAAAGATTACCACACACTGGTTTTATCACATGTTCGATTAACTGTGATGTTATCTCATCATTAGTTATATCTGGAGAATGTTGTGTTGAAACAACTATTGCTTCAATTCCTTGAGGTTTGTCATCTTCATATCTTACTGAAACTTGTGATTTTCCATCTGGTCTGACCCATGTTAGTTCATTGCTTTTTCTAACATCAGTCAATTTCTTTGTTAATTTATGTGCCAAAAGTATTGGTAATGGCATTAATTCTTCAGTTTCATTTGTAGCATATCCAAACATTAATCCCTGATCTCCTGCACCTTGTTCTTTTTCATCGTTAGCTGTAACTCCCTGTGAAATGTGTGGACTTTGTGGATCTAACTTAATCATAACTTCACAAGAATGTGAATCAAATTTTAGATCTGGATTGTCATAACCAATTTCAGTAATTGTTTTTCTAATCACACTTTCAATGTCAAAACTAGATTTTGATGTAACTTCTCCTGCTACTCCTACAAAATCAGTTGTAGTGATTGTTTCTACAGCAACACGTGAATCAGGATCGCCTTTTAGATATTCATCTAAAATTGAATCTGATATCATATCACAAACTTTGTCTGGATGACCTTCGGTAACAGATTCAGATGTAAATAGATAATTTTTTGTCATTTTCTAAAAATTAGATTTCGTCTTCTAATTTTATGAACAATACGTTGTTTCCTCTTAGAATAACTCGAGCAAATTTGCCTACTGTCTTACCCTCGTTTAATTCCTCAGCCTCAGTCATAATCAAATTCATGTAAGAATCAACATTTTTCATTTTACCTTTATACTCAACTTCATTTTTTAGTCTGACTATCACAGTTTTCTTTACGTTCTTTTGTAAAGTTGTTAATGGTCTTTTAGCAGCTGTAGTTTGTGACATAAATTTTCTCTTGTGATGAATCGAATTTATAGAGAATATAAAGTCTTGCTTGGATTACGAAGAACTTTTTATTTTTATTTTACCCATTATCTGTATGATATCTTCACAGATCGGTTCACTAGATAAATTTTTTTCAGGCGGATTACAAAATGGAATAATCACTGAAATCTCAGGATTAAGAGGTACTGGAAAAACTCACCTTGCTTTACAATTTGCTATTGAAGTTTTATCTAAAAATGATAAAGTTCTGTTTATTGATACTACCGTAGAATTCAGACCTGAAAGATTTCTTCAAATGCTACAATCGAGAAACCTTCCATCTTCTCTACTTGAAAATCTACATGTTTCACATGTTACTGATACTCAAAAACAAATTGATGTTCTTGAACATTTCCAAAATGACCATTTTTCTTTACTAATTATTGATAACATTACTGATTTATTTTCATTTGAATATTCAAAAAAAGAACATCTAATAGAAAAAAATGTAAATTTTGGAAATTATATGGTAAAGCTTTCAAAATTAACGCAGTTAAATTCTATACCTGTTATAATCACTAATCAAGTCTTGTCTCATGATGACATCAACTATCAAAGAATGCACATGCAACTTGAAAATTATGTACATCAGAAAATTCAACTTGAAAAAATTAAAAATAGGTACACTTGCAAAGTTTCTTCTCCATTCATTTTTGATGCAAAATTTGATTATAAAATAACAAATTCTGGAATTGAGGAAACTGAATCTATTTAATACACAATAATCATTCTCTAACATGGCTGATTTCTTTGATTCTATTCCTACGATTACTGTAATTTTGTTAGCATTAGGAGTTGTAGGTGTAATGGTTTATGAACGAACTAGACTTAGACAAGAAAAACAACAAGATAACTCATCCTGAAATTTCACAAAAATTCAAATCTATGGGATTTGAAAATCTAACTGAAATTCAAAAACAGGCTATTCCAAAAATACTTGAAGAGAAAAACTGTCTAATAATTGCACCAACTGGTTCTGGTAAAACTGAATGTGCAACAATACCCGTATTTTCTAAAATTAAAAACAGAAAAATTCCAAATAAGAGAAGATGCTGGAAGATTTCTAGTTGGCACAGAAAGAAAATTTGAATTAATACACGACACATCTCTGAGAAATTATGATGTTGATGTTGTATTTGTTGATGGAATAATGGATGATGTTGCTACTAAAATTATTGAATATGTGAAAAAAGAACAAATTACTTCTCCGGTCTTACTATTTACTAATTCTCGAGGAGAATCTGAGCGTTTATCATCGATACTAAAACAAAAAACATTACTTAATGTTGAATTACATCATGGTTCACTTTCAAGACAAGTTAGAGAAGAAACAGAAGATATACTTCGAGAAGGTAAATCTGGCATAGTTGTTTGTACTTCTTCACTTGAATTAGGTCTAGATATTGGTTCAGTTGAATTAGTTATTCATTATGGTTCTCCAAGACAGGTTTCAAAATTTATGCAAAGAATTGGAAGAAGTAAACATAGTAAGGGTGATTCTGCTAGAGGACTAATAATTACTGAAAACCCTGATGATGAATTTGAAATACAAGCAATAATTGAACGTATCAAGGAAGGTTCAATTGAAGAACAAAAAATTCATTATGGATCTTTAGATGTTTTAGCTCATCATTTAGTTGGATTATCTATGCAGGTAGGAAACGTTCCTATTGAATCTGCATTAAAACTAACAAAACGTGCTTATCCATTTCAACATATTACTTTGGAAGAGTTCTTTGATGTTTTAGAACTTCTTGCATTACGTGAATTAATAATTTTCAATGAAGATAAAACTGAATATAAGAAAAACAGTGCTTTCTTTTCAACAAAATATCACTTTCAAAACCTATCAACAATTCCGGATATTCTAAAATTTAAGGTAGTTGATACAATTGAAAATAAATTCATTGGTACGTTAGATCAACGATTTGTTGGTGATCTTGATAAGGATGAAATTTTTGTTTTACGAGGATCACAATGGAGAATTTTAAACATAGATGAAAAATCATTCAAGGTCAACGTATTGCCTATTAGATCCTCTCAAGAAATACCTGTTCCTAAATGGGAAGGTGTAAACATTCCTGTTGATTTTAAAACTGCAAACAAGGTTGGAAATTTTAGAACCAAGGTTCGTAATGGTTCAATTAAAATGGCAAATGACATAATCACCAGCTTAGATTTTGGTAAAATTCCAGATGAAAAAACAATTGTTATTGAATCACATAGACTGCCACAAAAGAGTGTAGTAATCTTACATTCATGTTTTGGGACAAAAATAAATTCAACTTTGAAAATAATTCTTGAAACGTTGTTAGATGCTTCTTTGGCTACGAAAGTAAAATCTAGTTCTGATGCATATAGAATTCTTTTATCTGTAGAATCTAGATTTACAAAAAAACATATCACTGATGTTCTCACTTCTGATTTTGATATTAATGAAATAATGTCTGTTGCATTAAAAGGAAAAAATGATGTAACTTGGAAAACATTCTGTGTTGGAAAAAAATTTGGTTTTTACGATAGAAATGATGTCTATGTAAAAAATGAGATTAGATATGATTTTGAGCGTAATATTGACACGCCTCTTGTAAAAGAAGCATTTCGTGAACTATTCCATGAAAAATTCGATCTTGAAGGAACTCAAAAAATAATTCAAATGATTAAAACAAATGCAATTGAGATAGAATGGATTGATGTTGATAAATTCTCCAAATTAGCAGAACCAGTCTTAGACCAAACTGTAATGTCGTATACAAATCCTGCAAACATAGACAAAGAAATGTTAAAAAAAGTCCGAAAGCGCCTTTTGGAAACAAAACAACGACTAATTTGTGCTAGGTGTGGCTTGTGGCAACAAGTTATGACTCCTAGCGAAACACATCCACTTAGATGCAAATATTGTAAGGGCCAACAGATTACTTGTACCTATGAATATGATCATGATCTTGTCAAAATCATTCAAAAAAAACACCAAGGAAAAAAATTAACACCTGATGAGAAAAAAAATTTCCAAAAGGCTTGGAAAGTTTCATCATTGTTAACTACTTTTGGAAAAACTGCCCAAATTGTCATGGCAGCTTATGGAGTTGGTCCTGATACAGCAGCAAGAATATTAAAAAACAGATTAGAAGACGATGATGATTATCTCATTAAACAAATAATCATTGCAGAAAAAACTTACACTCTAACAAGAGGTTTCTGGAAAGATTAGTTTTTCTTAATTATTTTTGAATAAGGTGTTAAAACTAAATCCAATTTACCTTCTAGACCTGGTCTTGCATTAACACCTATGATTGTAATTATATCTCCTAAAGTAAAATTATCCATTAGATCTGCTTGTTGTCTCCAACCCTTTATCCAAACTTGACCACTGTCATCTTCAACAAACATCTCAGATAATTGTACATTGTCTCCATTCTTTGTTTGAATTTCTTTTCTTTCTGGTGCTTTTAGAACAATTGCTTCTACAGAATAATCATTTCCTTCAGTAACATCTGTAATCTTTGTTCGAATCTCTGAAATAGTTGGAATTGAATCATCTTCAATCTTTCTTACAAACGAATCTTGATCAATTTGGATTGTATTTCCAAATATCTTTGATGGCATGCATTCTAAAATATCGTCTTTAGTGAAACTGCCTATTGTATCAGTAACGTCTGTAATCCTGACTATCTTCTTTGATTTGTCAATAGCTAAACCTGTTATTGAACCTGATTGGTCTTTTTCAACGGCTAATAATCTGAGTATAACTGGTTGAATTTCAGTATCTCCTTCAACATCTACTAATGTTGCATCGTTTCCATGAATTTCCAATCCTTGCATTCCAGTTTTTGTTCTTACACCAAACAACTTCACTTTTGCATCTTGAGAAATAATTTTTGGCAATATTGATTCATCTTTTCCCCAAAGCACTACGTTAACCAAATTCTTGTTTTGACCTCTTAATCTGAATTTCAATGCTTTAGATGGTTGACCCTTTGAGTTTGTAAATTCAAGTAAACTCATTGCACTTCCTAAAGTTCCTGTTACAATTAGATCTCTTTGATCTTCTTTTATCTCACTAACATCTGTAATTTTTGAATCAATTGATACAATATCGCTTTCTGATTCTGATGTTTCTATTGAAGCACCTGAACCAATATTTATTGTAGGAGCACCTGTTAAATCAGATTTTACATATGCTTTAATGATCTTGATTAAATCTCCTGGTTTTAGTTCGTCTAATCCTGGAAGATTTGCTTTTTCATCCCAAAGCTTTACACTAGCAGTTGAATTATTGTCATAAACCGTAATTGTTCTCAAGGAAAATGACGAACCATCTTTTTTGGTAAATTGTTTTGTTGGTGAAATATTCAAAACTCTACTTTCTAGAGTCACTTCTTTTGCTCCAATGTATAGATCCTTTATGGCTACTTCTGATTTTTGTGATTGCTCCAATGTTACTCCCAAATCTGCTGCAACCAAGAAAATTGCTCCTTGATCTGTCAAATATCCGGCACCAACTTTCTCTTTTTTCTCGTTTATGCGTTCCTCGATTACAGATCTAGATAATTCTGGAACTTTTTCTAATAATTTTGATATTAATTCTTCAAATTCTGACAATTATAATAATCAGAAAGAGATTGTTAATAAAATTATCATTAAATACATTAGTAGTTTCATAGAAAATCTAATGTGCTTTGTATTCAAACCAGTAATCTAACAAAAAAATATGGTTCGTCATTAGCAGTTGATGGCATCGATCTTGAAATTAAATCGGGTCAGGTTTTTGGATTTCTAGGTCCAAATGGAGCTGGAAAATCCACCGTGATTAAACTCCTAACCACTCTCATGCCACCTACAAAAGGTGAATTAACTGTTTTAGGAATTGACGCTGCAAAATCTCCCCTTGAAATTAGACGAAAAATTGGTGTTGTATTACAGCAGCCTAGTTATGAAATGACATTGTCTGTTGAAAATGCACTGGACAAATATGGGATGATGTGGGATGTGGATAAAAAAACTAGAAAAGAAAGAACTGAGGAATTACTAACTTCGTTTGGTTTACAAGAAATTAGAAAAAAGAAAAATGATGATCTATCCATTGGTCAACGAAGAAGAGTTCAGGTTGCTAGAGAATTTATGCATGATATGGATTTACTATTTTTGGATGAGCCGACTGTAGGCCTAGACCCTAGCGCTAGAAGAGAATTACTTGATTTTCT
>LUPB01000004.1:3371-46219 GCA_001627235.1 Nitrosopelagicus sp. REDSEA-S31_B2 | reverse complement strand
ATGCAGAGGCCGCCGCAGCTGAAGCACCTGCTGAAGAAGCAGCAGCTGAAGCACCTGCTGAAGAAGCAGCAGCTGAAGCACCTGCTGAAGAGGAGAAGAAAGAATAATGCCTGTGGAAAAGAAAGGCCATAAAGGTGTCAGTCCAAAAGTGAGCCAATACTATAAAGTAGATAATGACAAATTCACTAGAGAAAGAAAAACATGTGTAAGATGTGGAAAAGGTGTTTTTATGTCAGAACATAAGAATAGAAGAACATGTGGCAAATGTGGCGATACTGAATTTATTTAATAGAGTTTTTTCTTACGAAGTTTAGAATTTTTTGTTTTAATAATTTCTAATTGTTGTAACAACAATTCATCAAATTGAATACTAGATAATTGTACGGCATTAAGTTTTATTGTATTTGTGTCAAGGGATATTTTAGATACAGGTAAATTTTGCTCAATCCAAAATTTTATCACTTTATCTTCCAACTTGTAATCACGAAATCCAGAAGGAAATCGTTTTGTTATGTGAGATAACAAAGTGACATCATTGAAAACGCTTCTAGGTTCTAATAGTCTAGTATTGTCAGAATATACATTTTCAAATAGATTACTTGAAATTTCATCAGATAATAATTCAGAATTAGATAAACGTGTGACTAATTCAAGATAATGAAGAAATTCATGTGCCAATATTGCATGAATTGTTCCTTTGAGCCCATAGGCAACTAATGGCGCAGAGATTTGTATAACAACTTGAATAGAATTATTTACAATTATAGGAATTGTTCTAGCATATAGAATTCCTATATCAAGAGAATTCGAGGTTCCAGAAACAATGATTGATGGATCCACATATGCAACAGGATAATTTATCGAAGATGCTTTTTCAATTCTTTTAATTCCATCTGTGACTAGAGAAAATCTTTTCAGGATTAATTCATAGGTGGTCTCAGGAATAATTCCATTTTCAAAAGATTGAGTAAGTTTGTTGAGAGGATTCATAGTTACCCTTGAAAAATTAGTATAAAAAAGCTTGATTTGTTTAAACAATAATATTTTTGAAATCAAGTTTTGTACATAAACACGGATTTTCTAACAATTCAGAAACATTTGGAGTTAGATCAGAATTTTGTATAAAGGATTTGAGTGGAATTCCACCATCTACAAATAAATCTAAAACAAATGTAGTTTTGCCTAGTTTTTTGTAATGAATGTCATAAATTCTCTTAGGAATATTTTTCTTATCTTTTGAATTATTAATGATTTCAGCATTTTTTAAAATAGACAGTTTTTTCAATGTGTGTGAGGAAATTGAATTTTTAGTATCAATGGTTATAGAAACTTCAGATTTGAAAGGAACTGAACCTTTAGGCTGAACAGATAATTTTCTTAATTCAGATAGAGAAACAGTATCTAAGTTAGAGGATTTTTGTAAAAATCGATTACGTTTTTTTGGATTAAGTATTTTAGCAAAAAATGGCCTTCCATTACCAAGAACTAAACTAGATTGATCTTCCCCGCCTATCCAATTGATTTGTACTTGTGCCGAGTCAAATTTTTTCTTGAAGAAAGAAGATATTTTTCCTTCTACACTTTCAATATTTTCTAATCCAGTAAAATTACAATTATGACAGCCAATACCATTACATTTTTCACATGATTTTAGTTTTTGAGATATTTTTCGGATTTTTTTATTATATCTTCCATATACGAATATTGGTTTTGACCTAATTTTACATGATTCATCCTTGAAGTTAATTTGTAAGAATATGTCAGGATGCTCACTAACTCTTTTGGATTTTGTTTTTTTAACTATTTTTTTTGCTAATTCATTAGAAATACTAAATTTTAAATTTTCAATACCTTTTATTTTGAATTTTGATTTTAGATAATCATCTCTTTCCAGATATGAGTGTTTTAAAGTTAGACCCAAGTTGAAAGTTTTAAAATCAAAATTACTTGTTTTTTCATAAATATTAAACAGCATTGAGTCGAGTGTCTCAAAAATGTCCTTGCATATGTAGCATTTACTTTTTGAGAGTTTATTAAATTTGGAATTATTTTTTGCAATTGATTTTGAAACGAGTCGTCTTTCACAATGTTTGCACAAAGGATAATTTTTTTCCATTTTAGATACTAGGGAAGACTGTGATTTCACATAGTTGAATACGTGTGTGATTTAATGAATATTTGTTATTTAGATTAGTGTTAAATATGAGATTTCGGGTAGGGGATTAAATGGAATATGTGACAAAATATCCAAAAACAGTTTCTGTTGGAAATGGAGAAGACAAAAAAATTCATGTTGACAAGATGACTGGAGTAGAAGAATTACATCTTATCGTAAAAGAGAGTGCTGAAAAGATGAGAAAAATTCTTTTTGATGAAGGATTTACTACGGTAAAATTTGAGCATAAACAACCTTTTCAAATTGGCGATGGACTGTCACTAAAATTAAAAAAACCATGGGAAATGCATGTAAGATTATTCAGTAATACAAAAGATAGTATTTCAATTCAGGGAGAAGTGGAAATCTCGAGAGATTATTTACAACATTTATTCAGTCAACGTACTGCGGTCATCTATGAAATTGAGACCATATTAAAGAGAAATGGAATAAAATATGACATACTGAATAAGAGAATCAGCAAATACGTTAACAAAGTTTTAGATGAGTACAAAATAAAATTGGTCACACCTGATATTCCAGTTTTTGCATGGAAGCCAATGTTATTCATGATTGGAACTGTGGGTGCAATGTATTTGTGGAAGTATTTACACACACTTTGAAGCTTTAATTATTAATCTGAAGAATAAGTTTCGTGTCTGAACAAATTAAGCCATTAATCATGAAACACTATGGAGTATCTCCATGGGAAATTAATGTGATTACAAGTATTTTAGATAAAAGATTTCTAACCGAAGAGGAGGAAATTGAGAATACATACGAAGAGAAATTTGTTAGTCACTTAGAGATATTATTTCCCTACTCGTTCAATGAGGAGTTTTTCAAATGGTTTGATTTTAAGGAGTGGGATAGACTGAAAGGAGTTTTCAAGGAGATGAAACGACGTCGAGGAAATGGAAAAGCGTTAAGAATTGAATTAAATTTTTCAGGTGAACCAAACATAAAATTTCTAATTGAATCAGATGAGAGCCAGTGGTTTAAGATGGAAGTTGAGAAGATAGATTTTGTTGTAGAATTACTTCCATATCATCTAGATGAAGAAAAACTGCCAATGGGAGTAAAAAGTGTGATTTACAATTTTGATCAAGATGCTGCAAGATGGAGATTAAATACAGTTTTTACAGATGAAAAGAAATTTGTGAATTCTGAGAAGGGATGGAAATTAACTACTTAATCTCTTTTTCAAGTGGTTCAACCATTGAATGCAATTCCTTGTATTTTGATTCAATAAAATCTAGAGATTCATCCAATTTTTTTGATTTTCCATATTTGTAACGAATTAATTCACGATGATGCCAAAAGGTCTTGCCTTCTTCAACAGAAATAGTGGTGAAATAATCAGTTCCTTTCAGATTATCGGGTAGTTTCATTTCATATGGAAATAGAAATTCAGCGATAAACCATTCATCACCATCAGGATAATCATTTCCAGTATCAACGTCAAAAAAGATGTGTAATAGATTGGATTGCATTAATCCATCAGTAGTGATTTCAGGATGTTTAACATTTGACTTTTTAAAATCAAGTTTTGTTAATTCAGGAATAAAAAATTCATTGATTATAGATTTTCGAAATATTCTATTTACATCAGATATATTCAATAGTAGTAAAAAAGAAAAAACTATCTAATAATCATTTGTCATTAACTAGACTTTGTACATATCAAGTATTTGACTGATATTTGTAATTGGGGCATTATTTTTTGAAATTTTTTGTAATGCAGAGGGATTTTCAACATAATTTGGAATTTTATCTGTTAATCTTCTAGTATATGGAGTGATTAGTTCGTTTTTGTAGAATATTCCAGTTGGTATTTTTGAATCCCATTCCATTGATTTTACAAGTGCTTGAGTTTTTTTCTGATTTAATTCTGTTTCATCACTAAAATGAACAACAGGATCATAGTCAGTATCTTCTAATTTGTAAATCCGTGGCATTGGTTTTTTTGTATCTTCATCAATTCTATCTTCACCACCAAACCAATCTCTAGTGTTTATATCATTGTAGGTTGGACAAGGTTGTAAAACATCGAGAAATGCTAGACCCTTGTGTTTTACTGCAGCAATAATTAGATCTTTTAGTTGACGAATATCATATGAATAACCTCTAGCAGCAAAAGTAAAACCACTAGCAATTGCTAAACCAATTGGATTGACATTATAATTCGTGTTAGGAGTTGGTAAGGATTTGGTTTTTTCACCTAGTTTCAGTGTAGGAGATGCTTGACCTTTTGTTAATCCATAAACTGCATTATCAAAAATAATGTAAGTCATGTCAACGTTACGTCTACCAGCAGCAACAAAATGACCAGCACCAATACCTAGTCCATCACCATCACCACCTACGGCAATAATCTCAAGATTTGGATTTGCAATCTTAGCACCTTGTGCAAAAGTAAGAACACGACCGTGAAGAGTATGAACACCAAAAACATTAATGAAATGTGATGTTTTACCAGAGCAGCCAATTCCCGAGAATATTGCAGATTGGTGTCTAGGAATTTCCATTTCTGCAAGAGCCATTTGAATTGCATTTACAATTCCAAAGTCTCCACATCCAGGACACCAGTCATTGTGCACATCAGTTTTGAAATCACCCACCTTAAGCGCCATATGTTAAAACCTCTCTTTTTTCGGCATCATTGTTTACAACTTTTTTTATTGATTCATATAATTCGGTACAAGTCATTGGTCTTCCTGTGAATTTTAGAATATAATAATCAGGATCCATCTCTAGATTTTGTCGAATTAAAGAACCTAATTGACCAGTGTAGTTTGCTTCAACATCAATTATCGTTTTCACATCAGATAGATATTTTTTTAATAAATTCTTAGGAAATGGGTTTAAGAGTTTTATTTCAATAAAACCAATTTTGATTCCATCATTTTGGAGCATTTTAATAGCATCTATGATAGGACCTTGTGCAGACCCCCATGAGACAATACAAATTTCACCATCAGAATGTTTGATAATTTGTTCATCTTCAGGGATATTTTCTAAGATATGATCTAAACGTGATTGTCGTTTGTCCATCATTTGAACACGAACAACAGGATCCTCTGTGATGTGACCATGAATATCACTTTCGTCACCAGTATTCCAAAATATTCCATTTTCTAATCCTAATTTTGAACGAGGTGATATTCCATCAGAGGTGTGTTCAAACCTATTATAATTTTCAGATTTAATTTCATCTAGTAGTTTTCCTCGATTAATTGTTATTTTAGATTCATCAAATTTTTTACAAGTTGAAACAGAACTTGCGATAAATTTGTCTAAAAGATGAATAACAGGAACTTGGTATACATCAGCATAGTTGAAAACTCGTGCGGTGTCGTAAAAACTGTCAGAAACATTACCAGAAGCATATACAATTCGTGGGAATTCACCATGACCAGCATTTATTGCAAATAACATATCATCTTGTCCGTGACGTGTAGGAAGTCCAGTTGAAGGACCGCTTCTCTGGTACAGTGTGATTACTAAAGGAATTTCGTTTATTCCTGCCCAGCTTAATGATTCAGCCATTAATGAAAATCCAGGACCAGAAGTACACGTAGATGAACGTGTACCAGTGAGAGATGAACCTATAGCCATTCCTATTGCAGATATTTCATCCTCAGTTTGTACTACAAGTGTAGAACCAGGACGATCTTCATTGATTTGAAGTATTTCATTTCTTTCTAAGAAATCACTTTCATCAGTTGCAGGGGTAATTGGATAATATGATTGAAATCTACAACCAGCTATAATTTTTCCGATTGATGTTCCATAATGGCCTTGGACAAGCATAGTTTCTTCAGTAATTGATTTCGATGGGAAATTAAATTGAGAATTTTCAAATTTGGCAGAAGCAAAGTTGTAAGCAAAATTTGCTGCAGACACATTGAGTTCAGCTATAGATTTTTTCTTTGAGAAAATAGAATTTATCGATTCGGTTAATTTTTCAGAAGGGATTTGTAACATTCCCAAAGATAATGAAACACCAAGTACGTTAAACATCCTAGTCATGTTTTTAATTCGGGGATTTTCCAGTTTTTCAGAAAGTTCAGTAAGTAGAGATCTGAAAGAAACTGAATTAACGCTAACACCATTTTCTGATGCTAACTCCAATATACCAGATACAGTATCAAGTTTATTTTTTGAATTAAGTAGAGATTGTAATCTTTGTTTAAAATCATGCTCAAATGTTATGACATCTGAGACTTTCATGTTTTCTAAAGTTGAATCATATATGATAATTCCATTTTCCAGTACATCATCTGCATGTCTAAAAATTGTTTCAGCATCAAATGCAATCAGCATGTTGGTTCCTTTTATGCTAGAATTAATTTTTTCATCAGATATTCGTACAGCAAAATAACTATGTTCACCTTTGATATTTGAATAATATTCACGTTTTCCAAATATTTGATAACCCATTTTTGAATATACTTGAGAAAAAATGTTTGCCGCAGTTTCAACACCGCTACCTTGTGGTCCACCAATCATCCATGTAAAATCAACAGTCATTTTTATCCTCCAGTTGCTGCATCAAATAATGCACATTCACATTTGTCTCGTTCGCCACAATAAGGGCAAACACAAATACATCGTTCTATCGGTTTTTCACACTCAGAACAATTGAATAAATCATCTGATGAAGACAATGATTTTGTTATGATTAAATATTATAAATGGTTTGACCATACATTCGATGAAAAAACATTTCAACGTATTAGTTACAAGACGCTTACATAGATCAGCATTAGAAGAGTTAAGTAAGAAATGTAATGTGATGTTACATTCAGGAAAGATTCCAATTCCCAAAAAAATTCTTATTAATAAAATCAAAAATTCAGATGGTTTGATTTGTCATCCATATGATATAATAGATAAAGAAGTGATTCAAGCTGCAAAAAATCTCAGAATAATTAGTACGTTTAGTGTAGGATTTGATCATATAGACATAGATTTTGCAAGATCACAAGGCATTAAGATTGGATATACACCAGAAGTCCTAACTAATGCAACAGCAGAACTAACAATTGCATTAATTTTAGATGTGATGAGAAGAGTTACTGAAGGAGATAGGCTAATCCGAGAGAAAAGATGGAAGCAAGTCTTTGGCGCTAATGATTACACGGGTGTTGAGGTTTCTGGAAAAACTATAGGGATTTTAGGTATGGGAAGAATTGGAAAAGAGGTAGCAAAAAAAGCAAATGGATTAGGAATGAAAGTAGTTTATCATAGTAGACGACCAATATCAAAAAATTTAGAAAAAAGATTGAATGTGAAATATCTTTCAGAAAATAAGCTCTTTGAAAACAGTGATGTGGTTTCACTACATATTCCATATAGTAAAGATACACATCATAAGATTGACTCAAAAATTTTTAAAAAAATGAAAGATACTTCATTTTTAATAAACACAGCAAGAGGAAAGATTGTAAATGAAAAACACCTGATTACAGCATTAAAGAAAAAACAAATTCAGGGTGCAGGAATAGATGTTTATGAATTAGAACCTATTGAAACCAAGAGTCAATTGTTAAAATTAGAAAACGTTGTACTGTCACCTCACATAGGAAGCTCGACTGAAGAAACAAGATCCAAGATGTCAGACATAACTGTGAAAAACTTGATTTCGGGTTTAGAAGGAAAAAAATTACTTTATTCTGTTTAATCTATTTGGATAAGTGCATCAGGGTCACCTTTTATACAATCTGTTCCTACCGCTTTTAGTTTTTGAAATTCAAGTGTACCTTCAGGAATTTTTCCAATTTTTTGTAATTCACCAATTTTCACAGATACAACATTTTTGTGTTTTTCACATGTAAGTCCAACCATGTAAGAATCAGAATTATGCACAATTTCTACAACAAATTCAGGTGGATTTACACAATCGCGACCATTATGTTTTACAGAACATCTATCAGGGAACATGATATTTCCTTTATTGAGGAATATTAAATCTGTTCTATTATAGAATCAAAATTCCACAGTGTGTTTTTTTGAGAAATTGAATTTTTGAGAATTCCTTTATTTTGTAATTTTTTTATTACTAAAGCAGAAAATGCAGGAGCGCCAGTTGCTCCAGGAGAATTATAATTTACAATGTGAAATGAATTATGACCTTCGCGTTCTATAACATCAGGTACAAAATTACCATCAGGTGAGATTACAGGAGTTCGTATTCCAGAAGTTCCTTTTTTTGTAAAATAACTAGATTGTAATTTTGGAATAAAATTCATTACACGTTCTACCATTGCATCTTTTGAAAGAGAGCTTCTAAATTCATGAGTTATGAGAGATAGAAATTCAGGGTTGAGAAATAATTTTTTGGCACCACCAGTAAGAATGTCGCCTAATTTTGATATTGTTGATGGGATATCAGTTACAAATCCATCATATGTTTCAGGTGTTGGAACAGGTACCGCATTAGGACCAATCTCAGAAGTTCCGTTTGCACGTTTAATCCAATGAGGGTCTAAAAATGGAAATTCAGGATGTCGTGCTACAGAATAGATGTTAGTATTTACAAGATTAGCATAAGCAGAATCAGCAATCCAGTATTCTCCTCGAAAATGTAGATCAGAAAAAGTTTCCAATAACCCAAACTGTTTTGCAATATCTAGTGAATTTCCTCCAGAACAATTAATTAGATAATTACATTTGATCGAAGAATTATCTTGGAAATTTATTTGAATGTCATCATTATTATCAAATGATAGTATATTTTTTTCAAAAATAAATTCAGTTGAATTTTGAATTGATATTTTTTTGACTTCTTGTGTCAGTCTCGTATAATCAGTTGATATATCACTTTTACAAAATAATCCAGAGTGACATACAACATTTTTTTCTTTTTGTTTAACTTCATTGGAATCCAATAATGTGAGATTGTTTTCAGAAACACCATTTTGTATGCCCCATTTTTTGTATTTTTCTAGTGTTTTGTGTTGTTTTTCATCCAATGCAATTTCAATTGTTCCAACTTCATTCCAAGGAGTATGTGTTTTGTTTGCAAGTTTTTTCCATAATTCATTTGACAAATAAGCAGATTTTGCAAAAATTTTTTTCTTTACAGGATCAAGATAGAAGGGAGTGTGAACCACGCCTGTATTTCTTCCACTAGTATGTTTTGCAACATCAGATTCTTTATCAATCACACATACGTTCAGGTCATATAGATTTGAAATCCAATATGAGATGCTAGTCCCTAATACACCTCCACCAACAATTGCAATATCAAAATTTTTCAATATGATCAAACATACGTGGTTTAATTTTAAATTAAATATGGCGCCGAGAGAGAGATTTGAACTCTCGATCCCTTGCGAGAACGCGCTTTATGGTTTTTAGATTTCCAGGCGCGCGCCCTACCAGGCTAGGCGACCTCGGCATTAGCTTTCGCTAAATAATAATTTGATAGTGATTATAAAAATGCATTAGATGATTTACTTGAAAACGTGAATTATAACAATTTTTTCAATTATACTTCCATCAAGTGTAATAGCTTTGGATGTAATTTTGTATGTGCCTTCTAAGATATGCTCACCATTATTTTTCATTTGATCCCAAACAAAAGATACCTCATCATGAGAATCAAGTTTAGAGATTACTTGTGCGGATGCAGGTGAGAAAATGGGAATACTATCCAACTGTTTTATGACTAAACCATATGATGCGTCAGGAAATTTTAGTTCATCTGTACCTGAATTGACGATTTTAATAGATATTGGTTCACCTAGTTTAAAATTAATTTTTTCAGTAACAATAGACAATGATGTTCCATTAACATAGACCAGTTGTTCTTCTACACCATATTCATATAAGAAAATACCAAATATTGGACCAGCTACAACACCTAAAACTATTGCAAAGATTAAGCTCCTTGGAAACAAATTACTCTTTTTGCGTAGGACTAGTACGCCAATTTTTTGGGTATGTGTTTGGTTTCATGATTATACGTTTTGTTTGAAAAGCATAACCTTTTGTTTGATCTTTAATCTCATTTTCAGATAAAAGAGATTCAGCTAGAGCTACAATTTCACCTTTCTGCGAATAAATTCCTACAAGATCACCTTTTTCCAAGTATGGAGATATTTCTAAAATTCCAGGAATTGCCAACTGTGCACCATGACACATAGAATCAATTGCAGAGTCACGAATAATTACAGATTTTATTTCACTAAGAGTTTCTTCAACAGGCCTAATTATTTTAATAAGTTTAGTATCATCATTGTTTTCTTTCCACGTAGCATATGCATCAGCCAATTCATGCATGGTTACCAAATTGTCTTCACTGAATTGATGAACACGTGAACGACGTAATTCTATCATTGACCCACCAGGTCCCAATAATTCACCCATATCATAGTAGAGTTTTCGGATGTATGTGCCTGCCTCACATAGAACTCTCAATAACACTAATCGTTCTTTTTGTTCTAACAACTCTAGTTCATAAATCGTTCTTGTTCGTGTTTGTCTAACTACTGCAGAACGTTGTGGAGGTTTTTGAAATATTTCACCACGGAATAGATCAAGTATTTTTTCAAGTTTTTCCTTTGAGGGTAATGAATGAAGTCTACCTAATGCATGGTATTCTTTTGGACCTAACAGTAAAACACCAAGAGCTTTTGTTCCCTCACCTAAACCAAGAGGTAAGACTCCTGATACTTGTGGATCAAGAGTTCCACTATGACCAGCTTTTGGGATTTCCAAAATTCTTTTTGCCCAAGCAACTACTTCATGACTTGTAGGACCAGGAGGTTTGTCTATTAACACCAAACCATATTCTAAGAGCTGTTCAATTGTTCTTTTATCATAATATGTGCCGTTTTCAGGGTTAGTAACATCCTCATCAATTTTTACAAGATTTTGAAGTTGTTTTAAGGTCAAAGTAGTTCTCTCACATATGATTTTGTAATTTCAAGTACCTGTTCTGCATTTTTGCCATCAGTTTCTATAATTTTATCAAAAACTGAGAGATCATCACCAAATTCAAAATTATAGAGATTTTTGTAGATTAATTTATTCTCATTAAATCGTTTAGTAACTACTGCCAATGCAGAGGAGTTATCCATGTTATCACGATTTTGCATTCGCTTTGCACTGTTCTCAACACTTCCACTAAGCCATAGTTTAATTCCACTGTCAATAAGCCATGGTAGTGTGTAACTTGTGATGACAACATTACCATTTTCAAATAATTGTATTAATTTTTCATCAACTTTTTTATCAAATTCTGAATTTTCTTTTCTTTGATTAAGAAATTTCATTCCATCATCAGTATCCCACCAGTCATCGCCACTAGATGAAAATCCTTGTTCACTAGCAAGTTCTTTTAAGATATCACCACCACTAAGATAGTTTAGATTGAATTCTTTTGCTAATCCTTTTGCCACAGTTGTTTTTCCAATAGCAGGTGGACCAGACACTACAATGGATTTTGACAATTATCCTAAATCCATTTGTGTTTTGGTTAGTTTCATGATGAGACCACTAAATGCAATTGATGCTAAGAAGTACCAGGCCCACAAGTATAATGCATTTTCATCTTGACAGTATGCGCCTTCTTCAACTTTAACAGCAGTACATGTTAGTTCAAACCAATCACCAGGAATTACATTAAGAGGAATTGGAGATAGAGCAACGGTGTAAGAAAACAATTGTGGTAGCACAAAATAGAAAATCAACATTAAAGGAATAATTGTAATCATCATTGGTCGAATGTTCATCTGCATCATTTCCATGTTCATTTTATTCATGTATGCAGATTTTTTGTTTGCAGCTGCAATTCTTGCTTGATCTTTTGATCTGAATGCAGCCATTCTCTCTTTCTGCCAGGCTCTAACCTCTTTTGTAATTCTTCTTTGTTTTACTTGATCAACCATTTTTTTTCTAATTGAGGAGTTGATCAAATTCAATGCAATTCCAAATCCAGCAACTGCCAACATTGATAAGATTACGCCTTTAATCATTGGATCATCACTTCCTAGGGGACCTTCTCTCATTCCAAAGAAGTCCATTTGGAGGAATACTGCATCAATGAAGTTTAGTATAAAATTGAATTCCATTTAAACACCTATTGCCTCTATGACATTTTGGGCTGCCTCATCAATTTTTCCCTCATTGTTCAATATTACTTTCATTGGGGACCCTGATAAAACTGAACAGCTTGATAGCATAGCATCTTGAACTGCAAGTTCCTTTTTTATTGCTTCTATTGAGATTTTATCACGATTTCGGGTGTCATCTTTCATTCGACGGTTGTAGATCTCTTCAGGTCGTGCGGATATTGCAATAAGATGAGTTGGTTCAAGAACTTGAATTACATGATTGGGAAGACCAGGGTAGAATCCTTCTTGTGTGGATATGAATGCATGAGTATCAATAAAAATAACATCATCTGTTAATTCAGATATTTTTTTGGCTGCTTGTTTTTGTAATTCTTTTTGTTGTGATACTGGCAAGTGTCTAAGATTATCCCTATCGGAGATATTATTATTTTCAGCCTCATTCATCATTACAGTTCCATAACTATGAACACTTGCACGTTGTTTGTCACCGTTAAGTAATTCGACAATACGTGTAACTAGAGAAGTTTTTCCAACTCCAGGAATTCCAACTATTACAACTTTTTTACGATCTACCAAGTAAAGCACCCAACCGTGGCATGACAACTTCCACCTGTTCTTTTACTAATTGGTTATAGTAATTAATTAGAATATCTACAGAAAGTAAAATTCCAATTCCGGTACCAAATACTCCTAATACATCTGAAACTCCTGCAATCAATCCAAGAATTGCAGAACCGATAATTGTAACTGATGGAATGTATCTGTTAAGTAATGTTTCAATTGGTTTGTTTGAACGTCTAAATCCTGGTACTTGTACATCAGCATCTAAGAGATTCTGAGCAGCTTTCTTTGGAGAAAGACCTCCCAATTCCACCCATAATCTTCCAAATACAATTACAATTGCAACCATGAATATTACATAACCAACTGCTCTAAGAGGATCTTGTGCGACAATTTCCAATCCACGAGGAGGAGTAACATAGTAAATAATACCACCAATAGGTGATGACGGAGCAGTAGGATCGAATTGTACTAGAAAATTCATAAATGCATTATTGTTACGCGGGTTAAACTGTGACCAAAACATCTGCCCAATAAATACAAAGTTTGCAGTAAGTGCAGATGCCAAGATTACTGGAATGTTAGAAACATACATCATCTTAATTGGATATGTAGCTGCAAAGCCTCTATACTTTGTAGATACTATAGGAATTTCAACCTTCATTCCTTGCGTGTAAACAAGAATAGCTAGGATTCCTGCAGTTAAGAACAAGCCAAATAGACTCGGCAGCTGGTTTGACCGGAACAACGCGTCTGCGACATCACCATAAGCCGCCATTTGACCAATGAACGGAAATACGCCGATAGCCCCACCATCACCTGCAGGCATTGGACTAAACAGACTCCAAAGAATTTGTTGAGCACATCGAGGAACATTACAATAATAGACGCACCCATCATCTGCCCTATCATAATATACATCACATGCGGCTCAGAAATTCCAGGCCCGTATACAGCAATTACATACACAATTGACTCAGCTACAATAACAACATACGTTACAAGTTTTGTTGCAGTCTGAAATACACCACGCTCAGCAGGATTCTTGAAATCAAATTTTAGTATATCAGAACCACGAAGTAATTGCATTAACAATCCACCAGTTACAATTGGTCCAATTCCTAATTCAACAAGAGAACCTTGTGCAGATGCAAAAATAACTCTTGCAAAGGCTAAGAAATCAAATTCAGGGGCAGTTGCACCAAACAAAGGAGTTTGACCCATTACAAGATAGATTACTAAACAACCAGAAGTCCAGAGAATTTTTGCTTGTAGAGGAATTTTCTTTTTTGGTTTTGGAACTTGTGGAACATAAGGTTCAGCCTTAGCTACAATTTTTCGTATAGTTTCAGTTAGTGTTCCTTCAGCCATCGTTGTTTTCTACATCTTCAGTTTTTTCTTCAGTTTTTTCCTCAGTCTTTTGGACAGGAAGAATGACTTCGCCGCCTGCTTGTTTTACTTTTTCAATTGCAGATGGAGTAGCCTGTTTTACTTTGATTGTATATGCAGTGTTTATTTGACCACCACCAAGCAATTTTTCAATTTTTAGTGATTCAAGGTCTAGAGTATTTTTTGAGTTTTCTGATTTTCCAGATTTAGAGAATAGATCATTCAGATCTCTGACATTTATCCAAACTTTCGTAATACTTGGATGTGGAGAATGTGTTCCTTCATGACCAAAATGATCTTGGTCTTCTTTGATAACAGTACTTGCAAGATGTTTGAGATGTCCAGAACGACCTAAACCACCTTTGTGACCAAATGAACGGTGTTGTCCTACTTGACCCCAACCCATATGTCGTCCGCCTCTTAGTTTTCTAGTTTTTCTTAATCGAGTTGCCATTTTACATCATCCTCTTTACAATAACTAAAAGTTCTTTGTTATGACCCAAAACACCTTTTTGACCATAAAGTCTCTTAGTACTTCTTTTGAATCCATGTACTGGAGGATTCAATGCAAACCAAGGTTTTAGAGGTTTTAATTTTGAGAGAGAAGTTTTGCCTTCAGCCAATGAAGTGGCTAATTCATCAATAGTTTTGAATCCTAATGCAGTAATATCTTCAGTAGTGATTTTCTTATAACCAGATTTTCGGGCTTTTTTATCTAATAATTCCTTTGCAGTTTCTACATCTAGTTCTTGCCATGCAACATAATGTTGAATTTTTCGTAACATTCCAATTGTATTGTCTTTTTCAGGAATTATTACTGCTCTATGTTTTTTTTCTAACTTTAACAAGTTCATAGTTGTTGTTGCCCAATATGGGACATCAGCTGTTCCACTAATTCTAACAACAAGATATGCTTTTGACATGATAATCATCCCTGACTGAATGTCTGTCTTAGACATTCAAGTAATGCTTTTGATGTTGAGTTCATTGTTGCAGTAGAACCATTAGTATGAGTCCATGCATCTTTGACACCTGCTAATTTTAGTAAATTACGAATTTTTCCACCAGCAACAAGTCCTAAACCTCTTGGACCAGGTAAAATTTCAATCGTTACACTGCCACCTTTACCTTTAACAGTGAATGGTACAGAATGTTTTTCTTCACATCTACATTCCCAACTTCCACATCCAAGTTTAATTGGACTTACATTTAGAAATGCAGCGTTGTTTGCCTTTTCGATTGCAATTCTCATTTGTTTTGATTTACCAAGACCAATACCAAGCCAACCGTTTTGATTTCCTGCTGCAACAAGAGCTTTGAATCTAGTTGACTGACCATTAGGTGTCATCTTTTGAATCAAACCAACATCGATTACTTCAGTTTTTAGATCAGGCAATAATTTTTTAATAATTCCTGCTTCTTGAATACGTAAACCTTTTTCATAAATTTCTTCCATGGTTGTAATTTCACCAGATGCAACTTTTTTTCCCAGAATAGTTTTTGGGACCCAAACTTCTTCAACAGGTTCACGTCTTGGTCTTCGTGGTCTGTCACCTTGTTGACCAGGTCGTCCACCTCTGCCAGGAGGTCCTCCAGGTCTTCCTTGTTGCCTTTGTGGAGCTGTTTGACTCATTATGCTTTAACCTCACTATCAATTTTTGATTTAACAGTTTGAACATCATTTTTGACTTTAAGGTGTTCACCGTTTATTCTTTCATCAACTGGAAATGCTTCTTCATCAGCTGGAACATTAACGCCTGCATCAATTACACCTTTCAATGCTGCAGCCATACGGTCTGTGTATCTTCTAGTTCCACTATACAATATTGCATCAGTAACACCTTTTGAAAGTGCTTTTTTGCCTGCCATGTAACCTGTCAGATATGATGCCGGAATATTTTTTCTTGAACCTTTCCAGCCATCTTTAATTAGAAATCTTGAATGAGCAGATGCCAAAACTTTGTCTCCAGCAATCTCTGGTTTGACAATTTGGACTTGAGTATTTTCATTTGTAACATTAACAGTAATGAAATCACGCTTTCCCATCAGCATAATTTTTCGTTTCCGATAGTTAGTTTTCTCACTACGTATTCTTTGTAATATCTTCGAATATGCCATCTATAGAGGAAAAACTTGAGATTGGTATTATAAACCTTAGACGCCTAGAAGGTGAACTAACAATGCTTTTTGGACATGTAAACGATTTTCAGCTTCATCCCAAACTACAGACTTTGGACCATCTATAACATCAGCGGTTACTTCCTGATCACGTTTTGCAGGAAGACAATGCATGAAGATTACATCTTTTTTTGCCTTGTTCATCAATTGCTGATTTACTTGGAACTTTGGCAGAAATTTTTTGATGCGATCAGAGTTTGTATTATGAATGGAAACAAAAGTATCAGTCATGATGACATCAGCATCTTGAACCGCAGTTTCAGGTTCATCTGAAACTTCTAAGATTTCAGCTTCTTTTCCAATCTTCATTACATCAAAATCAGGTTCATATCCATTTGGTACTGCAATAGCAAGTTTGATTTTCAACTTTGCACAGCCCAAAATCAAAGAGTTACAAACATTGTTTCCATCACCTATCCAAGCAACTTTTACCTTCTTTAGATTTTTTTTATGTTCTTTGATTGTCATTAAATCTGCAAGTATTTGACATGGGTGAAAAGAATCAGAAAGGCCGTTAATGACAGGTATTGAAGCATATCTTGCTAACGTTTCTAATGATTTGTGATCATATACACGTGCCATAATCACATTAACATAACGAGATAATACTTTTGCAGTGTCTTCAATTGATTCTCCACGAGATAATTGTAGATCGTTTGGAGACAAGGTAAGTGCGTGACCGCCTAACTGAAACATTCCTGTTTCAAAGCTTACACGTGTTCGTGTAGAAGGTTTTTCAAATATCATTGCAAGTGTTTTATTTTGTAAAAGCGGTTTTTCTTTGTCTTTTTTTTGTTGTTTTTTCAAATCAATTGCAAGATCAATAATATGATTAATCTCTTTAGAATCAAGCTCATCAAGAGTTAAGATATTCACATTATGTGGTTTTTTGTTCATAGATTATAGAATAGAATATGTTTCTTATAGTTTTGGAAGTTATGGTTTTGGTCTTCCGTCTTGTATCCATTTCTTAATTTTGGTAGCTAATTTTTTTGCCTCATCATCAGTTTCTGGTGGAGGTACATCATACATATCAGCATAATCATTGATGTCATCAGTTTCAATACCATCGAAAGGATCATCACTATCTCCACTTTCAGGTTCTGGTTGTTGTGGTTGTTGTGGTTCAGGTTCAGGTTCTGGTTCAGGTTCTGGTTGTTGTGGTTCTGGTTCTGATTCAGGTTCTGGTTTATCAAATTTTACAATATCATCATATTCTTGTCCTACTCCAACATAGATAATCGGAGAAGATGTTACTTTAACAATAGATAATGCTGCACCGCCTCTAGCATCAGCATCACTTTTTGTTAAAATTGAACAATCAAATTTTACATGATTATGAAATTCACGTGCTTGATTTACAGTATCATTTCCTGCTAAAGAGTCACCAACAAAGATTTTCATGTCAGGCTTTACAACTTTAGTGATTTTTTCAATTTGTTCCATTAAATTAGAGCTGGTTTGCATTCTGCCTGCAGTATCTACCAATACACAATCGACTTTGTGAGATTTTGCATACAAGACAGCGTCTTTTGCGACCGCTGCAGGGTCAGAACCATAATTTTGTGCAATGATTTTGAGATTTAGTCTATTCGTATGTTCACGTAATTGCTCAATTGCACCTGCACGATAAGTATCTGCAGCAGCAATAGCCAAAGAAAATTTTTCATTTTTTAAGAGATTTGCCACTTTTGCAAGGGAAGTTGTCTTACCAGTTCCATTAATTCCAACAAAGACTACGATAAATGGTTCATTTGAGTCCTTTTTCTGATTAATCCTGTCAATTAAATCAACATGACCAGCATTATCAAATGTCTCACTAATGTATTCAATTAAACTTTGTTTGACAAAGTTTTGTATGTTTTTCTTCTCTACTCGGGAGCCAATTATTTTTTCTTTTAGACTATCTTTGATAGAATCAATTACTTCTGTGGCTACATCAGATTCAAGTAAGTTAATTTCTAATTCAAATAATACATCTTCAATGTCTTTTTCATTAAGATCTTTTTCACTAAACCCAGTCGATACATTAGAAAATGCTTTTTTTAGATTATCAAACATATTATTGCGGTTTGTTTTGTGGAGGTTGCATAATTTGTTGCATTTGTTGTTTTCCTTGTTCTATATTTGCTGCAATTTGTTGACGTTGAGAATTAGTTTCTTGCAATGCAACTTCTAATTCTTTAATTTTTGATTCTAAATAATTTAGTGCAGAGTCATGGTCTTTTTCAATTGCAACTCCAGCACCTACATTTACTACAATTTTCTCATCAGGCATGGATTTAGTTTTGATAAAAGTGCCCATTCCAATAGGTACCAAACTTTCTGAATCCGGATTTGCTTTTAATTCTTGAATTGATTTTATTGCAGAGTTTGCATCACGGATGATATTGACTATTGAATTTTCTTTTTGAGATAATTCTGCAAACATATTTTCAAGCATTTGCATTTGTTGTAGCAATTGTTGTGCTTGTTCTTCACTCATGAATTTGAATTAGACTAACTGTATAAAAATTAGAGTTTTTAGAAATAAAAGAAAAAAGAGAAGAAAATTACTTTGCTTTTGAGAATCGGTCGTTTACCTCATCCCAGTTGATGACATTCCACCAAGCAGCTATGTAATCAGGTCTTTTGTTTTGATACTTGAGATAGTATGCATGTTCCCAAACATCTAATCCTAAAAGAGGGACTAAACCTTCAGTTCTTGGACTAGTTTGATTTGGCATTGCCTTGTATTCGACTTTGCCAGAGTTTGGATTGTATACAAGCCAACCCCATCCGCTTCCTTGAATTGGAGCTGTTTTGCTAGAAAATAGTTCTTTAAATTCAGCAAATGATCCAAAGGAATCATTGATGGCATCAGCGATTGCACCAGTTGGTTCACCACCACCATTTTGTTTCATACTGTTCCAAAACAGTTTATGGTTATCATAACCTCCGCCATTGAAGTTAATGGCGCCCTTAACGTCGTCAGGGACTTGATTGATGTTTGACAAAATTTCTTCAATGTCCTTTTCTTGTAATTCAGGACTAAGTTTTTCCAATGCACCATTCATCCCATCAGTATATTTTTGATGGTGTTTTGAATGATGAATTTCCATTGTTTGTGCATCAATGTGAGGCTCTAATGCATCGTATGCATAAGGCATCTCAGGAAGTGTGTATTTTCCCATAAAGTTTCAGAGTTTAGATGCAATTTATTGTTTTTCTAAAGGAATTATTACTGATTAAAAAAAATAGATACTATGAGAAACTTTTTGCTTTTTTCTTTACTATTGGGAGTGACATTCTCATTTGTTATTGTAAATTTTATAGATTTTCAAGATGATTTTCAATTATTACTAGATAATAGTGGCCCATACATTGGAGTAGAATTTCCAAAGCAATTAGGTTTTACAGGTGACGGAATAAAGATAGGAGTTATCGATACAGGCATTAATCTAAATCATCCTGATTTTTTTAGTCAAGACGATACACCGAGATTCTCCAAAGGATATGATTTTGTTGAAGGAGATGATATTCCTCAAGATACAAATGGGCACGGAACGCAAGTAGCAGGAATTATTGCTGCAAACGGTCAGCTTAAGGGTATAGCACCTAATGTAGAAATTTTTTCGTACAGAGTATCATCAGATGGCGAATCAGTTCCATCAGATTTGATTATCAAAGCAATTAATCAAGCAGTAGAAGATAAAGTCGATATCATAAACATTAGCCTTGGCGTAAACATGACACATAACAAAATAGATCAGGCAGTCAATAATGCAATTAAACAAGGAGTAGTGGTAGTTGCCGCTGCAGGAAATAGTGGACCGGATGAAAGTACTATTGGAAGTCCAGCAAGAAATCCTAATGCAATAACAGTTGGAGCCACATATAACAATCGAGATTCAAGCATGGTTTCAACACTAGAAGTAGATGGAACGCAATTCCAAGTGTTGCCAATGCTTGGAACAGACACAATATCAGATCCAATTTCTACAGAAATTGTATTTGCCGAATATAGTAGAGAAAATGATTTTGAGGGAATTGATGTAAAAGGAAAAATTGTTCTTGCAGAACGAGGGGGAGAAGAAGCTGACGAGATTGTATTTTTCTCAGATAAGGAGATTTTTGCAACAAAAAACGGTGCTAAAGGATTAATCGTTTACAACAACCAACCTGGAATATTTTTTGGTGAATTAATTCATGAATATGTTAGTGAGGATTACTATCCTACAATACCTACAGTTTCAATGACAAGAGAAGAAGGCTTAGAATTAAGAAAAATCATAGAAACAGAATCATCAGCTACATTCAATGTGTTTAATCATCCTGACTTTATTGCAACATTTAGTTCAAGAGGACCTGTGTCTCCATTTTACATGAAACCAGACTTGGTTGCACCAGGAGTTTTTGTAAATACAACATCTCTAAAAAATTACTACAACATAACAAGTGGGACAAGTTATGCTGCACCACATGTTGCAGGCTCAATTGCATTACTTTTAGAAAAGAATCCGGAATTCACACCTCATGAAATAAAGTCAATACTTGTAACAACTTCAGATGTAATTACAGACCAGTACAAAGATGAATTTGGATTTAACGAAGGTGGAGCAGGAAGAATTGATCTAAAAAAGGCCTTTAGTTCAGAATTAATTTTTGAACCATCAAAGTTGATGTTCAATCTATCGGAACAAAAATCCTCCGAAGAATATGAGATTATGATTAGAGGAATAAACAACATAGTAGATATTCAAAAAGTAGAGTTTTCAAAAATTGATAATATTGAATTTGATTATAGAGTTGAGAATTCATCATTATACATTACTTCAAAATTAATTGATAGTAAAACAGGTGATTTTGAGACTAGAGCATTCATTACTCAAAATGACATAATATATCAAATTCCAATCGTGATTAAAGTTAGTGAGGCATCAATAGTAATTTTAGAAAAAGAAAATGAGTTAACATTTCAAGTTAAACGTCCAATTGATTGGGAGTATGCAAAGATTACCGTAACAAATAGTAAAACGTTTGATGAACGAACCATTTCAATAACTCCAAAAAAATTTGACAGTCTAAAATTGTACGATGCAGGAAGATATTGGATTGAAGCAAATGTGAGAAACAGTTCAGGTACATTTGATGTCTTTGAGTTTTATGATATCAAAGAAGATTTGAGTGAACAAAAACCAATTGTAGAGAATTCAGTGTTACCAGAACGTGCATTAATAATTTTAGGAATAATATTTACAATTGTAATAATTGTAGGATTGAAGTTTAGGAAAAGAAATTATTGAATTTGAGGTCCAGCTTCTTTAATTTCAGGTGAGGCATCTTTGAATTTTGTAAAGTTTTCACTAAACATCTGTGCCAATTTTTTTGCTGATAAATCATAGGAGTCTTTGTCAATCCATGTATTTTTTGGGTCTAATACATCAGAAGGTACTCCCGGACATTCGGTAGGAACATCCAGATTGAATGTATCATCATGTCTGAATTTTATCAAGTCAAATTTACCAGTCAATGCAGCAGTAACCATTGCACGACTATACTTTATGCTAATTCTTTTTCCAACACCATATGGACCACCAGACCAACCAGTGTTGATGAGATAAACAACTGTATTGTGTTCAGAAATTTTCTCTCCTAACATTTTTGCATAGACTGATGCTGGGCGAGGCATGAATGGTGAACCAAAGCATGCTGAAAATGTTGCCTTTGGTTCTTTAATTCCACGTTCGGTTCCAGCAAGTTTGCTTGTGTAACCTGACATGAAATGAAACATTGCACTTTCTTTTGTTAATTTTGAAACAGGTGGTAAAACACCTAATGCATCAGCGGTCAAAAATATTATGACTTTAGGATGACCACCTACACTTGGAATTACAGCACCTGGAATGTAATCAAGAGGATATGCTGCACGTGTATTTTCAGTTAAACTTCCATCATCAAAGTCAGGCTTTAGAGTATCTTTGTTTACTACAACATTTTCTAAAACTGCGCCAGATTTTATTGCGTTCCAAATTTGTGGTTCGGCTTCTTCGTTAAGATTGATACATTTTGCATAACATCCACCTTCGAAATTAAAAACTCCACTTTCAGACCAACCATGTTCATCATCACCAATGAGCATGCGTTCAGGGTCTGCAGATAAGCTTGTTTTTCCAGTGCCAGATAGACCAAAGAATAATGCAGTATCACCATCTTTACCAATATTTGCAGAACAGTGCATTGGGAATACGTCTTTTTTTGGCATAAGATAGTTCATGACACCAAACATTGATTTTTTCATCTCACCGGCATAGTTTGTTCCACCAATGAGAACAATTTTCTTTGAAAGATTAATCAAAATGAAGACATTAGTTCTGGTTCCGTCAATTTCAGGAATTGTTTCAAAGTCATTTAAACATACGATGGTAAAGTCAGGCTCGTGTGATTCTAATTCTTCGTTTGATGGTCGAACAAACAATTGTCTACAAAAGAGATTTTGCCATGCATGATCATTAATTACACGAATTGCTAATCGATTTTGAGTATCAGCGCCTACAAATCCATCAAAAACATACAAGTCTTTTCCTTCTGCATGTTTTTTCATTTTTTCAAATATTGAATTGAATTTTTCAGTTGGGAATTGTCTATTAACATCACCCCAATCAATGGTTTCGTGACTGATTGTTCTACCAATTTTTCAACAGAGAGATTTCGGTAAATGGACTTTGGAGTTATTCCAAATTCCACTAATTGGTCATGTACTTTTGAACTTGTGTTAGACATGTTAGAAAATCCCCTCAAAGTTAGTTTTTAGTGTCATATCTACGGATCCTTGGGAAAAATCGAATGTTATTATCTCTTTCTCAGATCCAAATTTGTCAGAGTTAGATACGTATTTATGTTAAATTTCAAGGTTTAACTCTATGCCAATAAACAAAGAAAAGCTTCAGGCAAGAGAAGAAGCTAGAGTTAGTAGACCAGAATTTATTCGTCCAGAAAGCTGGAGGTACAAAAGATTAGAAACTAACTGGAGAAAACCAAAAGGAATTGATAATCATCAAAGAAAACAAAAAAGTCGTGGTCGTCCAGGATTGGTAAAGGTAGGATACGGCACACCAAAAATTGCATATGGATTGCACCCATCAGGTTATACAGATAATTTAGTACATAATGTAAATGATTTAGAAAATCTTAATCCAAAAGAAGATGGAATTAGATTTGGCCATAGTGTTGGTGCAAAAAAGAGAAGAGAAATTATGAAAATTGCAATAGAAAAGAAATTCAAAGTCTTTAATGCGAGAGTGAGTCAAAATGCCAGTTAATCTAAGATCAAAAAAGAGACTAGTCTCAAGAATTGCAGGAGTTGGAGTACACCGTGTTAGATTTAATGAAGAACACTTAGACGATATTGCAGATGCAATCACTAGAGATGACATCAGAAGCTTGATGACAGCAAATACAATTACAATCAAATCATTTACAGGTACATCTCACGGAAGAGCACAAACCAAACGAATCCAGAAAGCAAAAAGAGGAACAAAACAAGGTTCCAAAAAAGGTCGTAAAGGTGCACGTGTAGGTAAGAAAACCGTTTATGTGAACAAAGTACGTGCCTTGAGATATTTACTCAAAGTTTCAAAGGACAGAAAAGAAATCACAAATGATTCATTCAAGAAAATTTACAAAAAGATTGGCGGTAATACAATTAGAAACAAAGCACATCTAAGAACTGTTATTGCTGAAGAAATTACTACACAAAAATCTTAGAAACGAAATAGATTTTTTTTAAAATCTAAAATTTTATCATTGTTAATTTCTAATCCTTCTTTTGATAACATGTGCTTTTTTCTTTCTGTCCCATATGCATACCCACCAACAGTTCCATCAGACTTTACAACTCTGTGACATGGAACAATGACAGGGAAAGGATTGTTCTTCATAATTTGACCAACCACTCTTTGGCCATTTTTTAGATTAATTGCTTTTGCAAGATCTCCATATGTGGTTACATAACCAGAAGGCACCTCCAACAATTTTCTATAAATTTTTTCTTCTATTTTCAAAGTTTTACAACCTCTAGTTCTGTAGTAGAAAGAAGATCAAGTAAAGATTGTTTATACCTTCCAAGACTTTTCCAATCTAGTAATGCAGCTTTTGCGCCACGATTTTGTGCAATGATGTGTTCAAACAATTGAGGATTAAGAAATTCTAATGCATGTTTTGGCATTACTGTTCCTAAACCATATTTTCCAAATAGTAATTCTTTTGTGAATTTTTCAGAATAATGAGTACCGCCAAAACAAATTGCGAAAGGAAATGAGACAGGCTCTTGTTCATAGGTATCTACTACTAATTTTGCCACAGACGAACACAAAGACTCATCATTCCACTGAGATTCGGTTGTTCCAATCTCTACAAATATTGAGGGTTTTTTGAGATGTGTAGGTCCATGATGAGTAGCCTCGATAGTAATTTCAAAATCTGAAAATGAATCATGTACATTCCAAAGATTTTGCATGTATCGTTTTTGGAAATTTGTATATGGAATTGCAATCTCTTTGTTATTTCCTCCAAATTTTGCCTCATCAAAGTTTCCCGTACTATGGCACGTTAATGCAAGGGTTCCCGATTCAGCAGCATGTTTTGATAAAAATACAAATCCATCATAATCATATTTTTCATCTAACCAATCTGCAGAGATTGCAGGAGAGTCAATTTCTATCAAATCAAAATTTTTTCCACGAAAGACATCACCATCTTTAGTCATATCCTGTGAGATGAATTTGGCCATATTATGACCAGCAGGGTCATTTTTGAATGCCACCAGTAAATCCATGAATAAAAGATATATTGACACATTATTATTTTTCATTATAATTTGAACCCAAGACTTATGCTCAAGAATATAGTTAACACTATAAAATTAACAAAGAAATCCGATAAGGAGGTCTACAAACAGCACATGCGACTCGTTTTGTTTGGATTTGCCACAGTAGGACTACTAGGATTCGGTATTCAATTCATCTTTTCAAACATTGCACCAAACATGGTTTTCAAATAGAGATAGAAAATGTCAGAAACAACCAATTCCCACTTATTTGCACTTAGAACCACCGGAGGTCAAGAGAAGGTCGTTTTGAGACAATTAGAAGCAAAAATGAGAAGCGGTGAACTAGATGTTCAATCAGTCCTAATTGTTGAGAACTTGAAAGGATATGTCGTTATTGAAGCAAACGATCCACAAGTCATGTTTATGGCAACTCAAGGATTGAGACATGTAAAAGGACAATTAAGAGGAGAGTTAGAATTTAGCGAAATTGAAAGTTATCTTGTAAAGAAATCCACAGTTTCAGAATTAGCAGTTGATGGAACAGTAGAAGTAATTGGCGGACCATTCAAAGGAATGAAAGCAACCATTACAAGAGTTGATCACGATAAAGAAGAAGCTACAGTAGTTTTACTAGATGCTCCATATCAATTACCAGTAACAGTAGATGCAAACTATCTCAAACCGGTTGCATCATAGGAAGGAATAAATCATTAAAAAAGAGACGAATTTCAAATGGGCGATAAACAATCAATTTCAGCACAAGTAACAGGAGGAGAAGCTTCTGCAGGTCCTCCACTAGGTCCAGCACTTGGTCCACTTGGAGTAAACATCATGGAAGTTATCAACAAGATTAATGAAAAAACAGGTGACTTTAAGGGAATGAAAGTTCCAGTCACAGTTAGTGTTGACACAGATACAAAAGAATGGGACATTGATGTTGGAATTCCATCAGCATCTGCACTAATTCTCAAAGAGGCAAACATCCAAAAAGGTTCTGGCACTTCTGGCACAGAATGGGTTGCTGACATCGGAATGGAAGCAGTAGTCAAAGTTGCAAATGTTAAACTCGAAACATCATATGCATCCGAGCTTAAATCAGTCGCAAAACAGATTATTGGAACATGCCAATGTCTAGGCATCAAAGTAGAAGGTAAAACACCAAAAGAGATTACTGTCGAGGTTAATGACGGTAAATGGGACGAAAAATTACAGACTAGTTAGAAAGATACATCGGAGATTTTTCAGTTCTTTCCAATTCAACAAAGGTTTCAGTATTCTGAATTCCATCAATTTTCCCAATTTTGTCCACTACAATATTGTGTAATTGTTCAAGATCTTCAGCTAAGGCACCAACCATCAAATCAAATCTACCAGTTACCTCAATGATTCGGTCAATTTCTGGGATTTTCAATAGATTTTCATGAATTTCTGTCTTAAATTTTGGGTCTCGGTTTATTCCAACATACGCTTTTACACCAAATCCTAATTGAGATTCATCAATATCTATGGTGAATTTCTTTATCATTTTCTTTTTTTGCAGACGTTTGATTCTGCTGTACAAAACAGATGCATTGATGTTGAGTTTTTTTGCCAAAAGTGGAATAGAGATACTTCCATCTTTTTTTAATTCAGATAATAGTTTAAGATCAAGGTCATCTGCTTTAGCCATTTTCTTAAATTTAGTAAATTTTAGTAGTAAATGTAAGTTTTGCCAGAAACATCTAGAATTTTGCTAAAATTTGGATAAAGATGTGTCAATATTGGAAAAATAATGGTCCCGGAAATTATTTACTCTAAACGATAATAAGTGAGGAATTAAGGTTTTTGACATGGTTAACGAGTCTGAAATCGTCACATTAATCCAAGAAGCAAAGAAAGGAGAAAAAGAAAGAAAGTTCAAAGAATCACTTGAGCTTTACATCACCCTAAAAGATATTGATGTCAAAAAGGGATTTGCACTAAATGAGGTAATTCAACTACCAAACCAAATGTCAAAACCAGCAGCAGTTTGTGTCATGGCTTCAGGAGATATGGGACTAAAAGCAAAAGAAGCAAAAGCAGACGAAGTTTTAGATAATGATAATGTAAACAAATTAGCAGAAGATAAGAGAGCATCACGAAAATTAATCAACAAATACGACTTTTTCCTAGCAGATACAAAACTAATGCCTGTAGTAGGTAAATCATTAGGACAACTTTTAGGACCTAGAGGAAAAATGCCAACACCAGTACCATTTAACGCACCAATAGAATCATTCCTAAGTAGATTTAAAACATCAATTAGAGTTAGAGTAAAAAATTCACTTTCAATTTCATGTAAAGTTGGAGATTCAGAAATGGACGAACATCAAGTTGCTGCAAATGCAATGGCAGTAATTAACAACTTGAAAGGAAAATTGCCAAACGGTGACAAGAACATTAGAAAGTATATGATTAAGACAACAATGGGAAAAGCAGTAAAACTAGATCATAAGGTGAAATAAAATGCATGAGAATAGAACAACATATCCAAAAAAGAAAACACAGATGTATCAACAGCTACAAGAGCTTCCAAAAAAATACAATGTCATAGCTCTTGTAAGAATGGAAAAAGTTAGAGCATCACAATTACTTCCACTAAGAAAGAAACTTCAGGGTGAAGTTGAAATATTTAGTGTTAAAGATAAAGTTGCAAGATTAGCTTTAGAAAAAGCTGGAGTAACAGGAGTAGACAAATTTATTGACAAACTAGAGGGACAGTGTCTTTTCATGTTTACAAACATGTCACCATTCAAACTCAATGTTCTTTTAGGAAAAAACAAAGTTATGCTATTTGCAAGAGGTGGAGATAATGCAAGCATGGATGTTGTCATTCCACCAAAGAATACTGGAATTGCACCAGGACCAATGTTAACTGACTTTAAAGAAAATAATATTCCAACAAAGATTGACCAAGGTACAATCTGGATTATGAAAGAGACAGTACCTGTCAAGAAAGGAGAACCAATATCTGAAAAACTCGCAGGATTATTGACTAAACTAGACATTAAAGCAATTGAGGCAGGAATTGTTCTCAATTCAGCACTAGAAGAAGGATTAGTCTATCAACAAGAAGAGATGATTATCGATGTTGAGAAATTCAGAAATGATTTGGCACAAGCCCATCAACAAGCAGTTTCACTTTCAATCGAAGCAGCATACATTACTGCAGACAACATTGAACAAATATTAGCAAAGGCAGCACAATCAGCCCGTTCTGTTTCAACTGAAGCAGGATATATGACTGAAGACACCAAAGAACAAATCTTACAAAAGGCACATGGACAAGCACAAGGCGTCGCTTCTAAAGCAAAAGACTACACACCTGCATAATTAACTACTTTTTACCTTAGGCAAGTTCCAATTATACTTCATTGCAACCATTCTTAGTCCAGTAGCCAATAATAGTCCAGATATTGTTCCTGCATACACATCATTTGTGAGAAATATCACAATGTAGAATACAGATGCACCTAGAAAACTGGCTGATGCATACAATTCTTTGACAAATACTATAGGAGTTTGGCTAACAAACACATCACGTAATATTCCACCACCAATAGCAGTAAGCATTCCAGAAAGCACGATTACAAGGAAGTTCATTCCAAACATGTTATAGGCAAAAGTTGCACCAATTACAGTAAAAACTCCTAATCCAATAGCATCAAATTTCAAAAATACGTTCCAATGTTTTTTCATTTTAGAGTGCAAAAGGAAGATTACAATAGCAGATACAACAGTAATTATGACATATGAAGGATCAATTAGAGAATTTGGCAAGTCCTTACCAAGAATGACATCACGTATTGTACCGCCAGCAACACCTGTAATTGTAGCAAGAATGATTATTCCCACAATGTCGGCTTTGTGTTCAATGGCCTTGAATGCACCAGTTACAGCAAAAGCCATTGTTCCAAATAGATCTAAAATGTAAATGAAAAACTCAATTGACAAAGATGAGTCTGCCAAACCAATAACAGTAGAATCTAGTCACTAATAACGTTGAAAAGGTTTTGAGGATAGTTTAGCCGAATAGAGAGGATAAGCCTTCCATTGCTGCTTCTTCTTGTTTCTCGCTTGGTGGTTCTGCTTTCTTTTCTTTCTTGTCGTCTCCACCTTCTGCTGGAGCGTCTGCTGCTGGTGCTGCTGCGGCAACTGCTACAGGTGCTGCTTTGATTGCCTCTTCGATGTTAACATCGGCCAATGATGCTACAAGTGCTTTAACTTGGGCTTCGTTGACTTCGGCGCCGGTTGCTTTAACTACGCTAGTAACGTTTGCTTCGTTAACTTCTTTTTCGAGTTTGTGCAACATCAATGCAGCGTAAACATATTCCATGTACAAAAAAGCCGTCAGGCATAATAAAAAGCTATCAGAATTTACCCTTAGATCAGAATTTTTAGGCTTCTGCAAACAGAATAGAGGTTTTTCTTCAGGTCTTTATCATAGAGATTCTCCATCTTTTGTTTTAGGATTCTCTTGGCATGATCTTGTTCTGTACCAGGTGGCAAAGAAAGTACATTATTGATTAGTTCAGATAGAGATTCTCGAATCCAGCCATCAAAGACGGTGAAAATCTTTTTTGAGATAAATTCTACTTTTTCAGCTTCAATATCAATAACATCGGTGAAGTTTTCATACTCGATTCTATAGATTAAAGCAAAAATACAGTTCTCAGAGGAAGGATCTGTTAGAATTTCTTTTGAACGTGGACCGGCTTTTCCTTGTGAGACTTTATTTTTTAGACCAACAGGATTTACGATAAAACCATTCAGACCGATTTTATTTCCATCAACACCTGTAACTGTTCCAAATACGATGTTATGAAAATCTCCTTCTTCATCTTTTCGAGAAGTAAATACAAAATCTCCTTCTTTAACTTCTCCTTTTTTTCTTCCGAACATGAATTGCTTCACATTTTTCTATATTTAACGGTTGAATCGACAGTCCTTAATATCGGCACTAGGTCAAAAATTTAGTGAATAAAAAAGAGATTCTCGACAAGTTTTCAGCAGATCCACAAAGATACTACAACGTTAATCTTTTCGAAGATCAAGGATTTGAACGAAAATCATGCAAGACTTGTAACAGATATTTCTGGACTTTGGATGCAAATAGAGACAAATGTCCAGATCATTCTGATGATACATACTCATTCATTGGGGAACCACCAACATCAAAGAGATTCGATTATACACAATCATGGAAAGAAGTAGAATCATTTTTCGTGAAAAACAATCATACTTCAATTAACAGATATCCAGTTGTATGCAGATGGAGAGATGACCTTTACTTTACAATTGCATCAATTGTTGATTTCCAAAGAGTCATGGGAAGTAAAGTGACATTTGAGTTTCCTGCAAACCCACTTGTTGTACCACAGACATGTTTAAGGTTCAAAGATTTAGAAAATGTTGGTGTTACTGGAAGACATTTCTCATCTTTTTGCATGATAGGACAACACAGCATACCAAATGAAAGTGGATATTGGAAAGATGAGTGTGTTAATTTAGATTTTAATTTGTTAACACAGCAATTTGGAATTGATAAAAAAGAAATTACATTTGTTGAAGATGTTTGGGAAGGCGGAGGTTCTTTTGGTTCGTCATTAGAATATTTTGTTAGAGGTTTAGAGTTAGGTAACGCAGTTTTTACAGAATTTCAAGGTGACCTTTCAGATTACAAAACACTTGATCAAAGAATTATTGACATGGGTGCAGGTCTTGAGAGATTTGCTTGGATTACAATGGGAACACCAACTGCATACGATTGTTGCTTTGGTCCGATTACTGAAAAATTAATTCAGGATGCAGGGATAGATGCAAATTCTTCAGTACTTGTTCCATATTTCACCGAAATTGCAAAGAATTTGGAATTGTATGATGATTTATCCCAAGTGAGAAAAAATGCCATAAAATCTACGGGATTATCAGATGAACAGATTAACCGCATTATAACACCACTAGAAGGAATTTATCTAATAATTGACCATATCAGAACACTAATCTTTGCAATTTCAGATGGTGCACTTCCTAGCAATGTCGGAGGAGGATACAACCTTCGAATAATGCTACGAAGAATTGTTTCAACTATGGACAGATTAAAGCTAAAATTTGATTTGGATGAAATAATCGACATACAGATTGATTATTTGAAAAATACATACCCAGAATTAGAAGATACACGAGACGATGTAAAAGAGATTATTTCAATTGAGGCAGGCAGATACGATAGTTCAAAACAAAGAATGCAGAAAATTGTTAGTAAATTAGACAAAGAACCAAGCGTAACAGATTTGATAAGACTTTACGAATCTGATGGAGTAACTCCAGAATATCTAAAGGAAATGAAAGTAATTTCAGAAATTCCATCGACATTTTACGCAAAGCTTTCTGATTTGCATCAGTCAAAGAAACAAAAAGAGCAGTTAACCTTGCCACTAGAAGGAATTCCAGATACCGAACTTTTGTTTTATGGTGACGACCCAAGAGAGTTTAGTGCAAAAGTTTTGAAGGTGTTTGATAATTTTGTAGTTCTAGATAAAACTGGATTTTATGCAAGAGGTGGAGGTCAAGAACCAGATCATGGAAAGATTGCAGAATGTGACATAGTGGACATTACAAAACACGGTAACATAGTAGTTCATGAAATTAAAGGAGAAATTCCAAAAGAAGGTGATACAGTTTCGTGTGTAGTTGATTCAACAAGAAGAGATGGCATAACAAAAAATCATACAAGCACTCACATCATAAATACATCAGCAAGAAGTGTGTTAGGTTCATGGGTATGGCAACATTCAGCATTCAAAGAAGCCGACCATGCAAGATTAGACATTACACATCATTCTGCATTAACAGATGAAGATGTTGTAAAAATTGAACAGGCAGCAAACGGAATTATTGAAAAATCCATACCAGTGAAGATAGAAAATTTTGACCGAGGTACTGCAGAACAAAAGTACGGATTTAGAATTTATCAGGGAGGAGTTGTGCCTGTAAAATCAGTTAGAATTGTATCAATTGGAGATTTAGACATAGAAGCGTGTGGAGGAACACATGTAGCAAACACATCAGATGTTGAACAAATCAAAATTACAAGAACAAAAAGAATTCAGGACGGAGTCGTAAGGATTGAATTTGTTTCTGGAGATGGGGCAAAGGAGTTTGTAAAAAAGAAGCAAGTAGATTCAGAAAATAAAGAAAAAGAAGAGAAACTAAGAGAACAAGAAAAAGAGCGTAGATTAGAACAAAGACAACTTGCCAAAGAAAGAATTCCTGTAATAGCAAAATCCCTGTTAGAATGTAAACAAGGTTCAGTAACGATAGATGACATCACAATGGAATTAGCAGAATCTGGAAAAGCAAACTTTTGTTATTCAACAAGTGACAACTATGATGATGTGTTCCACATAGGATTAGGTGAAACACTTTGTAAGACTGATCCAAAATTGGTATATTGCGGATTGTTTGAGCAAGGAGAAAAAGTTCGAGTTATTGTTTATGCAGGCGAAGACATCTCAAAAGAGAAAAGTGCAGGAGAAATTGTCAAGAGTATTTCTCAGATTTTAGGAGGAGCAGGTGGAGGAAGTCCAAAATTTGCCCAAGGAGGAGGAACCGACAAGTCAAAAAAAGAAGATGCAATTAAAAATGCGAAGTCCATGATTATCCAATAGGTAAACAAGATGGAGATTAACTGGAATCAAATTGATGAGAAATGGAGAAGCAAGTGGCAAGAAGCTAAAGATTTTGAAACAAATCCAAATGATAAACCAAAAAAATTCATTACAGTAGCATATCCATATCCAAACTCACCTCAACACATAGGACATGGTAGAACATACACGTTAGCAGATGTTCATGCAAGATTTTACAGAATGAAGGGATACAACGTATTATTTCCAATGGGATTCCATTATACTGGAACTCCTGTTCTTGGAATGGCAAAAAGAATTGAAGCAGGTGAAAAAGAAATTCTTGATGGATTACGAAACATATACCATGTTCCAGAAGATGCAATCAAGACATTTGTTGAACCAATAAAAATTGCAGACTATTTTCATGAAGAAATAAAGTCTGGAATGATTGAGATGGGCTACTCTATTGACTGGAGACGAGAATTTACAACAATAGTTCCAGGTTATCAGAAATTTATCGAATGGCAGATTACTACATTACGTGACAACGACAGGATTATTCAGGGTTCACATCCAGTAGGATGGTGCCCAGTTGATCAAAATCCAGTATCACAACATGATACAATGGGAGATGTCGAACCAAAGATTAATGATGAAAACTATCTTGTAAAATTCAGACTAGATGAATACGTATTTCCAATTACAACATTAAGACCTGAAACGCTTTTTGGTATTACAAATCTCTGGGTGAATCCAAACGTCATATACAAAAAGATCAAAGTTGACGATGAGAAATGGATTGTTTCAAAAGAATGTGTTGAAAAATTAGAATTCTTTGGAAAAGAAATTACAAATGAAGGAGACATCAAAGGAACAGAAATTATTGGTAAAACAGCTAAGGCACCACACACAGAACAAGAGATTCCAATTTTCGAAGCAGATTTTGTTGAACCTGGAATGGGCACAGGTCTGGTAATGTCAGTTCCAGCACATGCACCTAAAGACTATCAAGCATTGATGGATTTAAAATCAAAAAATCACGAATTAGCATTAAAAATTGAACCAATACCAATCATAGTAACAGAAGGGTATGGAGAGATTCCAGCAAAAGATGTTTGTGAAAGATTAGGAGTTACAGACCAAAGTGATTCAAAATTAGAAGAAGCTACAGAAGAATTATACCTCAAGGAGTTTGTCGGTGGAAAATTAAATGAAAAGTGTGGAGATTTTGTCAATGAAAAGGTAGAGTTTGGACGAAACAAGGTTAGAGATTGGCTAAAAGATAAAAATCAGTTAGAGTCATTCCCAACTTTACAAAATTCACCAATTAGATGCCGCTGTGGTGCCGAGTGTGTCGTTAAAGTCTTGAACAATCAATGGTTCTTGAATTATGGAGATGAGAAATGGAAAGAAGTAGCAAGAGATTGCCTTGACAGCATGAACATTCTTCCAAATAAGATAAAGACAGAATTTCATGACGTAATTAATTGGCTACATGAAAGAGCATGTGCACGACAACAGGGTCTTGGTACAAAACTACCATGGGATAAAGACTGGATTGTAGAATCATTGTCTGATAGTGTCATTTACATGGCATACTATACCATATCACGATTTGTAAATGATGGAACAGTAAAGCCAGAGAACCTTACAAAAGAGTTCTTTGATTATGTTTTCTTAGATAAAGGAGATTTAACAACAGTAACAAGTTCATCAAATCTTGCCGAAGATGTAATCAGTACGGTGAAAAGAGAGTTCCAATACTTCTATCCAGTAGACGCAAGACATTCTGGACGAGATTTAGTACAAAATCACTTGTCATTTTTTGTTTTGAATCATGCTGCAATATTTGAAAAAGAATTGTGGCCAAAAGAGATTGTTGTTAATGGCAGTGTCATGATGGATGGCGCCAAAATGTCAAAAAGTATGGGCAATATCATACCACTTCGTACCGCAATCCGTGACCACGGTGCAGATCCAATTAGATTAGCAATTATCTCATCAGCAGAACTGTTACAAGATGCAGACTTTAACATGGAATCAGTTTCAGGTATTCAAAACAAGTTACAATCACTATTAGAGGAGTGTGAGTCGCTCAAAAAAGACGAGATTGGAGAGTTACAAGCTGAAGACAGATGGATTTTATCTAAAACTCAAAGTAAAATTGCAGAAGTAACAGAAGCTGTGGAAAAAATGAGATTGCGAGAGGCATTACATGAAATTCTGTTTACGTTTGAAAGTGATCTTAGTTGGTATCAAAAAAGAGTTCAAGCAAAACAAAGAAACGATGTTTCGGGAATTTTACATCAGATAAATTCTACTAGAGTTGCAATGCTTTCTCCATTTGCACCTCATGTTGCCGAAGAAATGTGGGAAAAATTAGGAAATGTAGAATTAGTATCAAAATCACAATGGCCAGAATATTCTTCAGATAAAGTTGATGCTACAATAATTCAAGCAGAAGAATTGTTAAAATCAACCATCGAAGACATTGCAAACATTCTCAAGGTAACAAAAATTACCCCACAAAAAATTGTCATCTATGTGAATTCAGATAATATGAAATCAAAAATTTATCGTAAAATTTTGAGTGTGATGGTTGGAGGTCAAAACAACATGGGAGTAGTTATGAAGGAGTTACTTGCAGATCCTGAGACTATTGATGCCAAGAAAATGCCAGATTATGTTCAAAAAGTGATTAAAGACTTGCATTCAGAGTCTGAGTCAATTAAGAAAATGAAACTTGAATCAGATTCATTTAATGAAAAAGAGTTCCTAACAGAAGAACTATCCAGTATGGGACAAAAAGAGTTTGGAGTTGAAATTCAAGTTTATTCTGAATCAGATACGGATGTTTACGATCCTAAAGGAAAAGCAAGACATGCAAGACCATACAAACCAGCAATTTTGATTGAGTAAAACTGGAATTGTATTTATTAGGTAAATGACTAGTTAGATCAAATGAAAATTGCTGTCATGGGCATGGGAGTTGCTGGAAGTTATCTTATGGCAAGACTCAAAGATTCAGAGCACGAGGTTGTAGGTTATGAAAGAATGATTCAAGAAAAACATGATTCGATTTGTGCATGGGGAACAATAAAAGAGGAATTAACAAACTTTTGTAAAAAAACAGGCAGAGATTTTAATAATTTTCTAATTCATGACGGAAAAAACATGCATGTAAAAATGAATAATGACGTTAAATTTGATATTGGTTTGAAAGGACTTTGTACATATAACAAACTTGGACTGATTAAAGATTTCATTAAAGATTCTAAGATAATTTATGGAGAAGCACCATCATTAGAAGAACTTGAAAAAGAATATGACATGATTGTAGATTGTACAGGATTTCATAGAGTATACTTGCCAAAAATGGAGCAAGATTTCTTCTTGCCAACATACGAGTATAAAGTAGAATATGAAAACGGAGTCCCTTATGATGATTTTTACATCGAACCATTCCCAGGAATGTCAGGATATTTTTGGTATTTCCCACTTGGTGACAACTTTGCACATATCGGTGCAGGCGATTATAACAAAAATCATGTTAAAGCAACAGATGAATTTCTAAAAAAACATGGAGGAAAAATTGTTGCTACAAAAGGACGTCCAATTAGATTAGCAACCCCAGATAGATGCAAGCCATATTATTCTGGCAAAGTTGTTGGAGTAGGAGAATCAATTGGAACAGTTTATGCACTGTTAGGGGAAGGAATAATTCCATCAATGCAGTGTGTTGACATTTTCATTGAAAATATGCATGATTTCAAAGCATATGAAAAAGCAGTTGAAGAACACTACAAAGTTTATGCAAAAGTATTCAATTTTGTCAGAGCAAAAATTCATCATGATTTTAATTTCTTGAAAGCATTGCCTGACTTTATTGCAATCTTCAGATATATGAAAAAGCATGAAGACAGATTTGGAATGCATATCAAAATTGGCGATTTGCTAAAAGTTGCTAAAGCCTAAGACATACTAAGAGATCCAAAACCATCTTTCAGAGTTCTACTTGATTTCATGTTATAGTCATAGATGGTAGTAGAATAATCATCAAACACTTCTTTCATAGAATCAAGCGATTCAGAGAGATAAAATCCAGGACAGTCACCTGTAAATTGGAATGTTGCATGTACGCGTGCGCGACCTTTTTCGTTTTGCGCCCATGTTGAAAATGGATACAGGTAACAAACACCTGGGCGGTTAGGATGTATTCCACATGCACCTTCATCATCAAGAAATCTACAAGAGATGTGAGTACCATCTTCAGCTTCAGTTTCATCAGTTTTTCGTTTCAAGTGAATGTTTGTCATGACAGATAGTCCGCCAGAAGGAGTTGGCTCATCATGAGTTGCAATTATTGTTTCATTTTTTACAAACTCAGATACCTTTTGATATTTTAGGCCTTGACCAATCTGGATTAAATCATTTGATGTTAGAGGCAAGCGACCTTGTCTTTCACAGCAATTATGACAGTCAGGCCAGTAACATTTCCATAAGATGTACTTCTTTTCTTTTGGAAGATATGGAATGTGAAATATTACATCTTTTACTTTTAGTGTGAAATCTGTCACGTCGGTGTACTTTCCAAGAACAAAGTCATGTAAGATTGGATCAAAATCCCAATCTTTTTCCATCAAGTCTAAAGATTCTTGGATTTCTTTTTGAGACATTATTTCTTATATCCATAAAGTTTGATATTATAATGTTGAGCGAGAAAGGCAAATACGCATCAGCCACACAAAACCGCAGATTTGTGTGGAAGGAGGTTGTTTGGCCATTAATTCTTGAGGTAAACGATGCCGAGTTTTCACTTGATCAGTATCAAAAAAAGCGTGATGAGATTTCTACAAAATACGGAATGTCAGTTAATGCATTATCAAGGGGACTGTCATCATTAATTCAAAGAGGTTTACTTTACAAAGAAAAGCAATCTTACTTTATACATTTTAGATTGATTCCATATATGCGACTAAAAGCAGATTGCGATTATGCAACGGCATTGCATGAAATTAAGATTAGATAGTTTTTACAATAATGAATATATTCAAACATTTTGTTATTTTCCATATAGCCCGGTAGTGTAGCGGCAAGCATAGGGGCCCCTGGAGCCTTTGACCTCGGTTCGAGTCCGGGCCGGGCTACTGTATCTATTTTGTATAATAACAAATATTGCGTTAGAATTTGTTGTATTCTAGTTAATTATCTAGAAGCCTGTGCGACACGCTCTAATTCGTTCTTCTTTTTTACAGAAGGAGCAGCAGGGTCGTTGTTTGCAGCCAATATTAGATGCTCTGCGATGTATTCTTCTATTGGTTTTGGATTTGAGAATGTTGCTTCTTTAATTGCATCTGCAATAAATCGTAGTGCCAAATCAACACGTCTGATTGGGGCAACATCTACTGATACGTGATATACAGTTCCACCGTATACAATTCTTGTTGTATCCTCGTTTGGTGCAGAGTTTTCAACTGCACGCACAAGAACCTCAACTGGATTTTGACCAGTTTTTAGATGAATAATATCAAATGCAACTTCAATAATCTTTAGAGAATGTTGTTTTTTGCCACCTTGTCTTCCGGTGTTTTTTGCATATTTTTTACCAAAATGCATTAGTTTGTTTGCTAGACGTTCTACAATGTGAACATCACCTTTGTTGAATCTCTTTAGTGCTGAACGACCAAAGTCAATTGGATATACGACTGGTTTTAGTGAGATTGATGAAAGAGTTTTGTCTCCAGATACACGTTGTTGTAAACCCAAATCTTTGATTTCAATTTGAGAAGTATCCCATTTTCTAAACAAGAGTGGTTTTGTTTCAGCCATGTCTATCTCCTTGGTTTCTCCTTCTTTCCTAGGACTAGTTCACGTAATGATGTATTGTTAACTTTGAAAATTTTGAATCTTACACCAGGAATATCTCCCATTGCACCGCCTTGTGTTGCACCCATTCCTTCAACGTGTACTTCGTCGTGTTCGTCAATGTAGTTCATTGCACCGTCACGTGGAAGAAATGCAGTAATTGATTTTCCATTTTTAATTAATTGTACTCTGACACATTTTCTTACAGCAGAGTTTGGCTGTTTTGCTTCAACACCTACTTTTTCTAAAACAATTCCTTTTGCTTGAGGAGCACCTGCAAATGGGTTTGATTTTTTATCTAATCCTAATTCTCTTCTCTTGTAAGTTGAGATAGCCCAGCGCTGTTGCTTTTTCTTGTTACGAAGATCTCGTCCTGCAAATAGTCCTAGAGGTGATTTTGCCATTATTACCACTCGAAAGCTTGTTCCTTGCTATTAATCATTACATATGTTATGTTGAAATATCTGCGTGCAAGGATTCTTGCCTTCTCTGCGTTGCGACCTTCTCGTCCCACGACAACGCCTTTCTTTGCACCGTCAACTTCTACATTGGCTTGGAATGAACCATCCAATCTTTCAGATATTTTAATGTCAGTAATGTATTTTTCATTTAGTATATTTTTCAAAAGTTTGATTGGGTCTTCATTATATTCTACAAGTTCAACATTTCTTTCAATCTTGTTTTGGAGTGCTTTGATATGAGAGCCACCTTTTCCAATTGCTAGACCCATCTTACCCTCATTTACAACAAAGATAATTCTATCACGTTTTTCATCTTCAATGCAATCTCTTGCTGTTGCTTTTGTAATATTTTGGAATAATGACATCAATTTCATTTGATCAGTTGTTAGTTTGATTTCTTGTGTCATAGTCATCTTAATTACTCAAAAAATTTCTCAGTCTCATTTAAACCTTGATTGGTTTTTGTTTTAGGATAAGTTTTTAACAACATCATTTGGATTCTGTTTCTTTTTGTAGTGTTTTGATATCAGCATCAGCGATGTTGGTTAGTGAAATTGCAGAAACTCTAAATTGTAATCCGCAGAGTTTTCCGAGGTTAACAGATGTGTCATCGAAGGCAATTGTTGAAATGTTTGATTTTTTTGCGTCATCTTCTATTTTCTCACTGACATGACGTGGTACAGATTTTGAAAGAAGTACAAGTTTAGATTTTGAAATGTTTCCTAGAACTTGTTTTGTACCAATAATGTATGCATCTTCTTTGATTGCATCTTTGAGTGTCTTTTCTAGTTGTTTTTTTATCATGTTGCTTGTAAGAGCAACTCGATTTTAGTGACTTATAAATTATTGAAGCTAGTATCCACGACTGTTACGATCTGGTTTATCGATATTTGGATTTCTAAATCCGTGTTTTTCCATCATATGATTCAAGAATCGTATGTCGCTGTCAAATTTTTCTCCACAAACAGAACAGTTTACCATGTTTTGATAAAATTTGAGCATAACTTAAGTTAATTGAATTAAAAAGATGCCAGCACTGTTGCTTCCCAACGGCTCTCGCATGTCAGTAACACAGCAGCGACATTTGGTTTGACTTCCAAGTTCGGAATGGGATTGGGTCGCACCCAAACGCTATGGCCGGCTTATCATTTCAACAAATTATCTTTCATAATAAGCTAACTAAAAAATCGTGAACGAATTTTTTCATAGAAGTATAAATTAAAGCCACGGCGAATAACGTTATGACACACCGTGTTGCCGTACTGGATAAGGAATTATGCCAGCCCAAGAAATGTGGACTGGAGTGTATCAAATACTGTCCTGTCAACAAATCTGGCGCAGACTGTATTGTACTAAATGAGGAAACTGGAAAGGCAACAATTGACGAGAATATTTGTAACGGATGTGGAATTTGCGTAAAGGTTTGCCCCTTTGATGCAATTACAATAGTGAATTTGGCTAGTGAACTAAAGACAGACAAGATTCACCAGTATGGAATGAATTCCTTTAGACTTTACAAACTTCCAACCCCAAAGAAAGGAGAGGTTGTCGGACTACTTGGAAGAAACGGCATGGGAAAAAGTACCGTTGTCAACATTCTTTCTGGAGTGTTAAAACCAAACCTTGGAAATTATGAGCAACCACCAGAGTGGGATGAGATTTTAAAATATTACAAAGGAACAGAACTAAAAGCACATTTTGAAAAAATAAAAAATGGAGAGATTAAAGCATCAATCAAACCACAACAAGTACATACAATTGCAGATGCATTTGATGGAACAGGAAAAGAACTCTTAGACAAATATGATCAAAGAGGCGCATCAAGAGAACTTGTAAAACAATTGGGATTAGAAAATTCTTTGGAACAAAGTCTCAAGGAATTAAGTGGAGGAGAGTTGCAAAGATTGTCAGTTGCAACTGCAGCATCAAGGGATTCTGACTTTTACTTTTTTGATGAACCATCGTCATACAATGATGTCTTTCAAAGGACTGGTGTTGCAAGAGTAATTCACAGTCTTGCCGAACAAGGAAAAAGCGTGATGGTAGTAGAACACGATCTTACACTGCTTGACTTTCTTAGTGACTATATCGAGGTGTTGTACGGTGTGCCAGCCGCATATGGCATAGTTTCAAACGTATTATCTACCAAAGTTGGAATTAACGTATTTCTTGATGGATATTTACCAACAGAAAACGTAAGGTTTAGAGATAAAAAATTCACATTTGATGCATCAACATCAGGTGATGAGATACTTGAAGGAGATGTAGTAATTTCATATCCAAAACTTGAGAAAAAATTTGATTCATTTTCAGTTTCAATAGAACCTGGAACTGTTCGAAAGGGTGAACTGCTTGGAATAATGGGTGCAAACGCATTAGGAAAAACTACAATGATGAAGATGATTGCAGGTGTTGAAAAACCAGATGCAGGCTCTGTTGATAAGAAAATTAAGATTGCATACAAGCCACAATATCTAACAAACGATATTGATGTTGAAGTGATTGCAGTTTTAGAAAAAGCAAACGGTACTACAATTGAAGGAAGTGCTGAAGAAGAACAAATTCTTGACCCATTGAAATTAAAAAAATTATACAACAAATCTGTAAAGAATCTCTCAGGTGGAGAACTGCAAAAAGTTGCAATTGCATCATGCCTATTACAAAAAGTTGACTTGTATGCGCTAGATGAGCCATCTGCATTTTTAGATGTCGAAGATAGAATTGCAGTAGCCAAATTTTTGCAGAAATTTGTTCGCTCCTTTGGCAAGTCTGCAATAATCATAGACCATGACTTGCAGTTGATGGATTTGGTATCAGATTCAATGGTAATTTTTGAGGGCACATCAAGCGTGGAAGGTGTTGCAACATCACCAATGCCAAAAACAGATGCCATGAACAGATTTTTGGAATCACTAGACATCTCATTTAGAAAAGATGAGAAGACAAGTAGACATCGCGTTAACAAAGAAGCAAGTAGACTAGACAAAGAACAAAAGTCATCAGGTAATTACTATTTTAGAAAATGACCAAGATGCTAAAGAGAGTCTTGCAAGATGTTCTCTCTGAAGAAGAAAATGAACAGCTAATCTCCGCATTTGATCAGATTGGAGATATCATCATAGTGAGAATTCCTGATTCGTTAATTTCAAAAAAACAGATCATTGGAAAAACACTGCTTGAACAAGTCAGTACTGCAAATTCTGTTTTTTACCAGTCTTCACCAGTAGAAGGAGACTTTCGAACAAGACAGTTAGAGGTGATTGCAGGAGAAGACAAAACACAAACAGAGTATAAAGAAAATGGTTGTAGGTTTATCGTAGATGTAGAAAAGGCATTTTTTTCTCCAAGACTATCAACAGAAAGAGAAAGGATTGCAGGTTTGGTAAAAGACGGAGAGGTCATAGTTAACATGTTTGGAGGTGTAGGAATGTTTTCGCTACTAGCAGCAAAAGATACTGCATGTACTGTATACAACATTGACATTAATCCAGTTGCAGCACAGTTGTGTAAAGAAAATGCACAGATTAACAAGCTAAAAGGTGAAGTAATCTCACTTAACGGAGATGCAACCAAAGTTATTGAAGAACAGTTAACAGGAAAGGCAGACAGAGTTTTGATGTTATTGCCTGAACGCTCTGATGAGTTTTTAGATTCTGCATTGAACTGTTTGAAGGATAACGGAATAATTCACTATTA